>JAKSIE010000062.1 GCA_024398995.1 Fibrobacter sp.
GGGGGCACAGCCCCCTTCAACCTACCCCCGTCAGCATAATAGAACTGCCTTGTTCACCTTAGGTCTTGCTAGATGACTAAGTGACGCAAGGGGGCTCCACCCCCTCAAAATTTTCCGTCACTCCTGCGGGGATTGTTCATTCCACATTGGAATATTATTTTTCTTTTTTTCGCTAAAAATTACGCAATACCGAATAACATTATATATGTTATTATGGTAAATATTTAAAACGGGACTTGTCCCGTGTTTTTTAGGATTTTGTGGAGGCTTAAAATGGCACAGCAGTTACCTACTGAAGAACAGATTGTCGCTTTACTTCGTGAAGAGCCCTTAGTTGGCAGCAAGATCCGCGCTGCCTTTGGCCTCCCCAAAAAGCAGAAAATGGCATTTAAGCAGCTCCTGGCCGACATGGTGGAACAGGGCATTCTCAAGCGTACCAATCACAAGGAATACCAGATTGGCGATGGCGAGCCTCTTGAAGAAAAACGCGAAAAGCGTCTGAAGAAAGTCGCAGAGCAAGGTGGCGACGACAACCGTCGCCCCGGTGCCCGTAGCCGCCGACAGACCGAGGACAAGAGCACCCGCGTCCGTCGCGGTGTTCTCCACCAGACCGGCCCCGAAGACTGGGTTGTTACCGAACTGGAAACCGAAAAAGAATTTGAGATGTGCCACCGCCGTCAGGCCCCTGGCAAGGAAGGCGAAGTCATCAGCTTCACCCTGTATCCTCACCCGCGCCTCAAGCACAGCTACCTTGCAAAGGTGGACCACTCCGCAGATCTCATCACCATGACCTGGAAGGAAATCACCCAGAAGTTCATGGAAGAAGCCAACCTTCCCAAGGGTTTCAGCAAGGAAATTCAGGACTACGTCAAGGGCCTCAAGGCACCTACCGCCAAGGACTTCAAGGGCCGTGTGGACTACCGCAAGACCACCATCCTTTGCATTGACCCCGAAGGCGCCATGGACCATGACGACGCCATTTCCGTGGAACGCACACCGGATGGCGGCTACAAGCTGGGCGTGCACATTGCAGACGTAAGCTACTATGTTCCCGAGGGCAGCGCACTGGACGAAGAAGCATTGGAACGCAGTTACACCCAGTACCTGCCCTGGACCGCCGTGCCCATGATTCCCGACGAACTCTCCAGTGACATCTGCTCCTTGCACGAAGATGTGGACCGTTGCGCCCACACCTGCATGATTATGCTGGACAAGGACGCCAACGTTCTGAGCTGGGATTTCCATCGCAGTATCGTCCGCATTACCCGCTCTCTCACCTACCAGCAGGCAAAGGCTCTCTGGGAGCAAGGCGACCCGGATCTCATCGCACTTGCCGATGTAACCGCCAAGCTGAAAGCAAACCGCACCAAGGACGGCCAGCTGGAATTCAAGTCTACCGAAATGGGATGCCACTTCAACGAAGCTGGCGAACCTACCGACATTTATCCCCGCACAACAGACATCTCCAACTCCTGGGTTGAAGAATGTATGTTGATCGCCAACAACTGCTGCGCCAAGGAACTGAAGAAGCGCGGCCTCCAGGGCATCTACCGTATTCACGAAGCCCCGGATACCAAGGACATCATGGAACTGTACTACATGTACCCCAACCTGTTCCAGGGTTCTCCTGTGATGCTTCGCGAACTGGGCAAGCCCCGCAGTGGCGACACCAACTTGAATCCCACCGCCTTCAAGCTTTACGAACATTTGGTAAAGAAAGCCGGTGACGACGAAACCTTGACTAATCGAATCCTTCGCTCCATGCAGAAGGCCCACTACGACTCCAACAGTTTCGGGCACTTCGCCCTGAACTGGCAGGACTATAGCCACTTCACTTCTCCCATCCGCCGTTATGCGGACCTGTGGTGCCATCGTGAGCTGGCTCGCAAGGGCAAGGAAATTTCTGCGGAACGCAAAGAAAGCGTCATCGATGTCTGCGACCTGATTTCCGCCAACGAAATCAAGAACATGAAGGTGGAACGCCAGGCCATCAAGGTCTGCTCCACATGGCTCTTGAAGGACCGCATCGGCGATAACTTTGAGGCCACTGTCAACGGCATCGAGGAATGGGGCATCTACCTCTCCATCGAGGATCCTATCGCTGAAGGCCTTTGCCGCTACCGCGATATCGCTGGCGACGACTTCTACGTATTCAACGCCGACCAAGGCCTTGCATTCGGTAAACGCAGTGGACGCACCTTCCGTCGTGGCGACAAGGTGATGGCACAGCTGCTCCGTGTGGACCCGCTCCGTGGCCAGGTGGACTTCTCCATCATCGAGAAGCTTTCTCCCGAGCCCAAGAAGAACCGCCGTACCCGTCGCGACGTAGACGAAGACGCACGCAACTTCAATGAACGCATGGACCGTGCCGAAGCAGCAGAAGCCATGGGCTACGTTAGTCAGCCCGACTTCGATGACGACGTTCCCGAATACGTTTCTGCAGGCACACGAGGCCGCGGCCGCAAGGGCCGCCGTGATTCAGACATGGACGCACCCAGTTTTGAACGTACCGGTCGCAATTCTCGTGGTGGTCGCGGACGCAGTTCCCGTGACGAGGAACCTCGCAATGGACGTGGAAAATCTAACAGCAAAGGTGGCAAGTCCTCAGGCGCCAAGGCATACGGTGAAAAGCTGGCCAAGGGACGCGGTGGACGTGGTCGCAGCGGAAGAAAATAATGGCAAATTCATCTAAAGTCGTACTTTACGCCAGTTATCAGACTGGGGATACCCTCCCCGGTTACGTTCGTTTTGCGCTAAAACATCTTGCAGAAACAGATTTCAAAGTTGTTCTTTTGACAAACGAGCGCGAGCTCTCCGACGAAACAAAGCAGTTCCTTGGAGACAATGATATTTCCCTATACCTTACGGAAAACCGCGGTTTCGACTTCGGTATGTGGCGTCGTTTTATGAAGGACTCCGTCAACGGAAAGAACGGAATCGTTTCTTTCAATAGCATCGAAAGGCTCCTTTTAATAAACGATTCCATTGTCTACTTCCAGAACAACTTTGCAGACTTTTTCCGTCGTGCAGAAGCAAGTAGTGCTGATGTAGTTTCCTTGACGCAGAACGACGAAGTGCGCCCCCATTTGCAGAGTTTTTTCCTCTATATCAAGCAAGAGGCACTCGGCGCGTTCTACACTCACCTGTTAGAAACCCCAGAGCAGGCAACCTTCTACGATGTGGTGCGCCGTTTGGAAATCGGCCTTGCAGATACCTTTGACGAAGCCGAAGTCCGTATGGCAGCGTTGTACAACACCGACACCCAGGTAATGTTCGCCTACCAGGACCTCATCGGTCAGGGCGCGGGCTTCATCAAGCGTAAGCTCTTGCAAAAGCGTTTCGACGTCAAGGAAAAGATCCACTTTATCCGTAGAGGTGCTTACGGCGCCCTGAACGCCGACTACATCAAGCTCATCAAGGATGCGGGTCTTGCACCCGATTTCAAGGAAGAATGGTTGCCCCAGACCATTGGCGGTAAAGTCAAGCAAGCTGCCGACAAGCTTTGGGAAAAGCCCTTCGAAAAAATCGGATGGCCAGTCATCAAAAATGCCATCAAGGCCAAGTACAAGTTACTCGGGAAAAAACTTTCCGGTGACGAGTTCAAGTAGGCAACACTTCCTCTAGAATATAAAGAAAGCCCCCGGAGATTTCCGGGAGCTTTTCTTTTGCGCAATCCGCACGACGTTCACATCGGGTCTTACTTGACGATCTGAGCGTCCTGGACCTTCTTACCCTTCACGGTCTTGGGGGTAGAATTGTTGTCCATGTTGCGATGAAGAATCTTGTACTGAACGATGGTCCAAACGTTGGAGATAGTCCAGTAGAGCACAAGGCCGGAAGGCATCACTGCACTGAAGAAGAACATCATTGCAGGCATCATCCACATCATCATCTTCTGCTGGGCAGGATCCATGCCAGCGTTGCCCTGCATGGTCACCTTGGTCTGGAAGATCATGGTTACCAGCATGATAATCGGGAGCAGCGTAATACCATTGGGCATGAGGTACGGAATCTTGATGGCTTCAATAATCACGTCGCTCTTGCTCAAGTCGGTAATCCAGAGGAATGCAGGCATGCCGCGAAGTTCAACCGCACGGCCAAGCACGAAGAACAAGCCCATGAACACCGGCATCTGGATCAGCATGGGGAGGCAGCCGCCAGTGCAGCTAGCCATGGGGTTCACACCTTCCTTCTGGTAAAGTTCCATGATAGCGGCCTGCTTCTTCTGAGGATCGCTACGGTACTTCACGTTGATTTCGTCCAGCTGGGGTTTGAGCTTGCTCATGGCGCTGGTGGACTTCAACTGCTTAACGGTGAACGGAGTTGTAATACCGCGAACAAGAACAGTAATAAGAAGAATTGCCACACCGTAGTTCGGGATCATGGAGTAGAAGAGATTCAAGAGCTTAAGGAGCATCTTGCAGATCCAAACAAACCAGACGCGAGAGCCGGGGAACCAGGAGGAACCGGTAGCAATAATTTTTTCATAACCAACACCATAGGCTTCCACTTCGTCCCACTGCAGCGGGAGAACCATGAAGTTGTAAGCCAGGGAATCGGCACGGAGTTCGTCCTTCACAACAAGGCTATAAGTGCCCGGATCAGATTCGCTGTCCATGACCTTGAACTTCTTTGCTTTCACAACTGCACGAGTAGGAGCGTCGAACTGGACGGTCATAGCGGCGTACTTGCGGCGAAGACCTGCCCAAAGAAGTTTGCCATCATCCAAAGTCCAGGAATCGCCGATGGTTTCACGTTCTACGTAATCGGTATTGTTATAAACCACTTCGCTGAAGAAGTAACCAGCAGCGTTGACAGTGCTGCCCTTGGGAAGTTCTTCAGTTTCCTTCATGCCGCCCTTCCAAGAGAGCTCGTAATCGTTTACGCGGAAACCAACGAACTTGTTAACCTGACGGATAGCGGCGCCATTCTTGCTAAATCCATAGGAACGGATAACCTTGTTGCCGTTAGCATCGGTAAAGACAAATTCAACAGTAACATCGTTTTCAACAACAATCTTTTCAGGAGCGCTACCTGCGTCGAAAAGAACTTCGCTCAAGTCCACAGGACCAAGCTTCAGGTCCAAGGCACCAAGTTCAGTATCCTGGATAAGTTCCGGGAACTTGCCTGCGGAATCAGCCAGAGCCTTGACGATAACACTCTGGATCTTAGCACCCTTGTTGGTAAGGACCACGGTGAACTTATCGGTTTCCACGGATACCGTGCGGGGGGCAATTGCAGCGGGAGCCTCTGCGGCAGGAGCAGCGGAATCGGCAGAGGCACCTTCAGCGGCAACTTCTGCAGCGGGAGCATCGCCACCCAGAACAGGAGCAGCCTTCAGCTCGGTATTGCCGGTCACCGGAAGCACCAGGGAGTTTGCGGAGCCGGACTTTTCAGCCTGGAGGGCTGCTACGGAATCGGCGGCAGCTTTCTTTGCCAGTTCAGCATTGCGAGCAGCTTCGGCATTGGCGGAGTTGGAGGTCATCCACCAAATCATGATGGCGACAATAAGAACGGTGCCAATAATGGTATCTTTCTTCATTTCTTTTCCTTTTTAGGCGGCACGGGATCGAAACCACCTTTGCAAAACGGATTACATCTAAGGATCCTAAAAATAGCAAATCCAAGGCCCTTAAAAATTCCATGAACCCGAATAGCTTCTATCGCGTACTGGGAGCATGTGGGATGAAAGCGGCACACCCCGTGAAAAAAATAAGGGTGAATCTTCTGGTAAATGCGAATGGGCGCAATAAGGATATCTTCGGCCACCTTGCGAACCCCGCCCAATACGTTAGAGAGCTTCGAGCTTTCCTTCTGGGGCATGGGTCCATTCCATCTTCTTGAAAATCTTTTCCGCAGTCTCGCGGAAGCGTTCCGAGGTAACCTCGTCAGCCTTGTCGTTCACAATAATCATTGCCCATACAGGCTTCTGAATATTTGGCACCATATTATAAAACAGGGGTCGCAGCAGTCTGCGGCACCTGTTACGGTATACGGCGTTGCCGTTTTTCTTTTTCGCTAAAAAGCAGAAACGACAAAAACCGTCCGGACTGTCAATCCACCTCATCGAAAACGATGAACCGCGGACAAACTTCCCTTGGACGGCTACTTGCCGGTAAGCGGGCTGGTTGGGCAGCCTATAAGAACGTAGACTGGCCACTCGCCAATTCCCAAATTACTTCTTGTAGACGGTATCGCTAACGGTCAAGCGCTTGCGGCCCTTGGCACGACGACGGCTCAAGACAGCACGACCCCAACGGTCTTCCATACGAGTCATGAAACCGTGCTTGTTGACGCGCTTACGATTGTGAGGCTGGAATGTTCTTTTCATTGTAGTAACCTTTATTAAAAGTCAAAAATTTTTCGGTTTGCAAAGTTAGTAATTATTCGAGATAAATCAAGGGGTAGTTCCCGCCTAAAAACGACTTTTTGCGCCGTAACAAGGCATTCCCCAGCACCCTTTCAACTTATCAACACTCTATTAACACCTTTAATTTTCCACCATGTTTCGAATCTGATTTTTGCCCTGAGACTTGGCAGAACGCATCAGTTCCTCGACCGTGGCAAGCATCTGACGGTAGTCGCGGAAGGACCTGTTGCCGCAGGCAGCAAAACCGCCACTGACAGTCACCTGGACGTGGGGATTGTCTTCCCAGCGCATCTGGACGACACCCTTACGGATTCTATCGGCCTTGGCGTAGGCGTCCACTTCGGATTCGGCACCGATGATGAACATAAAGGTATCACCATCGTAACGGCCGACGCATTCATTGCTGGAAGAATCAGCACTGCTATCCAGCAAGTGAGCCACCGACATGATCACCTGGTCTCCGAAGGCATGGCCGTAGGTTTCGTTTACACGCTTCAGGTTGTCGATGTTCAACATCAGCAGGTAGAAATCGTTTCTGCGGAGCCATACGACATTCGCCAAGAAGGCGCCCATATGGCGGCGGTTATAAACTTCAGTAAGGGAATCCCTGGTAGAAAGGTAGTCCAGACGGGCCAAAAGTTTGACATTCTTGGATCGCTCCTGCATGTAGGCCCTCACAGTCAAAGTTGCCGTGGCATAAACGGCCAGACCCGTAAAAATCAAGGACACAATCATGTCTACGTAGGAATCGTCGCGGCCCAGTTCAGAAAGGACCCAATCCGGATGAGCCCAGGAAAGCCCAATGACAAGAAGCTGAAGAACCAGGCTAACCACAAAAGCCAGCACCTGGTAAGATGTACGTTCAGAAAAGGCTATCAAGAAAAGCGAAGCAACAAAGTAAAGAGGAATGCCGCCGGTAAACCCACCACAGAACAAGAAAAGAATGGGTAGCATAAGGCCGCTCAATACACAGCACATCACCAGGTAGCACTGGGAATACCAGGAAGTCTTTAGGGCGAAGGCTGCAACGCCAAGGCAGACTAAGGCGCAGCCCACACTGCCAATGGAGGCAGCCGCATTCATGTTTTCAAAAACGGTGAACACAGCAGAAAGCACAGCCACGATCGTAATGACCGCCAAAGTAGACCAGAAGAGCTTACGCTCCAAAGTGTCCTGCTTGTTCCAAAATTTTCTTAACGCATTCATCTGTTTTCCCATCCGTTGATAAAAAATATAGCTTGATAAATATTACTTTAGCCAAAAGCTTATCTTATTTTTTAGTGCCATTTAGGTTTCATAAAGTAGTTCTAGGGTGGCATTTTCCCAGGTCGCCAAGGCAACACCCTCAAATTCTTTAACTATATTGTGAAAAAACACCAAAATGGTCAATATTTTATCGGCAGGTAAAAATGGAACTCACACCGTTGGACATCCGTAATCAAAACTTCCATAAAAAGAGCTTTGGCGGCATCGACCCTGAAGAAGTCAAGGCCTTCCTGGAAACCGCAGCAAACGCTTTTGAACAGATGTCCAGAGAACGCACCGACCTTACCGAACGCCTCAAGGTTGCCGAAGAACGCGTAAACTACTACCGCCAAATCGAAAAGACCATTCAGGACGCCGTGGTCACCATGCAGCGCACCGTCGACGAAGTCAAGGCCACTGCCGAAAAGGAAGCCGAAATCATCGTTGCCGAAGCCAAGGCCCGCGCCGTTCGCGAAGTCGAAAGCACCAAGCTGGTAGCCGAGGAACTCCGTGCAGAAATTGAACAGCTGAAGCAGCTCCGTGCCAACTACTTCATCCGTTGTCGCGCCTTAATCCGCGGTCAAGAAGACCTGCTCGCCGCCATGGAAGCCGATCAGAAGGAACTGGAAGTACTGGAACAGCAGCCCAAGCGCCAGAACCCGCCCATGGGCAAGGTTCTCGCCTAGTCAAGGCAGCCTCAAAGACCGTCCAAAGAACGACCGGCCGCATGAGAATAAATATCAAGGTACACGCCCGTAGCAAACGAGAATCCGTCACGCCGCAGCCTGACGGAAGTTTCAAGGTAGAAGTCAAGGCGCCCCCTGTGGAAGGCGCCGCTAACGAAGCTATTTGTGAACTGCTCGCCGAGCACTTCAAGGTTCACAAGCGCGATGTACGAGTAGTGCTGGGAAGCACCAACAACAAGAAAGTCGTAGAAATCGACGGAATCTAACAGAACTCCCCGTATTCACAGCCAACATTGCTGACTTCGATTTCATCGACAAGCTCATCGTTTTCATAGAGTTTTACGGTGCCCTTGCCGTTGCCGCCGTTCCACAATCTATTGTGGCGTTTTTCCCCCTTGGGGGATTCATAATTGACCAGCAGCATATCTTTTTTTTCGCAGGTAATATGCGTAATCATTTTTGTATTCCACGTGCTTTGCTCCACATGCCATACAATTCGGCTCTCGGTTTCCCTGCAGTCAAAGAAGGTTCTTGTATTCGTCCAGAATTTTGAGAAGTTGAACTCGTAACATTTGCCTTCGTAGTAGAAGGCAGAGAGCAGCTTTCTATCCAAGACCAAGGGGCCAACCTTGGGACGGCCACCGCCAATATCAAACACACTGTTTTCCAGTTTCTTGCCGGTAATCTTGCTGGTCAAGTTGTTGGAGGAAAGCCAGACCCAGGGAGACGTGAAATCCCGGCCCCAGTTCTTGTCGGCGTAACCGTAGCAGTCCTCAGGCGTCACAATATACTTTTCACCGTTGTATTCAATCTCACCAGAGAAATAAGATTTCATCCCCTCCACATGCCAGAACATTTCAAACAGCTGCAAAGTTCTAAAGGGTTTCGAAGCACCGTATCCCACATTAAAGGGAATCTGCTTATCAATCTTCAAGTTCCATTTAATGGAACCGGAGTCGCTCATGTATTCCGGATGATTTTTCGCATCTTCTTCTGAAACGCTAACTTGTCCGTAAGATTCCGTTTCCGACAAAAAACAATCAGCGCCAAGGCCATCTTCGCAAGAACCATCGCCTGCGGCAACAGAGAACGGAACACCCAAGGCAACACGTACTTTACTCAATCCAAAGAAACGGTGAAGTTGTCGGGCATCCTCGCCCCAGGTTCCCACTTTGACCATCAGGTAAGAAGGTTTCTTACCGACCTTTCTATTTTCTTCCAGCTGGCCAAATACAGGTTCGTCACCACCCAGCTCCGGATTGCAAACGAAAAACTCCAAGAAGAACGGCTTTTCTTCGCCAGTCTCCGCATGATGCGCCGTAAAGGAATGCCACCACCAGTCGTAACCGCAGTGGGCCAGGCCCCTTACCAGCATAAATTCATTTCTTGCAATATCTTTTTTGCAGAACATTGTACAACCCCGCTGTCAAAAATAACATCTCCTTTTTGAAAAGATATGAAATTTTTCGCAAGAAAGAATGCTAGAACAGGCGCTGATTGAATTCTATTTCGAATCCCGCATAAAGGGGCGAGATTTCCCGCATGGCAGTGCAAACTCCATCGGATTTCCCTTGGTAAGGGTAGTTCCTGCGAACTTTCAACTCCGGAGCCCGAGCATGAATTTCACTAATGATCACGTCGGCAATTTCTTTTTCTGAAGGACGATTAGGATCGTAAAGAATGCCGATATCCGCGTCCCGTTCATTTCCGTTCAACACAGGAGTGAAACTGTGGATCGCCAAATGAATAGTAGGCATTTCAGCAGAACGGACAAAATTTTCAATTTCGTCGCGGTAGTTCAAGTAATAGGCGAAAGCCTTTTTGCGAAGAGCTTGATATTTTGCGACAGCGTTATCATAGGCCCTTGGAGATTGCCTTTCGAAGTCTGCTCGAACCGGCTTGCAGCCTTCCCAAAATTCGCTAAAGACAGTTTTATTCCAGAGACTACGATTCAGATCGATGAAAAGACGACTATACTGTCCTGCAGAATAAAAATCCGGTTTCGTCTTTTTGACCAAGTCCTTGTAGACATCAAAGGCGCCAATATCAAAACCACGATGGGTATCCAAAATTTCATCGGAAATATTCAGATTCCGGGCAAAGGAAGGCACTTTGTTACTGGCGTGTTCACAAGTAACAAGCAATTTAAAATCGTTAATCATTATTTCCCCGCAATTACCACTCTACATCGTACAAGGTATTTTCCGCAAGGCAATTGGCTAGGCGACCATACTCGCAGACAAAATCGTCACGTCCCGGATTTGCCCCAACGTTTTTCACCAGGGCGCTGGCGAGAGTCCCGCGGTTGAACATTTTCTGGAGAAGAGCCAGAGAGTGGGCGGAAATCTTGGACTGAACTTTTGCGGTGATTTTCTTGATGAGTTCGCCTGCCGTGATTTCGGAAGCTTCGATACCGAAGGCTAGCAGGAAGTTCTTGTCGCGAATAATTGTCTTTTCGGCGAAGCGGGTAGTGTCCAGCAGGATTTTTGCAAGGGCGTCCGTCTCCAGCTTTTTCACACGGTTCAATGCGAAGGAAGAATCCAGCCCGGTGAAGGCACCTTCGGTAAGGCCCTTCAGCACCGCCACTTCCCATTCAGCGATGGCGATGTCGGCATCAGGACATTCCTGAATGTCCACCAGGCGGATTTCCACGGCACCGCGGTCAAAGCGGGCAATGGCGCCACGGCTATTGAGGAAGAAATGGTTCAGCAAATGTTCCGGATCGTGGGGAGCAATATCCGCCTTCACCTTCTCGAAAATCTGCTTGTTGTAATCGTCGTAGGTGAATACGGCTTCAGGAATCACAGCGCCAGCGATGCTGGGAACGCGATCCTGATTGTGGCGGTAAGTTTCGATACGGCCATCCAAGTAACCGCAATATTTTCCATCCAGGAAGGGGCTGGAAGCGGCGATGGCAGGTATCAGGGGCAAGAGGGCGCGAATGGCGGCATGCAGCTTTCCGAATTCTTCATCCCCATTGAAACTCAGGTTGATGTGGGTGCTCTGAAGGTTTGCCCAGCCGTGACCCTTGCAGTTGAAAATGCGGTCGTAGGTCTCGTAGATTTCGTTGCAGTCGTATGGCCACAACTGCATTTCCGCAGGATCCATAAAGGGGTGGGCAGCACTAGGCAGGAGCATGGCGTTAATGGACTTCAGCTTTTCATTGGCCAGCACAATTTCCTTATGGAAGGCTGCACCAAGATTCTTCAGATGGTCCACCGGATTTGCGCACTTGAATTCCAAAACATGACTCACCAGCTCATTGGAAAGTCCAATGCTACCGTGTTCCACGTCGGAAAGCTGTTCGCCGTTCTTGTCACGACCCAGGGGCACGTCTGCACGAGGGAGGACATTTAAATTGTCACGGTCAACGATCATGTATTCCATCTCGATGCCGTATTTTTGCCAAAGTTTGTAGGAGTTCATAGATAGAATGCTCTCTCGTGTTGAAGTAGTTTTTGTTGAGCTGCGTTCAGGCGGTCTTCGATGCGGTGGCGCAAGGAACGCATGATGGCAGCGTAGATTTTTCTTTTACCGACTTGATCTTCAATCCCCGCGTCGATACTGGGGTTATCGTTGACTTCCACTACAATGGGGTGGCCGTTCCATTCCTTAAGATCCACACCATACAAGCCGTTTCCAATCATGCTGCAGATTTTAAGCGCAGTCTTTACAACGCCATGAGGCACATTTTCAATAGGCAGGCAGTCGAACATGCCGCAGATTTCATCCTTGTCCTCGCTGGCCCAGTTATAGATTTGCCAGTGGTCCTTTGCCATGTAGTATTTGCAGGCATAAAGAGGCTTTCCGTCCAGCACACCAATGCGCCAGTCAAAATCCGTGGGGGTAAATTCCTGGGCTATCAGAAGATCGCTGGTTTCGAACATCTTGTTAAGAGTCTCTTCCAATTCCTCGTGGTTAGTCACCTTTTTTACGCCCATGGAAAAACTGGAATCCGGCGACTTGATCACCATAGGAAACCCGATCTCCTTGGCCAACGTGTGGCGATTTTCGGAATGGGCGATAATGGTCTTTGGCGTATGGATTTTTGCAGCCTGCATCAGTTCCTGAAGGTACACCTTGTTGGAACAGCGGAGGATGCTATCCGGATCATCGATGACAGCAATACCCAAGGATTGTGCGCGGCGGGCAAAACTGTAAGTGTAATGATTGACGTTGGTGGTTTCGCGGATGAACAGAGCGTCAAATTCACCGACGCGGTGGTAATCCTTACGGGTAATCAGTTCCACACGGAAACCCGTTTCTTCGGCGGCCTTGATGAAGTTCTGGATTGCCTGGGCGTTGCTGGGAGGCTCCTTTTCCTCAGGGTTCGTAAGAATGGCCAAGTCATACAAGTAGTCTTCTTCCTTGCTGGTGGCGTAGCGGTTCTTCTCGAAGTATTCCTGGGCAAACTTGTTCACCAGCTCCATGTGGGTTTCCGGAATTTCGTCTACACAAATGGGGCGAATGCTCTGGATGAACCATTTCTGCTTAAAGATGAATTTAGCGCGAAGAAGGGGCGCCTGGAACAGACGGTAAAGTTCCTGAGAAAGTTCCAAGTACTGGGGGCTCACATTCTGGCCGAAATAAATACTCAGGACGAATTCGGTTCCCGTCAACTTATGTAGACTCTTCTGAATCAAGTTGTCGATTTCGTCGGAAATATGCTTGATCACCGCAGTGGTCTTAAAGTCGCGCATATTCTTAACGCCAGGAATCACCTTGTGACCACGGGCTTCCGCCAGGAGGGACACGTAGTAGCCCTTGCTCTGATAACTGTAATCCCTGCAGAGGTTGAAAACACGGGTATTACGATCGCTGTTGTACTTTTGGGAAATAAGGTAGTCCTGGGCAGAAACAACTTCTACTCCGGGTACATTAAGCTTCCAATTCTTCGGGTTATAAACAACAATTAATTTTTTCATAGGAAATTTTGGGTATGCAGTGGTTAGTGGCTAGTAAACAGGATTGCAGAAAAATGCCCGCAACCACCAATCACTAGTCACTAATCACTAATCACTTTTCTACTACAAGAACATTGCCGTCGTAGGTCATGACGCCAAGGAGAATGCTGTGGATCAGTCGGAACTTATCCACCTTGTAGTAAGGGCCGCCGCAAAGAGGATTTGCGCAGTCCGGATCCGCCACCAGGAACTGTTTCTTTTCATCAAGGCCGTACAGCACTACGAAATGGCCGCAAGGATCCCCGATGATATCATCAAACACAGAGCGGTTGTTTTCGTTGGTGTATTCCCGCTTGCAACCGTAGAGGTACGTGGCCGAAAGTCCGCAAAGAACAGGAACGTTCTTCTTGAAATACTTCTCGAACATGGTCGCCCGCAAGTCAGCGGTCGCCACGGTGCCACCCAGGTCAATAAAGCGGATATAGGCTTCGATAGCCTTCTTCAGTTTTGGAGCATGCTTCGCCTTGTGGAGCTGCACGAGCTTTGCGCGCAACTCCGGCATCTTGAGGCCGCTCCAGCTGGGGTCGAAAATCTTGAGATTGTAAGAATAGATGGTAACCTTAAAGCCCCGCTTCAGGGCGTCGATACCCAGGAACACCCCGAGGGTACCGCCTTCTTCAAGGAATTCGATTTCAGAGATGAGTTGTTGAAGGGAAAGGTTTAAGCCAAGATGCGCATAGACCGCGTGAAGGCTCGTGGGGCCGCAGGTCACGTCATCTGGCTGCGGCAGAATCTTGATGTCCATCGTTTGCCTCTGTCGAACGCCCTGGCCAACATGACCTAGGCCCTGAACTTGGCGGTGTCGGTATTGCTATCTAGCCGTCGATTGGACATGCATAAAACTACCAATATAAATGACTAAAAGCAAGGGGGTGAAAAAAAATTTTTATTCTAAACAAGGCTCCCAACAACACACGCCAAAAGACCCCCGCACCATGTGATGCGAGGGCCTTTTTTAGGAGGACTCTGATTGGAGTTTTTGATTACA
Source organism: Fibrobacter sp. (assembly GCA_024398995.1). Classification (GTDB taxonomy): domain Bacteria; phylum Fibrobacterota; class Fibrobacteria; order Fibrobacterales; family Fibrobacteraceae; genus Fibrobacter. The sequence continues at coordinate 14,254 of JAKSIE010000062.1, forward strand.
TGCTTTCCAAAGTCTTGCCCTTGGTTTCAGTAATGAACTTCGCTACG
>JAKSIE010000063.1 GCA_024398995.1 Fibrobacter sp.
ATCGCTGGCTTCCTCAAGGTTGCTGACGCTATGAAGTGGCAGGGCGCTTGCTAATAGGATTCGCCTAGCGAAGAATATTACCTAGCTCTTAAAGCTTTAAAAAGATCCTCGGTGAATAACCGGGGGTCTTTTTTTGTTGACACAAAATTTTTTGCTGACAGTTGTTTTCGTATAGCGCGGTTTTGTATTTTCCAAGCAACTTCATAAAAAAATCGTTAGGAGGAATAATGAAGTGTGTTTTGGCTTTGGTAGGCCTGTGTGCCGCTATGTCTTTTGCTACAACTTCCGTCAACTTGGGCATCTCTTCGTCTCAGGGCGGCATCGGTGTGGAACAGACTTTCAAGGATGACAAACTCGGAGCGAACATCCACTTGAACGGACTTAAAATTAGTGGTGGGTTAGAAGCCTTTGTGGCTGGTCTTGGCTTGGTTTATCGCTTTAATGGCTTGACCGGTCCTTATGCGTTCCATACATCGGACTGGATTCACAATAAAGTCGACAACGTGTATGGTGAAGGCGAAAATGAATGGCGTGATAAAAGAACTATCAATTACTGGCGCTTGTTGTTCGGCTTTGGTTACCAGCACATGTTCTTTAAGCGTTTGGGAGCCTATTTTGAAGTGGGTTCCGGTTTCTATGCCGGTGATGGTGGATACTATTTGCACTACGATAGCAGTGTGGATAAATTGAACAATAGTGACTGGGATCTTCATTCCGGTTTTGGCATAAAGGTTAGTTTCTAGATCCAACCCATTGCGTCAAAAAAAATACCTAGCAAAAACGTTGTTCTAAAGAGGCTGCGATTTGTCGCGGTCTTTTTTTGTTTATATTTTTCTCAAAAGGAGAAATCGAGGGTGGTAAACGTAAAAAGTATTGGGATTTTTGTTGGTGCGTTTTTGCTTTGTGCAAGCGGTGTTTGGGCAGAAGTCGAGAAAATGCCCGATTTTAAGGACAAGCGCGATGGCCGCGTCTATAAGACTGTGCAAATCGGTGCTCAACGATGGATGGCCGAGAACCTTCGATTCCCTCTGAAGGGCAGCTATTGCTACGAAGGCAAGGAATACAACTGCGAAAAGTACGGCCGCCTGTACAACTGGGCCATGGCCCGAATGCTGGTAGATTACTATAACTCCCGCTCGATCAAAAAGATCAAGCAGATCAATAAAATCCACGATATTTGCCCTATGGGCTGGCACATCCCTTCTAATAAGGAATGGAAAACCATGAAGGCGTTCGTGGGTAAGACCGGCAAGAGTGATGGCGTGGGCATTAGCCTTAAGTCTCCGGAGTACTGGGACCGCGAATTGCGTTTGCCCGGCGGTTCCGATGAGTTCGGCTTCGGTGCCATTCCTGCAGGTGAACGTTACTTTATCGGTACCTATATGGACCAGGGAGCTTCGGCCCAGTTCTGGGCATCTAACGAACTTGATGCGGGCGGCGCCTATTTCTGGCGAATGACTTACGACACCCGCACCTTGGAGCAGGTGATGGACAGCAAGGACAATGCGGTTTCTATCCGCTGCGTTGAAGACAAGCTTTACAAGATCAAGGAGCCTCCTGCTCCTGTCCAGAAGGTTGTTGCAAAGACTGTTGAAGTTCAGGGCCGCAAGGTTGAAACGGTTCACATCGGAGATCAGGTTTGGATGGCCAACAATTTTGATGTGAAGGTGCCCGGCAGCTACTGCTTCGAAGACAAGGAAGAAAACTGCCAAAAGTATGGCCGTTTGTATCCGTGGACCACAGTGGTAAAGCTTTCCGAGGAATTTAATAACAAGGTGGCTCGCGATTCCATTTCCAAGGTGAAGCCCAAGGGTGTTTGCCCCAATGGGTGGCATGTGCCCACGGCCCGCGATTTCTATAGGCTGGATTCCTACCTGAAGGACATCGACGATGCGGTTGGAGTGGGCGTGAACTTGCGCTCCCGAAGCGGCTGGGATGAAGGCGAGAACAGTATCGCCGGCGAGAACGGTTTTGGATTTAATGGGCTTGCGCTTGGCGCCCGCTCGTATACGGAACCGAAGCAGATCTGTACTGAAATTGTAAAGGAAATTGCCCTGCCCGCGGAGGGGGCAGTTCCCGATACCGTCTATGCGGATTCCTGCGTACTGGATACCACATGGGTTCCTGAACTTGCCTACCAGGGCTTTGGAAAGTTTACCGGCTTCTGGTCTGGCTCTGAGGCGGATTCTGCACGTTCCATCGTGTGGAAACTTTCCTACGACGAAGACGATTTTGTGCAGGATTCTGTTAGCAAGGAAGAGGCTTACTACCTGCGCTGCATTATGGACCCGCCGGATGACGATGAACTTTACGACAGCACGGCGATCCACGACAAGCGAGACGACAACAAGTACAAGACCGTTGTCATTGGCGAAAACACCTGGATGGCAGAAAACCTGCGTTATGCGGCCCCCGGCAGCTACTGCTACGAGGACAAGGACATCCGCTGCCGTTCCTACGGACGTTTGTATCCGTGGCATATCGCAATGAAGCTGCAGCCGGACTACATCGAAAACTCCATGAGCGGCGGAATCCTTGAGGAGCATCAGGGCATTTGCCCCGAGGGTTGGCACATGCCTACCAACGAGGAATGGATCGCCCTGGGCCAGAAGGCTCTGAATATGCGTAGGGGAGGAATCGGTTCTGCCCTGAAGAGCAAGGAAGGCTGGGCTCGTGGTGGTGCGCCCATTTCTGCGGTCAGCGGATTTGATGCGCTGCCTTCTGGTAGCCGCTTTGCTGAGGGCGAGTATGCGGAACTGGGCTCAAGCGCCTACTTCTGGGCGGCCCAGGGCGGTGACGGAATGGGTGCAGTCTACTGGAATATCATTAATTCCAAGGATGACTTTGTGCCTATGGAAGACTTTGACAACTTTGCATTCTCTGTCAGATGTGTAAAGAATAAGGTTTCAAAGTAGCAAAAGAGCAAATTTCGGAAAAAATGCTCAAATTACGGAAAAATCACAAAAAACGTGTGGTTTTTCCCGTAATTTTTTATACAAAGTAACAAAAATCGCGGCGTATTCTCGATTTTTCGGCGCATTTTCTTGTTTATCCCTTGATTTTGAGATGATATTTGGCAAAATAGAGCTGGCGAAACCTTGCTTTTTGCCTAGTTTTCGTTTTTATTGGGCCTTGGAGTGCGTACAAACTAATGATTTACGGGAAAACGACACGAAAAAGCGAGGATTTTCCCGTAAAATAGGGGTGTTCTTGAAAATTATCCCCTGAAGCGACTAAAACAGACTGGTTTGGACTGCGGGCTTGCCTGCATTGTCATCCCGGCCCTGAGCCGGGATCTCCTTTTCGCTTGTAGGTTCCGCTGCGCTCTGCGATTCATCGCTGTTTTCTGCGATTTGCGCCAGCAGCCATGCTTCGTCGTGTACGGGCACGCCCAACTCGTTTGCCTTGGTCAGCTTGCTACCTGCGGCTTCGCCTGCCAGCACCCAGCTGGTCTTTTTACTTACAGACCCGCTGACCTTGCCGCCATTCTCTTCGATGAGCTTGCGGGCCTCGTCGCGGTCCATGCTAGGCAGGGTGCCTGTAATAACTGCGGTCTGCCCGGCGAATAAAGTTTTGACGACGCCCTTGAATTCCGTAGGGCACCCGAGGGCTACCAATTCGTCCACCTCGTTGGTGTACATTTCCGTATGGAAGAATTCGTACACGGAGTTTGCAATCACGAGGCCCGCGTCCTGCACCTTCAGGAGTTCCTCCATAGGCGCCGTGCGGATCGCTTCCAGCGTGCGGAAGTGCTTCGCGAAGTTGCGGGCGCTGGTGCGGCCTACAAAACGAATCCCGAGTCCGTGGAGCAGATTCTCCAGGCTCCGTTCTTTGCTGGCCTGGATGGCGTCGAACACATTCTTGGCGCTTTTCTTTGCCATGCGCTCCTGGCTTTCTAAGTCCTCTTGCGTGAGGCGGTAAAGGTCCGGGATGCGCTTGATCTTGCCTGTGGCGATGAGGCTTGCCAAAAGCGAAGGCCCCAGGTTTTCGATGTTCATGGCCTCGCGGCTTACAAAATGCTCGAACAGGCATTGAACCTGGGCCTTGCAGTGCAAGTTTTCGCAGCGGAGGATCACTTCGCCTTCGATACGAGTCAGCGGAGTTCCGCATTCGGGGCAAACTTCCGGGGCGCGCACAGGCTCTGCTCCAATGGGGCGCAGTTCCTTTTTCACGTCGGTAATCTTCGGGATGATTTCGCCACCCTTCTCAACGCCTACGGTGTCGCCGAAGTGCAGGTCCAGGCGGGCTACTTCATCAAAGTTGTGGAGGGTGGCGCGCTTTACCGTTGTGCCTGCCAGGCGGACCGGGGCCAAATTGGCTACAGGCGTTACAGCGCCGGTACGACCTACCTGGAATTCTACGGACAGCAGGGGAGTGTAGGCGCGCTCCGCCTTGAACTTGTAGGCAATGGCCCAGCGGGGGCTCTTGCTTGTGGTTCCCAAGGCGCGCTGCTGTTCCAGGTTGTTTAGCTTTACCACCATGCCGTCGATGTCGAAAGGCAGATTGTCGCGATCGGCGCCGATGGTCTCGGAAACCTTCATGATTTCGTCTACGGTGTCTGCGGTCCAGAACTGGTTGGTGTTAAAGCCCAGCTTTTTCAGCTGTTCCAGGTTCTGCTGGTGCGTCTGGTTCCTACTCTGGGGAATGTGGTAGGCAAAAAAGCGCATGGGGCGGGTCTTGCATTCGTTCACACTCTTCAATTTCAGGGAGCCCGAAACCGTGTTTCGGCAGTTCTGGAAAATCTTCTTGCCTTCAAGAATCAGCTGCTCGTTCAGGCGCTCAAAGGCCTCCCGCTCCATATAGACTTCGCCGCGGACTTCGAAGGTACCCTGGGGAATTTCCGATGGGTCGATCTTCAGTTTCTTTGCGTCAAAGTACTCGGGAATGTCGCTGATCGTCAGGGCGTTTAAGGTGACGTCGTCGCCCTGGGCGCCGTCGCCGCGGGTCACCGCCTGCTTCAAGCGGCCGTTTTCGTAAGTGACGCTGAGGCTCACGCCGTCGATTTTTCTTTCGCAAATCCACTTGGAGGCGCGAGGTTCCAGGCTCGAGGCGCGAGGTTCCTGGCTCGAGATTCTAGATCCCGGCTGGTCGGCCGGGATGACATCTGAAGCGGTGCGCGGTTCCAGGCTTGCAGCGTTACTACCGAATATTTCTTCCAAGCCCTTCTCCGCTGCCTCCACGAAATCCGCCATCTCCTCGGCGCTGTACACATTGGAAATGCTGAGCATAGGCACCGCATGGGAAACCTTGGCAAAGTCGTTGGTCAAATCGCTGCCAACGCTTTTGGTGAGTGAACTACCGTTGCCCAGTTCAGGATACTTCTTTTCGAGAGCTTCCATCTCCTTGAGGCCAAAGTCGAAATCCTGGTCGCTCATGGGGGAGACGCCTTCCTTGTAGTAAAGGCGGCTGGCTTCTTCCAACTGTTTCTTTAGCTCAAAGTATCTGCTGAAATCGATGTCTTTCTGGTCGGTCATTTTGCTACTCACTTTCGCACCAAAATATAAAAACACTCAAACATTTTCGCCTAACCCCTGAGCGACGAAATGGACATTATATCCTATATTTACGAGTATTAGGTTGAGTTGAATATGTTCCGTTTTACAATCGAAAAACAAAGTGCATTTTTGCTTGCGTTGCTTATGACGCTGGTGCTTTTTGGTTGTGGCGACGAAACCTCCGGAACGAATTCCGGTTCCGATGACATGTCAGAAATTTCCTCGGATTCCGATGATTTCTATATCACGATTACTGAGATAAAATCCTCCAGCAGCTCGGCGAATGTGTATTGCGTTGACATTGGCGGTCATCAGTTAAATTGCGATAATGTCCAGTTCAATGGCCGAGTGCTTAGCTCTTCGTCCATAAGCCAAGTTTCGACTCCTGACTCGCCCAAGGGTTACTTCGTGGATTCTCGCAACAATCGACTGTACAAGACTGTAAAACTTGGGTCCCAGACATGGTTTGCCGAAAATATCAACGAAGATGGCGTTGAATATTTTGATGCTGTGGCGGCGTCTTTTGCTTGCCCGCCCGGAGCCCATTTGCCAACGGCAGACGAATGGGCCCATATGATGGAAAACTATTCAAAGGGGATCGTTGAAGAAAACGGCGTGTACTACGGATATGTGGGCAAAATGCTAAAGTCCACGGAGTCCTGGACTGGTCGAGATGTTGGTTCCAATGAACTTTTGTTCGATGCCAAGGCCATGGGTTACATGCTAGACGATGATTATTATTTTGTTGGAAATCAGGCGAAGTTCTGGACATCATCACGCTTTGCACCGGATTCTGTTAAAAGTATTCTCATAACGGCAAATGACCATTACTCCGCAATCATAAGCCAATACGATGCGTACAAGTTAACGGTACGTTGTGTCAAAGACGACATAATGACCGAGTACTTGCCCAAAGAAGGCGTATAACCTGCGAAACTTTAAAATCCCGCGGAGTTTATCCTAAAAATCAAAGCCCACGTTCAAGGTACAGATCATGCCGTTGCCGAAGGTGTAATGGAACTTATTCGGCTTCGATGATTCCGGCGTTGTGGACTCGCTCCCGGAACTGGATGTGTCTGTGTAGATGGGCAGAAGCTGGTAGGCGTTTGCGTCTACTTTCATGCGCCAGAAGTTGAACTTAAAGCTGATCCCTGCGATTGCGCCGAAGCTTTCCACGTCCCACAGGTGGCTTTCGGTTTTTGTGACGGTGGAAATGAACTGTTTTCTTTCGGAGGTGAGGTTGGCGTCGGCGGTGAACTTGGCGTAATAGAGGTTCCCGGAGACGCCGAAGGTCTGGTGGTAGGAGACGCCCACGAGACCGAGGCCTCCATCGGCGTTTGCTTCGACGCGGTAGCTTTGCTGCAAAAAGCTGAAGGACAATGCTTGCATTACGGAATTGCGAAGCGCCCTGTTGGGAGCCAGAGTCTCGTGAAAGCGGGAGTTGTCCTTATGGAGCTGCGCCTGGCCGTAGGCGGCGATTGCGTTAATGTCCAGATTGGGCAGGGGAGTCTCGTAACCGAGTTCCGCCAGATGGAGGCTGCCCGAGAAAGGCGCATAGATGAAGCGCTTGAGGCTGTTGTCCTGCTTGCGGATGCCGTAGAGTCGCCCCTCGGCGTTTGCGTAGTCGTACCCCACGTGGAGACCGTTCCAGCGGTAATCCGCCCCAAGAGTAAGGATGTTCAACGAATCGCGGATAAAGTATTCGTCATCCAGATTGTGGGGCGTGCTGCTGATTAGGCTTGCAGAAACATCCAGACGGTGCTCCCGGCCTTTACGGTCCTGCGCCTTGAAACCTGCGGCAAAGTCCTTCTTAAGAATGTGGGTTTCCCACGTGGCGGAAATATCGGGAACAAGATCGTTATCGCCCAGGTACTGCCACTTGACTGTTGCAAGATTCCTGCTGCCTCGGGCCATTCCCGCTCCCGCATAGAACATGGAGTCGGGCGAATGCAGGACCATGCTTGCGCTTACCCAGGGCAAGGCCTCGCCAGAATTGAGGGAGGAGCCCGCGCTCGCCCCCAGCGTCAGGTACTTGTAGCTACTTTCGAACCCAAGCGTCCATGCAAAATACCCTTCTGCATTACGCGTCGGGAACCCTCGGGACCCCGCGTCCAGACTCCAGCCGTCGCGACTCTCGCCACTGTCACTTCCGCTGTGACTCTCGCCACTGTCACTTCCGCCGCGACTCCCGTACTTAAAACCGTATCTATCGTATTCAGCGCGGGCAAAGAACCTGTGCTCGCCAATGCTTACAGAATAATCATTCAATAAAAAAAGCCCCCCGCAGGCAATTTCTGCACTGCAGGTGAGGCTTTGTAGTAGAGAAACTCCCAGGACGACTTTCGCGACGTCCTTGAGCGCGACTCCCTTAAAATTAGTCTTCGAGACCCAGGACATATTCATCCATGATGCTCCAGAATTCATCCTTTGTCATCTTGGGGAACACGCCTGCAAAGGTGTAGTCGGGGAACACGATGAGATGCTTCAGTTCTTCAGGATCATAGGTGCCATTGATCAGTTCAGTGAAGGAGATGGTGACCTTGCCCTTGGAATCGGTCAGGTTGAAGATATTGGGTGCACCGCTGTCGTCTGCGTATCTTACTTCGCCGTCGTCGATCCTGCACTTTTCTTCGGGCAGAACAATGACTTCGCCAAAGTCGTACTTTGCAGGGACAAAGTCGCTATCTTCGTCGTAGCTAATGTATTCGTAGTCTTCGTTGTCGATGAACTTGACTTCACAGCCATCGATAGTAACGGAGTAGGTAGCTTCGGTACGGCCTTCGTCGTATTCCACAGCAACAGACATAATCAAACCATCACCATCGTCTTCGAAGTAGACGGAGTTGTAGAGAACGTCGTCGGAGTTTGTCAGGGTGTTTTGGATTTCGGTTGTTACGTAATATTCTGCGCCGGAACCTTCGAATTCATCGCCCCATGTAATGTATTCGCTCTTGAACCAATCCTGGGGATGCACCATTTCGTAGTAAGGAGCGTAGGCCTTGACGTCGGAAGTCAGTTTAAAGAAACTCTTCAGGTTGATGTCCAAGGTCTTCTTGTCGTCAAGTTCAACCTTGATGGTACCGTACTCCAGGGCATTCTTGAATGCTTCCAGGGTGTCCATCACAGACTGCATGTCCTTAACGCTCAAGTCGGCGTCTTCGTCGTCACCTACGATGTAGAGGTCGTTCTCCTGGCTCTTGCCGGTTTCGATCTTTTCGAGTTTGTGCATAAAGCCGCAGTTGATGCTGGTGATTGCCTTTCGCAGGTCTTCGGGAATCTTCAGGTAGCGATCCTTCCATTCGTCCTTGACGGTGCCGAAGGGATTGTCGTAGCTCAAAAGTTCCACGGCGTACTGTGCGCCAACGTTATCCTTGTAGTTGGTTTCGTTGAGGTTCAGCAGGGAGTCGATCCAGTCGTACTTGCCATCCTTGGAGAAGTCGATGTTAAAGCTTGCCAAGGCGGTGAGCACGGCGCGCAGAACATAGACGCTACCCAGAGCCGGAGCGGTAACACTCTGGTCGATGTTCAAGGTGTTGTCTTCGAACTTGACAGACATCTCGAAATCGCTGTTCATGCCGATGCTGCTCAAGTAGATGATTGCGGTATCCACAGCCGGCAGGAGTTCGTCGGCAATGGCGTCCTGCAGGCGGTCGGTAATAACCTTCTGGTCGGTCTTCTTGGCGACAGTACCGGCCTTGACAATGAGCTTGGAGGCTTCGTTTGCGCCAAGCTTGTGCAGAGCCACAACTTCGGGGAGTTCGAATTCTTCGTCGGCTTCAGGACCGTTGACGATGGAGTTGATGGTGTCGATCACATCGGTCAGGGTCTTGTTGTTCAAAAGGTCGGTAACGGTTGCGAGAGCGTAGCCGAGCTGGGCTTCGCAGTTACCCGGATTTGCCTTAAGAGCCTTGCCGTACACGCTCTTGATGGTGCCTGCGGCTTCGCCGGCTCTTTCAAAGTCACTTACGCCGAATGCATCGATAAATTCAAAGAAGGTTTCCTGGGCTTCGTCCATTTCCTTGCGGACATCTTCGTCGGTGATTTCTTCGCAGGCGGCGACTTCGAAGCTGGGACGATCGTCTTCAGTCTTGCTGCCAGAGGGGCCGCTGGGATCATCGCTGCTGGTACAGCCGGCGAGCATGGCGGCAATGCCTGCTGCTGCAAAAAAACTTGACTTTTTAAAATTCATTTAAGCCTCCTAAATAAGATTTGTTGTTTCTAGAAATATACATAAAAATCTATATTTGTGTCATAATGTCATCCCGAACTTTTTAATGTCATCCCGGACGTTTTAATGTCATCCCGGACGTTTTAATGTTATCACGGATGTTTTAATGTTATCACGGATGTTTTAATGTCATCCCGGGCTTGACCCGGGATCTCCTTTAAGGTTGATATGAACGAATTTGAATCCGCCCTCCAGGGCCTCCTGAACTTTGACGCCTCCACTGGCGACGCAGCCGCCCGCTACAACGCCCTTTTCAAGCAAATGGTCACCGCCTCCATGCAAATTTGCGGCGAAACCGACTTCGATGCCCTGGTAAACCAGAAAATCCAGGCCGTCGAGGCAAAGTACGGCGCAAAAATCGAGTTCAGCGAAGAGGCTACCGACGTCTACAAAAAACTCCGTGAAGTGGTGCGATTCGAACTGGCCCGCGAATCCATCCTCGCCAACATGGATTACGAAGTCTGCTGCACCCAGAGCAACCTGGCAAACGCCATGGGCAAAATCCGCGGCGAACTGGACAAAATCGTGCCCGAAAACCAGAAGGAAGTCGTGGAATCCATCGGCTATTCCCTCTATTCCGACTTTACCAAGTTCTTCGTGTGCTCCGTGTTCGACATGATTGCCGATTCACGCATCTACAACATGCCCGAATTTAGGCCCCTGCAGCTGAACGCCATGGGCAAGGAAGTGCGCACTAACGTGAACGTGATCCACCAGCAGAATTCCAAGCCCCAGAAGTCCGAGGTAGTGACCAACTGGTTCAACCTCATGATGATCCTGCCCAGCTTTTTGTTCAAGAAGCTCTACGGCGTAAGCCTTACCGAGATGTTCGAAGTACCCCAGAAGGTGGTGGACGATGCCGCCCACATGTACAACATCTTTGTGCGCAGCAACGAATCCTTTATGCCCGGCGACGAGTACAAGATCCTGCTCCATTTGCTGGCAGAAATGGGCCTGAGCGAATGCTTTACCGTTCGCCCCAAGGTGAATAAGCCCGCCAGCAAGACCACGGTGAACTAAAAAACGTGGTGAGTTAATATGCGCTTACATGCAAGCCTTTTCGTAGTTATCGTCCTTGCCCTGGTGTTTCCGTGCCTAGCCGGAACCTTTACGGATTCCCGCGACGGCCAGACCTACAGAACCGTGAAAATTGGCGACCAGGTTTGGATGGCGCAGAACCTGAACTATGCCAGCGATGGCAGCATGTGCCGAGACGACAAGTATGAAGGATGCCTGAAATATGGGCGCATGTACAACTGGAGGGCGTTGCAGCATGCCTGCCCTGCGGGCTGGCGTATACCTTCGAAAAAGGACTATGAAAAGCTGGTGCAGGCTGTTGGCGGAGCGTCTGTCGCAGGTAAAAAGCTGAAATCCAAAGAAGGCTGGAAAGAAAACGGTAACGGAACGGATGCTATAGGCTTTTCCGGCCTGCCTGCCGGCGAACGTACGGATGATATAAACAGCCATAGATTCGAAGAAGAAAAGGCTTTCTTCTTGACCACTACGCCCGGTGCAGATGGCTCTTGGGCTGGCTATTATTCCTTTGAGTTATCTTATGACAGAGACGAAAGCTTATGGGCGATCACCCTTCAAAATGTACAATATGTAACGGCTCGATGCATTGAGGGCTCGCCATTTGATTCTTACCTAGGTGTACGCATTAGGTCTTCAAGCTCGCAGTCAAGCTCGTCGAGTTCCTCCCCGAAGTTGGCGGTAGAATTCGGCTCGTTTAAGGATCCCCGTGATTCCAAAAGTTACAAGACGGTAAAGATTCTCAATCAAACATGGATGGCTGCCAACCTGGACTACAAAACCGAACGCAGCCTGTGTTACGACAATGATCCCGATTATTGCGAAAAGTATGGCCGCCTGTATAGCTGGGCCGATGCAAAGAGCGTTTGCCCCGAAGGCTGGCGCTTGCCCACGGCGGAGGAATATGCCACCCTGTATCTTGCCGCCGGCGGAAAAGGTATTGCGGGTAAGATCCTGAAGTCTCAAAATGGCTGGCATGGCGAAGGGAACGGCACGAACGAACTGGGCTTCAATGCAAAACCGGCTGGCTATTATACCGAAGGAAAATTTGAGGGCGAGGGCGATGACTTTTACTACTGGGAGTATAACTACTTCTATAACGACCATAGGCAGAAATTCCGAAACCATAGCGACGAATACGGCTCATCATCGTATTTGAACTTTAGCAAGAAATCTGCCCAGTTCTCCAAAGTTGGATACGCCAACAACGACAAGTATTTTCTTTCTGTTCGTTGCATTAAGGACGTGAGTACGAACACCTTGCCCAAGCAGAAAATAGTCAGGGGAACCTTCCGTGACCCTCGTGACAAGAAATCCTATAGAACCGTAAGAATTAACGGTCAAACCTGGATGGCCGAAAATCTGAACTATTCGACCGGCAACAGCTGGTGCTACAACGATATATTTACAAACTGCATCAGATACGGCCGCCTATATGATTTTGAGACTGCGAAGACCGCCTGCCCCAAGGGGTGGCACCTTCCGTCCACAATGGAGTTTTCTAGGCTTATTGCAAGCAATAGTTTGGAACATTCCGGAAAAAACCTGAAGTCAAAAATCGGATGGGCTATTCAGCCCTGGTATTGCGCTTTAAAGAAAGATCAATTGTTCGGCAAGAATGGCACCAATGACCTTGGCTTTGATGCGATACCGGCAGGTTATCGCCGTGATAGCGTATGGTTCTACCTTAATAAGGGTTGTGCGGCCTATTTTTGGGGTGGCGACTGGTCTACCCTTGAAATTAACGGCTGGGAAGATAGCGCAACTCTCGGTCGAGAGGACAAGGACTTTGGCTTGTCTGTCCGCTGCATTCAAGACTAGATAAACGGCGTGATGACCTTCCGCATCACTGAATCTCCCCGGCTACCTTTTGCATGTCATCCCCGCGAAGGCGGGGATCTCCTTTTACGAATTATAATTGGTTTTACAAAACCTTTACCTAAGCGCCCTTGCCAATATTCTTGAATAAGCTACTATTCCTCCCGAGCGTTACGGATAGTCTCCTGAACACCTGATGGAAAATCAGGTGTTTTTGTTTTGCAAAAAAAATGGTTCAAAATTCAATGGGGAAACTATGCCCTTTTGAAAATTGAACTCAAGAAAAGCAATCGTAGGAGACAAATATGGAAAATAAAGGAAACGTTCTTATTTATGAAATGGCCGACGGCTCAACACGGCTTGATGTTCGTCTGGAAAATGAGACGGTTTGGCTGTCTGCTGAACAAATGGGACTTTTGTTCGGAAGAGATTCAAAAACCATTCGAAAACATATAAATAACACCTTAAATGAAGAATTACATGGGGAAGTGGTTGTCTCAAAATTTGCGACAACCACTCAACATGGTGCAATTTCAGGTAAAACGCAGGTTCATGAAGTTAATTATTACAACCTCGATGTTATCATTTCCGTGGGCTATCGCGTCAAAAGCAAGCAGGGCGTCATGTTCCGGCGTTGGGCAAATACCGTCTTGAAGGAATACCTGCTGAAGGGATACGCCGTAAACCAAAAGCGTTTGCAGGATTTAGGGCAGGTGGTAAAGCTTCTGAAGCGTACAAAAAGTTCCCTTGACGCGTCGCAAGTCCTTTCCGTGGTCGAAAATTAGATCATCAGACCCTTGCAAGGCCAAAAGGGGATGAACCCACCTATGTTTTGACCTATGAGGAGTGCCGGCAGGTCATCGATCAGATGACTTTTTCAGAAAAATCGGAGGTCTTTGGCAAAGAAAAGGACGACTCTTTCAGGGGGAGCATTGGCGACATTTATCAAACTTTTGACGGTATCGAACTTTACCCTTCGTTACAGGTGAAGGCTGCCAACCTTTTATATTTTGTAACTAAAAATCACAGTTTTTGGGACGGGAACAAGCGTATTGCCGCCAC
>JAKSIE010000064.1 GCA_024398995.1 Fibrobacter sp.
GCGAATTCTCTGGCGCCTGCATCCAGGAAATCCAGACCCGCAAGGGCGAAATGACTAACATGACCACCGACGAAAACGACCGCGTCACCTTGGAATTCAACGTTCCTTCCCGCGGCCTCATCGGTATCCGTCCGAAGCTCCTGTCCCTCTCCAAGGGTTACGCTGTCAGCCAGTCCATCTTCAAGGGTTACGAACCGTACAAGGGCGAAATTCCCGCCCGTATCAACGGCGTGCTCATCGCCAAGGAACCTGGTGAAGCAGCAAGCTACGCTCTTTCCAACCTGGAAGACCGTGGCTACCTCATCATCGGACCGGGTGCAGAAGTTTATCCGGGCATGATCGTGGGTGAACACAACCGCGACGTGGATATTACCGTGAACGTTACCAAGGGTAAGCACCTTACCAACATGCGTTCCAAGTCCGCTGACGACATGATCCAGCTGACTCCGTACCGCCGCCTGACTTTGGAAGAATGCGTCACCTTCATTAACGAAGACGAATGCATCGAAGTCACTCCGGAAGTGCTGCGCCTCCGCAAGACCGAGCTCGACCCCATCAGAAGAAAGCAGCTCTCCAAGAAGCCTGTAGAGGAAGATTAATAACAAGGCGAGAGTCGCGACCTTCGCGAAACTCTATGCAAAAAAGGCCCGCTTTCAAAGCGGGTCTTTTTTACTTGTTTCGAACGCAGCGGATTGAGAATCCGAAATCCTTGGGTTTGGCCATGTAGCCGAAAGCCATGGATTTTGAGGTCAGGTACCACACCCGGGCGCTGCCCTGAGGGATCCCTTCGGAGGAATCATCGGAACTCCAGAAGAAGGCGAACTTCATCATGTTGCCGTAGGTTTCATCGTCAAAGCGGTTTCCTGCAGGCATGGCGCTGAATTTTAAAGTATCGTTGCCATTGGTGTCGCCGTTCCAGCCGTAATCGGTTTTCAGTAGGTATCCGGCGTTGAAATCAGCGCCGGCAGCGGTCCATAGGCTTTCAAAATCCTCATGGGTGGGCAGGCGAAATCCTGCGGGGCAAGCGTTCTTGGCGGCGTCCCAAGTATACAGGCGGCCAAAGGCCATGCATTGATCCTCTTCATCCTTGTAGCAGAAACTGCCCTCGGTTTGGTAATTGAGGTTATCCCCCATCCATTCAAGGCCCGCAATAGTGACCGTACGGTATTTCTGCTTGTCGCGGAAATCCACCAGCTGGTTCGGCTTTGCCGTCGACGATTTTGCCGGCGTTGCTTTCGCGGTCTTTGAACCTTTCTTTGCCGCACACGCAGGTATCGCCATCAAGAAAGCCACTGTAATCAAAACAAGCAAACGAGTCATTTTGTACCTACAAAAAAGAACATCCGCAAAATAGAAATTCAAGGAGTCAAAACGTTTTCAGAAGTTACCGCGCCATGGGGCAGTTACAGCATTGCGCCTCGGGCGCTTCCCCATTCCCGAAACGGCGTTCTGGGTTAGGGCAATGCTGTTTCGATCCGTCGGGCAAAATCCAAAGTTCATCATCAAAGCCGCAGCGAGGGTCGACGCGCGGCGCCCTATTGGCATCGTCACGGTTCCCGTTGTCAAAGAACAAGTTTCCCTCGTGCTTCACTTTGCCACCCAGCGCAACAAAACCTTTCACGTAATTTCGAATCTCTGCAACACGTTCCGGAGACAGGGCAAACTTTTCCACAAGTTCCTTGGGCGCAGTGCTCAAGAACACCACCCTATTCCACTTAATGCGATCGATGCCTTTAGCGCTCGCCCAGGCAATCACTTCCGGAATCATCATCAGGTTTTCCTTGTGGAGAGTCACCTGTAGCGACACCGTGGTGGCGAACTCTACGGCATTTTCTATGGCAGAACCTACAGCAGAATTTTCAACGGTTGACCTAACATTCAGTAATTTTTCCACGTTGGCTTTCCAACCGTCAAACTGCTCCGAAGCCAAGGTACTGATCTTAATATCGCAGCAATATTCCAGCAGCATTTTCATGCCTTCAGTCGTTCCCCAAAATCCAGGAAACGTTCCATTGGTAGTCAGATTGACCTTCACATTCAAGGACTTGCACAAATCCAGCAACTCATTGAAATGGGAATAAAGCAAGGGTTCACCCATGGTACTGGGGATTACCTCGCGTAGTCCCGAACCAGCAGCATCACGCATAGCCGCCTCGACCACATCCCAGCTCATTTCCCCCATGCCAAAAGTTTGCCCCCGCTGATTCAAAAAGCAGAGAGGGCAATGTAAATTGCAAATGTCAGGATTAGTGAGAAGTGTAATGCGATGCATTTACTTTGTTCAAAATTTCGATAATTTTGGGAACGAGTTATCCAACAACGCAACAACTAGCGGTTTTCACGCAGGTATTTGATTGCTGCAAGGCCGGCTCTAGCACCTTCGCCAACAGCCACAGACACCTGGAGGATGCCCCCAGTGCAATCACCTGCGGCATAGAGTCCCGGCACCGTAGACATCAGGTCGTCATCCAGCACAAGCTTGCCCTGGTCAAAGGCGGCACCCGCCTTCAATGCCAAATCCGTCGCATTGGCACTACCAAGAGCCACAAACAGTCCATCGTATTCGCCAACGGATTCATCGTCAAAGCGGACGCCCTTGAAGGCACCCTCGCCCACCAGCCCCTTCAACTTGCGGGATTCAATCTTGATGGTCTCAGGAAATTCGGCAGTCAACGGTTCGCCGTTGGTAAGCAAGGTCACGCTGGAAGCCACCTGCAAAAGTTCGGTAGCCTCGTGCAAAGCATATTCGCCACTGCCAAGTACCGCCACATTTTTCTGCCTATAGAAGAAAGCATCGCAAACAGCGCAGTAGCTCACTCCATGGCCTTCCATTTCCGCCATGCCTGCAAGAGGCTGTTTTTTGCGGGCAGAACCCGTAGCCATAATGCAAACCTTGCCGCGGTATTCTCCCTTCAGTCCTGTAGCAACAAATTCTGAGCCATCAAACATCAGGTCTGTGATTTCATCTTCGGCAATTTTTGCACCTAAGGACAAGGCCTGTTTTTTGCCAACTTCAACAAGTTCAGATCCTGTCAACGGTTTTTCCAGCCCATAGTAGTTTTCAATCAAGTGTGCTTTTTGTAAAGCACCGCTATCCTTGCCAACCAACTGGACATCAAGGTTTGAACGCAAACCATACAGGGCGGCGGAAACACCAGCCGGACCATAACCTAAAATCAACATATCTGACATAAAAAACCTCCTTACAAAGATATGAATTTATTTATCTTAATAGCAAGTTTTTGGGGAATGAAAAAGGGACTTCTATGGAACGATTTAAGCCAAGAGATATGTTTGTTGAAGCGGGCTACGGTCCGAATTTTGCGAATCAGCTTATACAGAATGCCTACAGCAAGTTATTTGAAGGCGATCCAATTGATGAACGAGTTTGTTTCGACGCTTCTGACGACATGTCTTACATCGTTGACATCGGTCACGACGACATCCGTTCCGAGGGCATGAGTTATGGCATGTATATCTGCGCCCTCACCAACCACGAAAAGCAATTTGACAAGCTTTGGAATTTCACCAAGCGTTACCTGCGCAATAATGATGGCCCTCATCAAGGCTATTTCTCCTGGCAAGTTTCTACTACCGATTTTTCAATGATGGATCCGGGGTCCGCTCCCGATGGTGAAGAATACTTCGCCATGTCTTTGCTCATTGCCGCAGAGCGTTTCAACCGCCCCGACCTTAAGCAGGAAGCCATCGAACTGATCAACTGGATGCGCAACAAACCGGACAACGGCGAGGTGCGTTCCATTATTGATCCGGAACGTCACATGATTCGTTTCTCCCCGGTAACTGGAAACGACTTTACGGACCCAAGCTACCATACCATCGCCTTCTACCGAGCTTTTGCAGAAGCTACCGGTGACGACTCCTGGCTTGCTATTGCCGACAAGAGCATCGAGTATATCCAGAAGGCTGCACATTACGAAACCGGACTCTGCTCCGAATATTCAGAATTTGACGGGACCCCTAAGGCAACCGCCTGGTACCCCGAAAGCAATCGCTTTAGCGGCGACGCGTGGCGCGTTGCAATGAACTTGAGCCTGGACTACGCACTGTTTCGAGGCAGTAAATACGAAAAGGACATCTGCGAAAGAATCCTGTTCTTCTGCGAAAGCCACAGGCCCTACCTGGCTGATTACGCCGTAGACGGAGGAGACTTTCCGCGACAAGGCCGTGCAGCAACCCCCGGTATCATCGCCATGAACGCAGCAGCCACCCAGGTACTCAGCTCCGAGGACGCCCTACTCAAGCCCTTTGTCAAGGACCTTGCAGCCCTCTCTGTGCCCTGCAGATTCTGGCGCTACTACGACGGAATGCTTTACTTGATTGGCCTGCTTGCAACTGCAGGCAAGATTTACTTCTAAAAAAGGAAACCGAGGATGAACAAAACTAAATGGATGCCCGCAGCCATCGCTGGTTGCCTTTTGGCCATCTCCACCATGACCGGTTGCGAAGATGTCCGTACCGAAACCTACCCCAACGGGAAAATCCGTTCTGAAGCCACCTACGTGGATAATAAGAAACAGGGACCGGAAAAGGAATACTACGAGAATGGCAACCTGAAGCGTGAAGCAATCTACGAAAACGACCGACGTCAAGGTGTCTCTAAGGAATACTACGAAGACGGTACCCTGCAGGCGGAATACAACTACGCCGACGGCTATATCGAGGGCTTGGTTACCCGCTACCACAAGAATGGCAAAATGGCCTCCAAGGCAAACTTCAAGCAGAACAAGCAGATCGAATTCGGCGAGTATTTTGGTGAAGACGGAGAACCCGCCACTAGCGGTAGCTACAAGGATCCTCGCGACGGTTATTCCTACGAATGGATCCGCATTGGCACACAGCTCTGGACCGCAGAAAACATGAACTACGCCACAGCAAGCGGCGCCCTATGCTCCCAATGCAATCACTGGGGCCGCCTCTACGATTTCGAGAAC
The DNA here is from genome assembly GCA_024398995.1 of Fibrobacter sp. Lineage (GTDB taxonomy): Bacteria > Fibrobacterota > Fibrobacteria > Fibrobacterales > Fibrobacteraceae > Fibrobacter. The sequence goes on from JAKSIE010000064.1 coordinate 4,956, forward strand.
GCACAGAAGGCCTGCCTCGAAGGTTTCCACATGCCCTCCAAAGATGAATGGCAGACTTTGCTTACATTCGCCAGCGCAAACAACAAGCCTGGCGTAGCTCTGAAGGCTGGCTACGGCTGGGATCCTCTGAAGGGGACCGCCATCTACGGCAACGGCAAGGATGAATACGGCTTTGGCGCAAAGGCTGGTGGTGGCCACTTCGCCAAAAGCGATGTTCCCCTGAAGGAACGCAAATTTGAAGGTGCCGGTCAGAAGGCCTACTTCTGGGTAAGCAACGGCGAAGTCCTCACGTTCTATCACGACAAGGACATCGCTAAGTTCGAAAAGTTCAAGCCCGAACACGCAGCAAGCCTCCGCTGCCTTAAGGATTAGGACACAGCCAACCCAAGTCGCAACTCGCGAATCTTTCCCGCAAAAAAAAGACCTCGGCACAACCGTGGTCTTTTTTTAACTGCAATTTTGCGACCGGAAGTTTCCTTCCTGATGAACAACAAAATGCCCGAGAGTACGCGCTGTTCTCTTGACGGTAATTTTTGAGACCGGAGGTTAACTCCCCGATGAACGACAAAAGTCCCGAGAGTACGCGCTGTTCTCTTGACGGTAATTTTTGTGACCGGAGGTTAACTCCCCGATGAACGACAAAAATTACGTCGTATACTCAGCGTTGATCTTCACATAGTCATAGCTCAAGTCGCAGGTGAATGCGCTAGCGCTAGCATGACCAATGTTCAACACCAAGGTAACCTTGTATTCGCGCTGACGAACAACCGCATGGAGTGCATCCATCTGTTCCTTGGAAAGCTGCACCGGACGGCCGCCTTCAAGAACCTGAACGTCGCCAAAATAAAGGTCGGTATGTTCAGCCACCATGTTGCAGCCGCTGGAACCAGCGGAGCTGAGGATACGACCCCAGTTGGGATCTTCACCGAACATGGCGCACTTGGCCAAGTTACTGGTACCGATGAAACGAGCCATCTTCAAAGCTTCTTCATGGGATTCAGCCTTTTCGATGCGGAGTTCAATGAGCTTGGTGGCACCTTCACCATCGCGAACAATATCCTTAGCCAGGCTCTGCATAATCATAGTGAGAGCAGCTCGGAATTCACCCTGTTCAGACAAAGTAAGTTCTTCGTACTTGATGCCGCTCATGCCGTTTGCAAGAAGGATACAAGTATCATTGGTGCTAGTGTCACCGTCAACGGTAATGGCATTGAAGGAGTCCGCAATATTTGCACGGAATTCAGCAAAGAAATCGATGGGTAAAGACAAGTCGGTAGTAATGAAAGCCAACATGGTTGCCATGTTGGGATGGATCATGCCACTACCCTTGCAAGCGCCACCAATGGTCACCACACCCTTTTCGGTCTGGATTTCAACAGCATGGGACTTGAGAGCAAGGTCGGTGGTAAGAATGGCGCGGCCGAATTCTTCGGATGCATCTGCGTGGAGCTTTTCCACCAGCTTAGGAATACCGGCTTCAATCTTATCCATAGGCATCAGATGACCGATAACACCAGTGCTGCAAACTAAGGCGCTCTTCGGAGTGAGACCCAGAGCTTCTTCGGTAAGGGTTGCCATACGTTCGGCATCCTTGTAGCCCTGTTCGCCAGTGCAAGCATTTGCATTACCGCTGTTCACAATAACAGCAGAAGCGAAATGAGCATGTTCCAAGGCAGCTTTGTCGTAAAGGACCGGAGCGGCCTTAACCTTGTTCGTGGTAAAAACGGCGAAGCAGCGAGCAGCCTTTTCACTCTTCAAGAGAGCCATATCGGCGTTGCCACTGGCCTTGATACCGGCGCAAATGCCGGCTGCGGTAAAGCCCTTAGGAGAGCAGACGCCGCCTTTTTCCAACACAGTATACATAGTAACTCCTATTGATTTTTTACGTTCTAAATTATAACAAAAAAAAGAGGGAAAGCCCAACAAAACCTTGTTTCGCCAACTAAAAAAATTCTAACTTAAGGTTATGGCAAAAACACCCTGTACTAAAGAAACATACGACAAGCTGGTTGAACGTTACAACTTCCTCAAGAAGACCGAACGTCCCCGCGTAGTCGACGAAATGGAAGAAGCCCGCAAGCAAGGCGACCTGAGCGAAAACGCTGAATACCATGCCGCCAAGGAAATGCTGGCTCATATCGACCTGGAACTTCCCAAGCTGGAAGACCAGATTGCAAACGCTATCATCGTTGAATTTGATGCAAATTCCGACACCGTCCGCTTTGGCGCCACTGTTATCGCTAAGAATCTGGCCACCAAGCGCGAGGTCACTTACCAGCTGGTAAGCCCCGAAGGTGTAGATCCTATGAATGGCAAAATCAGCTTCAAGAGCCCCATGGGTTCTGCATTCATGGGCAAGAAGAAAGGCGAAATCGTCGAAGTTGTTACCCCCAAGGGCAAGAACAAGTTCGAAATCGTTGACTTCAAGTAAGCTCCAATATGATTTTAGCCCTCATCGGTAAGGATCAGTTCACCAAAGACAAGGTTATCGACAAGTTCTTGCTCGATGCCCTCGGTGACCGCAAAGACGACCCGCTTTCCAAGCAGATCGTCTATGCCTCTGATACCAATATTCCTTCCGTAGCTGGGCTCATCATGGAAAGCTGCGGAGCGGTCTCCATGTTCGCTCCAGAACAGGCGGTGGTAGTTCGCAAAGCCGACGCAATGAAGGCTGAAGAATCTAAGGCCTTGGCCCGCTGGCTTAAGGATGCCCCCGACTGCAAGCTGCTCCTGGACTTTGAGGAACTTCGCGCAAACTCCGAACTGTACAAGATTCTTGCTAAGGTCGGTAAGGTCGAAAAATACGAAGAACCCAAGCAGTATAAGATGCAAGACTGGATTGCAGCAATGGTGCCCACCCATTTCGGCAAGGCAATCGATCCCAACGCAAGCCTTTATCTTGCCGACGCTTTGGGCACGAACACCCGTCTTGTAAGCGAAGAAATCGAAAAGGTTCTATTGTACAAGCCGGACTGCGCCAAGATTACCTTGGACCTGGTCAAGATGCTTGTGGTTCCCCAGCGCGAAATCCCGCCCTACGAAATTCTGAATTTCTTTGGAATGCGCGACCCAGCTGGCTACACCAAAAAACTCCACGAAATCCTCTACGGTGGTGGTGACGCCATCAGAGTCGCAAACGCTCTGTACAGCCACGCCATCGACCTCCTAAACTTTATGTCCCTGACGGCAAAGGGCAAGTCCCAAGAAGACGCCGCACAGGAACTGGGCAAAAACGCATACATCTTTTGCAAACAAGGTAACGCAGCCGAATGCTGTCGCCGTTGGGGCAAGCCGCTGCTCTGTCGTGTCATCAACCGCCTTGCGGAACTGAATTACGAATTCAAAAGCACTAGCTGGACAACCGTAAGTCAGGAATTGGCTCTCGCCGCTTTAGTAGTTCGCTAAATTCTCTTCGCATTACAGTAAAAAAGGCCCCGCATCGCGGAGCCTTTTAAACCTTTAGTCGAGAGACTGTCTAGGGCTTATTCGTCCCAGCCGTCATCGTCTTCAACAGTTTCTGCTGCCGGAGCTGCCGGAGCTTCTTCAGCAACAGGTTCTGCAGCGGCTGCCGGTTCTTCTGCAACCGGTTCTTCAACGGCAGGAGCTTCCGGTTCAGCAGGAGCGGACTGTTCTGCAGCTGCGGGCTGTTCGGACTTAGGAGCAGTTTCTGCCTTCTGTTCGCTTGCAGCGGATTCATTCTGGGTAGAATCCTTAGCGATGCGGATCGGAGCTTCAGAGATATCGACGTTGCCCACATAGTTGCGGATGATACGCGGAGTAACGAAGATAACCAGGTCCTTCTTCACAACAGACTTACGAGTGTACTTGAAGAGGTTGCCAATCAGCGGAATGTCCTTCAAGAAAGGAATACCGCTTTCAGATTCCTGAGATTCGTTACGGGTAAGACCACCGATCACGACAGTTTCACCATCAGCCACAACAACCTTGGTCTTGGCTTCCTGGGTAGAAATCACGATTTCGCCCTTGGAGTCGTAGTCGTAGGAGTTGTTTTCCGGATGGAGGTCCAAGAGGATGCGGTTGTCGCCAGAAACATGCGGGGTAACAGTCAGCTTAATACCGGTTTCGACCAACTGAGTGGAAGATTCACCACTATCGTCAATCACACGGATAGAAACCTTGTCTCCCATGAAGACCTGAGCTTCGGTGTTATCCAAGGTAGAAACCTGAGGACTTGCAAGAACTTCGGTAGAAGCGTCACCCATCAAGTTGCTGATTGCAATCTGAAGGTTGTTGTCCAAGAGGCTTGCGGTAATTGCAGTAGTAGCACCAGCAACAGAAGGAGAAACACCAGCATGGGGGAAAGACTGAATTGCAGCGCTTGTACGAGTGCTACCAGCAGCAGAACCTGTTGCAGCAGCAGCGGTACCCGGAGTGAGGGCAACGTTACCTGCATTCAGAGTCCAGTCAACACCGAGTTCACGAGCACGTTCGCTGTTAACAACAACGAGCTTTGCGGTGATCATGATCTGCAGGGTTTCGATGTCAAGTTCCTGCATTGCATTTTCCATCTGTTCGATCTGCTTGTCAGTATCGTACACGATGATGGAGTTGGTGCGTTCCACGGTGGTAATCTTACCACGGGGAGACTTCATGCTTTCGAGAACCTTGACCAGTTCGTCAGCCTTAGCGTGATGAACCTGGAAGTTCTTACGAACCAGCGGGGCATTGTTTTCTGCCTGAGCTTCTTCGTCGGCAAGCTTCTTCTGCTTAGCTTGGTAAGTAGCCAAACGCTGGATGGTAATGTACTTGTCCTGGATAACCCAAGTCAATTCGTTCATGTTACAGACGATGTCCATGGTTTCCTGCCAAGTCTTCTTGGTCACTCGAAGGGTAGTCTTACCCTTGATTTCGGGAGACAGAAGAATGTCGACACCAGCGACAACGGAAATGGAGCGGAATACTGCTTCGTAGTCCATATTCACGAAGTTGAAGTCATACAACTTCTTGTTCGGAGCAGAGGAACCTTCTGCGGGAGCAGCCCAAGCCGTGGTAGCGATACCAACGACCATAAGAAGAACTGTTAAAATTTTAGTCAGCTTTTTCATTACTTGTTACCCCCAAATTTATCGGGAAGGCCCATGGAGTAGCGACGGCTCACACCAAATTCTTGGATAAGGAAGAGCACGTCAGTTTGTGTAATTTTCAATACCTTACCGTTCAGGATCTTATCACCTTCCTTAAGAGTGTAAGAAACAGACGGATTCTTAGATTCAACCAAGATAGCCATCGGAACATCGGATTCCCAGATGATACCAACAAGTTCAACCTGGTCGATATTGATACCTTCTTCAACGAGACCCTTGATGTCTACAAACGGGTCACGACGACCGAAGGAACTATAGGTAACACGGTCTTCATAAAGATCGTCAAGTCTGCTATTGGTTGCCTTTTCGGGATTCAGCACATCGCCGCGATCCTGATCAACTTCCTTCAGACGTTCAGCCTGAGCCGGAGAAAGTTCATCGCGGAAACCCACGGAACGACGGTTCACGTAACCAACGCGGTTGCCGACCTGAACCTTACGGTACATGCCGCTCATGTCAAGGCTAACCAGACGGTCGCCGAAAACAAGGCGCTGCAGAACCTGAGCGTTTTCATTGGGAGCTGCGAAGAATTCGATTTCATCGACGGTAACGATGAGTTCACGAACAACCGGACGCAGATGGAAGGTCTGAGAGCCAGAAACCTGCTTCTTGCTGTCCTTTTCGAAGTTCTTCACAAAAGAATCAAAGTTGGGCTTTTCTTCGGAAGCCTTTGTCCAGTCTCTGATAGAGATGCCGGAAGCCTTTGCGGTCCAGAAGCTGAAGCCTTCCTTGCTGAACTGAGTGTTCTGAGCCTGGAAAATCAAGGCGCCATCCTGAACCATCATCACGGGGGCAGCACCAGCCTCGAGCTGAACCTTAATGCCTTCGGCGGTCCAAGTTACAGACTTGACAATGGAACCAGCATTGGGCTTGAAAACAGGAGACTTCTTAGAAGATTCGAGGCTAATGAAGACTACGGAAGCCTTATCAGGGCCATTGACGTTCTTAATATCAATGGGAGAATCGGCCACCAACTTGACCTGTTCCATACCGGAACCGACCAGGAGGGTCATTTCCTTCAAGCTGGGAAGATATTCGCCAATAGGGCCACCTTCCCTGATTGCCTTGTCCAACAGTTTCTGGTTGGCGGCAATGCGCTTGTTTTCTTCCTTAGCAGCCTTTTCGGCGGCCTTCTTCTCTTCGAGAGCCTTCTTTTCAGCGGCCTTCTTTTCGGCGGCTAAACGTCTCTTTTCTTCGAGGGCGGCCTTTTCGGCGGCTTTCTTTTCTTCGAGAGCCTTCTTTTCAGCGGCCTTCTTTTCGGCAGCTAAGCGGGCCTTTTCTTCCTTGGCGGCCTTTTCAGCGGCCTTCTTCTCTTCGAGAGCAGCTTTTTCGGCAGCCTTCTTTTCGGCAGCTAAGCGAGCCTTTTCTTCCTTGGCAGCCTTTTCGGCGGCCTTCTTCTCTTCGAGAGCTGCCTTTTCAGCAGCCTTCTTCTCTTCAGCTAAGCGCTTCTTTTCTTCGAGGGCGGCCTTTTCAGCAGCCTTTTTCTCTTCGAGAGCTGCCTTTTCGGCAGCCTTCTTATCAGCGAGAGCCTTCTTGTCGGCAGCCTTCTTGCTATCAGCGACAACCTTGGAAAGAGTCCAGCTCTTTCCGCCCTTGTCCTTGAACTTCAGCAAGAAATTAGACTTGTCCAAGGAGATTTCATTCTTATCGGAATCAATGGAAGCACCGACTTCCATTTCGAACTTCAGGAAGTTGGATCCGCGGAAGTTTTCCTTGAAGATGCGAACGTTCTTTACAAACTTGGAGTTTGCATCGATTTCAAAGGAACCTTCACCCAGAGCGATGTCCGTTTCAGAGAAACCGGCAACGAACTTCTTGGAGGAAGCATCGTACTTCTGGAAGAATGTCGGCAAGTCCTTGTCGGAATTAAAGGCGAACACCATACGGCAGCCCTTGTCGCAAGCAAAGCTAACATCCTTGATCTGAGCCGCCTGAGAAGCGACTGCAGCCATCATAAACAAAATAAGGTATTTACTCTTCATTACGGGCCCACCTTTTTAGATGTATAGGTGGTCAGATTGAAGGATACCGACATGGTAATCGGAGTCCATCCATGAGTTTCAGCCTTCTCGATTTCGGACTTGATGCCAGAGTAGCGAGAAAGTCTCAAGTTGGTGATTGCCGTGGGATAGTTGAAGTTTGCAATTTCTGCAAACAAGTAACCCAACATATGATAGCCGGAATTCACAGCGATGGAATAACGGTTTTCAATGTAGTGTTCACGAGCAATGCCGCGACCATCAGGATTGAACTTCTGAATCTGAACGCCGGAGCTGCGGATTACAGAGTAGAGGTCCTGCAAACGCATGGGAACCTTTTCTTCTTCCGGGAACATTTCCTTCAGCTTTTCAAAATCCTTTTCTGCCTGAACCAACTGCATTTCCAATTCTGCAACACGGTGCTTCTGGGCGTTGATTTTATCCAGTTCGGCCTGAGCAGAACGGAGTTCATTTTCCAGACGTTCGCGTTCCAACACAAACGGATTCCACATGTAGTCGTACACGTAGTAGGCTGCACCAAGAATCAACAGGATAATTGCAATGGCGTAAATGTTCTTTTTGTCTTTAAAGTCGATATTACCCATATTAGCCCTCCTGTCCATTGTCCTTGCTCAGGACAATTCTAATGGTAAAGCTATAGGCTTCTTCGCCATCAACCTTAGTGGTTGCGATAGTCACCAAAGACACATTATCAATAGCAGCCTGTTTTTCAAGCTTGACCATGTATTCAGCAACTTCGGAGAAGTCAAAGGTAGTGCCTCTCATTTCCAGGTCAAACTCACCCATCTGGTTGAGGCTGGTCAACCACATGTTCGGAGGAAGAACGGAGGAGATGTTTTCAAACAAAACAACCCAACGCTTCTTGTTAACCTGAATGGACTTGAGTGCGTTGATCTTGGTATTGACGATGCCCTGCTTCTGTTCGAGTTCGCCAATCTTTTTGAGAAGCGGACGCTGACGTTCAACTTCAGCCTTGACTCTGGAAAGCTCAGAATTGAGACCATCCTTGGTTTCGGTCATAAAGTTATTGAGCATCACAACGCAGACGATTGCCGCGATAAGAGCAATAGTCGGCCAAATAGTACGGCGATCAGTAATCCAGGAGAAATCCTTCTTCTTCTTGCGGAATTCTACCGGCAAGAGGTTGATGGAAACCGCCAAGGCACTTTTGTTCGTAGATTCTTTTTTCTGCGCTGCCATTAGAACTTCCTCATTGCCAAGCCCAAAGCCGGGGCGTAAATGTTAGACAAGGCAACGGAGATTCCGCCTTCGCCAAAGACCTTTGCATCGCATTCTGCAAGGCGGAACGGATTTACTGTATCCGTTTCAATGCCAGTACGTTCTGCGATGAATTCCTTAAGACCCGGAATGGAGGCACCGCCGCCACCCAGCAAGATCTTGTTCAACGGCTTGGAATCTTCGGAAGACGAGAAGTAGCGGATACCGAAATCGATCTGAGCCATCAAGTCTTC
>JAKSIE010000065.1 GCA_024398995.1 Fibrobacter sp.
CGAGGGCAGCAATAGCAGCGATAGACAGGAAAGCCTGGAGCTGCTTGTTGGTCATGCCCGGATGAACGCTCTTAGCATTGGGATCCCAGTCGCAGTGAGCAGGACCAATGGTGCGGGGTGCAGCGGCAGCAGGAGCGGCGGCAGCAGGTGCTGCAGCGGGCTTAACTGCGGGTGCAGGAGCCTTGTTCACATTGAGGCCAAGCTTTGCCATGATGAAGTTCATCAAGTAGCAAAGCAAGCAAAGGCCGATAATCACAGTCATCACTACAATAAGGCCAGTTGCCTGGAATTCGGCAAGCTTACCCAGAGTGAAGGTTTCCTTTTCACCCTGGCAGATGCCTTCGACAACGTTGCCATCGCAGTATTCCTTGCCCAAGGTAGCCTTGGCAATGGGAAGAACTGCGGAGGAAGCGTCGTCCTTAGCCTTAAGAGCGTTACGTGCAGTCACAGACTGATCATAAGTCTTGTAAAGAACCTGGTATCCACCACCGTGAGCTTCGACAATTTCGAAGACAGCGGAATCGCCACCAGGGGTAAGGTCAAGCTGAGCCTGAACCTTTGCAGCATCAGTAGGAGACATCAAGCCGATCTGCTCGTCAAAACGTCCCTTAACCTTTGCCGGGGTAGCTACTACAGCTTCTTCAGCGGCAGCGGGTGCTGCTACCTGGGAATCTGCAGTGTTCTGTTGCGTTTCGTTCATATTGGATTTTATCCATTCTTTTAGGTTTAAGTTTGATAAAAATCAACGATGGAAATGTAGTTATTTAGTGGAAAAGATAAAGGTTAAAGGTTAAAGGTCTTTGGCAAAATAGGGGATGTTTCCATGGAAAAAGGTCCCTCAGTTCACCTGGGGACCTTCGTGTCTATCAAACTTTACAATGTATGAAAAACTACAGCTTCATGGTACCAGAATCCAAGCCCCTGACAGGCACATAGCGAACCTTGCCCGTGCTGTCAAAGATCACCGCAGCACCAGCCAGGAAGTTGATCCAGTTACGGGCACCCATGGTATCAAAGAATCGCAAGTCAACCTTCTTCTGAGATGCATAAACAGCAAGAGGCAAGACCATTCTATCATGAGAGATGTAGAAGTTCACTCTCTGCAACTTGCCGCGATTCGCCAGAACATAGTTAGAAACCAATTCCTTGGTACGATCTTCCAGGTTGTAGAAACTACCAGCGGGAGAACCCGTGTAGGCCCAACGGCTCACATCTTCAATAGAAGGCTCGCCAGTCTTAACGTACCATTCTCCATCAAGACCTTCAAGGACATCAGGATTAGCATTTTGACCTGCACCAGTTGCAATACCTTCGCAAGTTTCCAAAGTGCGGGTATAGCCGGAGTAAGCAAAGTAAATCTTGCCTACGCTAGCAAACTTGGATCCAACGCTTCTAGCTTGAGCCTTACCATTATCAGTCAAGTGACCCTTGGCGCCAGTTTCGTTGGTTCGCTCTGCATGGCGGAGAATGAATACCACGGATTCATCGGGGCCAAGGCTCTTGTATACGTCAGCCACGTCGCTAAAGTCCATAATGTCGTCACTTGTTGCAACGCGCCATTTTTTCGTTGAGCCATCAAAGACGTAATTCTTGTCTTTATTGATTACACCCGGACGGATGGCGCCATCATACTTGGATGTATCTGCGCCGAGGCCTACAGTATCCTTTTCGATATCTGTAGCTGTACGCCATTTTCCAAGGGCTGCATCGCAGGTAAAGCGAGCCTTCGTCTTACTTGTGTCCTGATAATTACAACCAAAGTAATTACTCTGGCTATAACCGATGTGAGTTACAAGGCCATCGTTATTTTTATTGCAAGTGGGGAACTGAAGTTCACTAGTCCAGAAATTACGGAGATACTTTTCAAAATCAGGAGCAGGGCCTAATTTCCAGCTCTCAATGTTCTTCCTGATTTTTTCAAGATCGCCATTAACATCAAGAGCCATGAGCCAATCGGCCAAGTGCGCTCTGGAAGTCCAGTCATCCCAGTTTCCAGTATTTGCGATTTTCTGTGCAATGGAATCTGCAAACATCAGCATTTCTCGACCAGAGCCATGGCGTTGCAGCATTACAGAAATTGCTACAAGGGCAGCGCTAAATTCGTCGCCATCAAACATACCCACTTCGTCGGCAGTCTTAGAAATGGTCTTTGATACCTGGCCGCCAAAACCGCCAAAGCCCCCCTGCTGACCGAACAAGGCATCGTTAAATCCGGAGATCTTGATACCAAATCCGCGAAGAACACGTTGTAGCGCTTCTTCCTTTACCATACGAATGGGCTTGTTAAAACCGCTCTGTTCCACTAGTTTCATGACAACGACGGAACCAATATGGGTCAGTACGTTAACATTCACAGAGTCGCGTTCCGTAAGATCTGTTACGGATCTAAGCGTGATCAGTTCGGAAGACAGGCCACCGGTCAACTCATTCTTGAAGTAGCCAGAAGCCTCTATACGAACGTAGGGAGAAACGATATTGACCGGTTCAAAGCTATAGGAACCATCGCCAGAAGTGATGCAAACCTTGTGACTGCGGGGTGAATCAGCCAAACGTTGAGCACTATCCAATTCCACAATTTTAACAGAAGTTCCGTAACGGAACGGGCCCTTTTCAGCAATACCCGCTACGGCCACACCTTCACGACGGTAAACCATAGCTGCAGCGATTGAATCATAGCCAAAGGCACCAGGGCCTTCCTCAAGCGTTTCTTCTTCAGCGCCAAGAACCAAGGCGCCATCAAGGCAAGTCACGCCTACGATTTCGGCGGCATCTTTATTCCATTCACCGTCAACACAGAAATACAGAGTATTCTCTGCAGTCACCATGAAGGATTCACCTTCGTTAGACGCCGTACACTTAGGAAGCTTTTTTACATCCTCAACTACAGAGGTGTCTTCAATAACAGGTTCCGTCGGAAGAGTATCTTCAATGCCAGGAATAGCGCCCGAACTGCTGGAACGATCCGCGCTACCGTTACTGAAGGTTTCTTCGTAGTCATTATAGGCGGGATTTTTGTCATCATCACCACAAGCTGTCAAAAAAAGAATTGACGTCAATGCCGCGAGAGTCCACTTTAGTGGAGAGGTGTATTTACGCATTTCATTTTTTCCAAACATCATAGTATTTCAATATACTAAGCAACCTTGAGCTTTTCAACAAGCAATTCACTTTCGTAGCCCAGATATTGCATAAACGTTCAAATTTTTACAGCATGCTGCCCGTTTCAAGGAACTTCTGATGCATTTCAAAGGCCCGGTTAATGGCTAAAGGCATATGAATACCCTTGGCATGCTTCAGGCTATATTCCAAGAAATCGGTCAGGGGTTCTTTGAAATTGGGATGGGCGCAGTTTTTGATAATCAGTCGGGCGCGGTCTTCGGCAGCCAGGCCACGAAGGTCAGCAAGCCCCTGCTCTGTCACGAAGATCATGGTATCGTGATCCGGGTGGTCCACGTGACTCACGTAAGGAACCACAGAACTGATGGTCCCGTTCTTTGCTACAGAAGGAGTCATGAAGAATCCCAGCATACAGTTGCGGGCAAAATCCGCAGAACCGCCAATACCGTTCATCATTGCAGAACCTGTCACCAGGGAACTGTTCACGTTTCCAAAGATATCCACTTCCAACGCAGTGTTCATGGAAATGACACCAATACGCTTGATTACGTCGGGGCTATTGCTCACTTCCTGCTGACGAATCACAAGGTGCTTTTTCCATTCTTCGGCATTAGAAATAAATTCCTGCTGGGTGCTTTCGGAAAGTGTAAGCGCCGTACCGGAGGCGATGCCCAGCTTACCGTTTTTCAGCAGGGGCAGAACCGCTTCTTGAATAACTTCGGTGTAAAGGTCAATCTGATGGAGGCGATCGTCTGCAGCCATGGCGGAGAGAACCGCATTGGCAACCTTGCCTACGCCGCTCTGATAGGCCAGGCCTTTCAGAAGGCGACCTCGATTTTCTTCGTAGCGGATAAAGTCAAGAATACGCTCACCGATATTGCGGGAAATTTCATCCGGTTCCACAAAGGGGGTAACTTCGTCAAAAAGGGACTGCTCCACAATGGCCACAACCCTGTTGGGATTGACTCGGGCAAAGGTCTCGCCAACGCGATCGCCGGCGGCATCAATAGCCAAGGCCTTGGCATGAGGCGGCAATTCCGGCAATGCCACATCGTGAACGCCGACGCAGGCGTCCCCAAAGCGGGTGTTCAATTCCAGAATGACCTTTTCTGCAGATTCAAGGAAGGTAACAGAATTACCACCGGAAGTTGAAAGGCACACGCGACCGTCAGGCAAAATGCTTGAGACTTCAATAATCGCTACCGTTGGACGGGGCAGTGCACCCGTGCGGATCCAGTACCCCATCTTGCCCAAATGAGCGTCAATATACTTGATGGCTCCGGAATTAATAGCCTTGCGGAGCGCAGGATTAGACTGGTAAGGCATACGGAAGCTGACGGCATCTGCGCGGGCCAGGGCGCCATCGCAAGAATCACCGGTAGAGGCACCGGAGAAAAGCGTTACCTGGAAGGGTTTGCCCTCGGCATGCAGTCTTTCTGCACGGGCAGCCAAAGCTGTAGGCACGATCTTAGGGTATCCAGCCAGCGTAAAACCGGAAACACCCAGTACATCACCATCGTTAATGAGGAGAGCCGCTTCTTCTGCGGTACACTTTTTGTCTTCAATCCAATTCATAGTACAACAAAATAATTATTTTCCGCCCATGCTTCACTTTGTCAAGTACAACATTATCGGCATCATGAACACCCTAATTACCATGCTGGTGGTCTGGATTCTTCATCAGATGTTGGATTGGAACCTTGAGCTCTCCAATTTTCTGGGGTTCGTAGCCGGCGCTTGCAACAGCTATATCTGCAACCGCATCTGGAACTTCAAAAGCCACAACGACAAAAAATCTGAAATTACAAGATTCCTAGTGGTTTTCATTTGCGCCTACGGCGTCAACTTGGGAGTTCTTGAGGGGTGCGTCTGGCTACTTGACCAGACATTCTGCGCACCCTTTAGCGAACTCATCACAAAGTTCATGAAGCCCAGTTTCTTCGCCAACATCATTGCAAACGTAGTCTATGTTCTAGTAAGCTTTACCATGTACAAAAAACTGGTTTTCAAATCCAAATAATCACAAAAAACGTCCGCCAAACAGCGGACGTTTTTTTTATAGCTCGTTTGCTATCCGGGCAAAACTAGTCGAAGAACGGAACCAGTTCTACGCGGCGGTTCTTGGCACGGCCCTTCTTGCTCTTGTTATCAGCAATGGGCTTTTCCGGACCGTAACCGACAGCGCGAACGCGGTCGCTTGCGATACCCTTGCTAATAAAGTAGTTGACCACAGCATTAGCACGATCCTGGGAAAGCTTCTTGTTAGTTTCTGCAGAACCAGTGTTATCAGTATGGCCCTGGACTTCAAGCTTTGCGTCAGGAATCTTATTCATCAGGCGAACAATGTCATCCAGAGTTGCGTAGCTGGGCTTGGTAAGCTTTGCGGAGTTGAGTTCAAAGGCAATGCCCTTCTTCAACTGATCCGGGTCTTCCTTTTTATTGACCGGGCAGCCCCTCTTGTCGATCTTCACGCCGGCCACAGTATTCGGGCACTTGTCTTCGTAGTCGGGCACGCCATCACGGTCGGTATCCAGGAAGCAGCCAGTGGAATCAACCGGAGCGTTCTTCGGAGTGTTGGGGCACTTGTCATAACCATCAGGAACGCCATCCTTGTCTTCGTCAAGAGCGCAACCAGAAGCATCAACTGCAAGGCCAGAAATAGTATTCGGGCACTTGTCCTGAGCATCAGGAACGCCATCCTTATCGAAGTCAAGAGCGCAACCAGTTTCGTCTACAGCGATGCCTTCAGCAGTGTTCGGGCACTTGTCCAAGCCATCAGGAACGCCATCCTTATCACCATCCAGCGGGCAGCCCTCTTCGTTAACCTTAATGCCAGCCTTGGTGTTGGGGCACTTGTCCTGAGCATTAGGAACGCCGTCAGCATCAAAGTCGTCGTCGCAACCGCGTTCGTCAACCTTAGCACCGGCACGAGTTTCAGGGCAGAGGTCAATACCATCGAACACGCCATCCTTGTCAGAGTCGATGGGGCAGCCAGTAGAATCAACTACAGCGCCATTCGGAGTTTCATTGCACTTATCCTGGGAATCAGGAATGCCATCCTTATCGGCATCAGCGACACAGCCAGTGGAATCAACTACAGCACCCGGGAGAGAATTGGGGCACTTGTCAATACCATTGGGAACGCCATCCTGGTCAAAGTCAGCAACACAACCATCCTGGTCAACAGGTACGCCAGCCGGAGTATTATCGCACTTATCAAGGCCGTCGTAAACGCCGTCCTTATCAGTATCCATGGGGCAACCCGTGGTATCGATAACAGCACCCTTCGGAGTATTAGCGCACTTATCAAGACCATCCATCAGGCCATCCTTATCGGAGTCAATGGGGCAACCAACGGAGTCAACCACTGCACCTTCCGGAGTGTGAGCGCACTGGTCAATTTCATCCTTCACGCCATCCTTGTCGGTGTCCTTGTTCAGCTTGCCGCCATAGCGCCAAGTGAGGGTTGCGGTACCAGCATAGTTCGGGGTCGGAACGTAACCATAACTAATCTTGTGGCCCTTGGAGTCTTCATAATGGATGCGGTAATCTTCCAAAGTCTTGATTTCTTCATCCCATTCAAAGGTGAAGTTCTTCAGAGCTCGGACAGCCACATCAAGGCCAACGGAGAAGTCGATGTTCCAAGGCAAGTGGAAACGAAGACCCGGGGTCAAGCGGTTGGGATCTTCCATAAAGGAGCGCTTGTAGTAGTCACCTTCCAGACGGAATTCACCAGAGAATTCCACAAAGGCTTCAAACCAGCTTACAGGAACGAGGTTCAAACCAGTACCATAGGTCAGGGAACTAGAACCTTCGTCGCCATAGACGATACCCACATTGCCGTTCCAAATCAAAGGAATACCCTTGTTGGTCAGGTTCAAGGTGAAGATCAAGCTTGCGCCAATATTCAGGTCAGCGGAAGTGTAGGGGTAGGTAATGCCACCGTTATCACTCAGGTACCATGCATGGCGAGGACGAACACCCACACGAACGTCACCGGTCGGCAAGTAAAGGTCAATAAGTGCGGCCAGGGCGAAGACGGAATTTTCGTCGCCAACGGGGTTCACCTTCAACCACAGGTTCACGTCACCACGGGAAGCCTTCATCAAATCGTAGGGATCCATACCCTTGGTATCCGTGTAGTCATAGTACAAAGGCAGAGCCATACCGATGTCCAAAAAGTCGGTCAAACCGATTGCACCGTGGAAGTTACCGGAAATAGTACCGGCCCATTCGCTAATAGGATAGGTTTTGCCATCACGGGTAATACCACCACCTCGAGCAATAGCCCAAGAATCCAAGGCAATGTCGCCACCGGTACCAGCTTCTATACCCCATGCACCAAGCGTATAGGCATTATGCTGGTGAATACCAGAGGTACCACCCATCAGACCGGACTGGGCAAACGCCATTCCGCCAGCGAGCAATGATAATGCAACGAGTTTTTTCATCGTCTCTCCTATGAAAAGGGCAGTCCGCAAGCAAGAAACATCCAAACCTATGCAGACCACTTTTTATAAATTCCGCACCAAATGTAGCATTTTTGTAAGCAACGTCAATTATTTTTTGCCAAACCCTTGCAGACAAACTCGTTTTTCAACGTTTTTATCTAGGGGAACACAAAAAAAATGCAACTTTTTGCCCTTCAAGGACATCTAATACAGCGATGACTCAGAAAAAAGACCCTATACTTTCCATACAAAGCCTCAAAAGAGACTTCAGAATGGGCGACGAAACCGTCCATGCCCTGAGGGGGGTAAGCTTCGACATCCATCGCGGCGAATTCGTCACCATCATGGGCACCAGCGGCTCCGGCAAGTCCACTACGCTGAACATCCTTGGTTGTATGGACAAGCCTACCAGCGGTCATTATATTCTCGATGGCGAACATACCGAAAAACTTTCTCGCGACGCCTTGGCCCGTATCCGAAACCAGAAAATCGGTTTCGTATTCCAGAGTTACAATCTGCTCAGCAGAACCACAGCCTTGGAAAATGTGGAACTTCCCCTTTTGTACAATTCAAAAATTAGTGCCGAAGAACGCCACCATCGAGCCATCAAGGCTCTAGAAATGGTTGGACTTTCCGAACGCATGAATCACCTACCCAACCAGATGTCCGGCGGCCAGCAGCAACGCGTAGCTATCGCCCGCGCCCTGGTCAACGACCCGGTAATTATTCTGGCCGACGAAGCTACAGGTAACTTGGATACCCGTACCAGTTATGAAATTATGAGCATTTTCCAGGAACTTCACAGCCAGGGCAAAACCATAGCCTTTGTAACTCACGAACCGGACATTGCCACCTTTAGCGGAAGAACCGTCACACTGCGCGACGGCCTATTAAAGAAAGACGTGATTAACGAAAATGTGCAAAATGCCCGCGTCGCACTAGAGGCCTTGCCGCCACCAGAAACATTCGATGAGGAGGGATAATCATGAGTCCATTATCTCTTATTAAAGTGGCAATGAAAGCCCTTTTCCGTAACCGCATGCGCACTTTCCTTTCGGTGCTGGGCATTGTCATTGGTGTTGCCGCCGTAATCGCCATGGTCGCCATGGGCGAAGGTTCCAAGCAGTCCATCAAGGACCAGATGACCTCCATGGGTACCAACGCCATTATTATTCAACCCAACCGCGACCGTCGCGGAGGCGTCCAGACCGAATCCGCAGTCTCCCTGGAAGAAGAAGACGTTATCGCCATTCGTAACGAAGCGCAGTATATCGATGCGGTGTCCCCCATGATCACCGCCAACGGTCAGGCAATCGTGGGTAACAACAACTCCCCCACCCAGCTCAGCGGTATTTCCAGCGATTATCTGAAAATTCGAAATTACGAAATCGAGGACGGCGTCATGTTCGATGATGACGCCGACCGTATGGCAAAAGTTTGCGTCATCGGCCAAACTGTCGTAAAGAATCTTTTTCCCGAAGGAAATCCTCTCGGTAAAACCATTCGATACAAGAGCATCCCTCTGAAAGTCATTGGCACATTAAAGTCCAAAGGCAGTGGTGACTTCGGCCAAGATCAGGATGACGTCATCTTTACACCATACCAGACGGTGATGAAGCGTTTTAATGCCACTACGGAAATCCGTCAGATTTTCTGTAACTCCATTGGTGAGGGCTATGCAGAAAAAGCCACCGAGGAAATCATGGGCATTCTTAAGGAACGTCGCCAGTGGACAAAGCCCACAGACCCCTTCCGTATTTTTACCCAGGAAGAAATGATTACCATGATGACAAACACTTCCGACATGCTTTCCATGGTGCTTACGGTAATCGCTGGCATCAGCCTTTTGGTGGGCGGCATCGGCATTATGAATATCATGTACGTTTCCGTTACGGAACGTACCAAGGAAATCGGATTGCGTATGGCTATCGGCGCACGTGGTCGCGACATTCTTCTTCAGTTCCTTTTCGAATCTGTCATGATCAGCTTGCTGGGCGGCCTCATTGGAATCGCCCTCGGCATTGGAGCCTCCCAAGCGGTCAAAGCTATCTTAAACTGGCCGATGGTTGTTTCCGCCACTAGTGTGGTTGTTAGCTTCGGCGTTTGCTTTGTTACAGGCGTATTCTTTGGCTGGTATCCTGCCCGCAAAGCAAGCAACCTGGACCCCATTGAAGCATTACGTTTTGAGTAATCAAAACAAAAAGTGTAACGTTTGAAAATACGACGGGTTGTTTGCCCGCTTTTTTATATGAGTTGAGATCGTCCTATAAACCGTAACTAATATTATATTTAGGATATGAACTTACTTGAATTTTTAAAAGACATGCCCGTCATCGGCATCCTCCGCGACATCCCTCGCGGTTCTGAAGAACTCTGTGCACAGACTGCGCACAAATGTGGCCTTAAGGCTATCGAAGTTACCATGAATACCGACGGCGCCGCCGAAATTATTACTGCTTTACGCGATGCATGCAAGCCCTACGACATTGCCGTTGGAGCAGGCACTGTACGCCATGACAAGGATCTTGAAAAAGCCCTTTTGGCAGGTGCAAGTTTCATTGTGACTCCCAACACCCGCAGTAACATCATTCGTACAGCAGCCGCACAAAACACTCCCATTATTCCTGGAGCCTTAACTCCTACTGAAGTGCAGAAGGCATATGACCTGGGCGCGACTGCAGTGAAAATTTTCCCGGTGGATTGCGTAGGCGGCCCCAAGTACATCAAGGCGCTCCGCGGCCCCTTCCGCGACATCCCGCTGTTGGCCTGCAGTGGTGTTAGCGCAGAAAACGCAGGCGAATACCTGAAGGCTGGAGCCAACCTGTTGGCTTTTGGAGGCAGCATCTTTAACGCAAAGCTCATGGCCGAAGGCAACTGGGACGAAATCGGCAAGCGCCTAACAGAGTTGCTGGACGCTGTACGTAAAGCTTTATAAAACGCAGGGGGAAACTTCCCCCTGGACCCCCGCCGGCGTTTGCTTTGCAAAAGCCTGGCCGAAAGGTG
The DNA here is from genome assembly GCA_024398995.1 of Fibrobacter sp. Classification (GTDB taxonomy): domain Bacteria; phylum Fibrobacterota; class Fibrobacteria; order Fibrobacterales; family Fibrobacteraceae; genus Fibrobacter. The sequence goes on from JAKSIE010000065.1 coordinate 10,572, forward strand.
CGCAAGGCACGCTTTCGGTTTTTATAGCAAAAAGCAATATCCCTGAGGAGGGAGTTTACTCCCCCTCAGACACGAGAAAAAGTCCGGGCATCAGCACGGACTTTTGTGAGTCGGGGTTCCAAGGGGCAGAGCCCCTTGCGTCATTTATTCCCTTTCATCTGCTTTTTGCATTCGTACATGGAAACGTCGGCGCTATGCAGCATGTCGTCCATTTCCTTGTAGTCTTCAGAAGAATGAGCGACACCATAGGCGAAGGAAACCTTCGTGTTCACGATGGTAATGGCGGAGATCGCCTTCTGCATACGGTTCACACAAGTAAAGGCGCCCTTCTTGTCGGTTTCGGGGCAAATCACCATGAATTCATCACCGCCCATACGGAACAGTAAATCGGACTCGCGAAGGATCCCCTTAGCAGCGCTTACCACGGAACGAAGCAGCAGGTCGCCAGCCTGATGGCCATACAAGTCGTTAACAACCTTCAGTCCATTCACATCAAAATAGATCAAGGAGAACTGGGTGCCATAACGTTTGTTACGGGCAAACCATTCGCGCAAAGAATTCATTCCGTGACGACGGTTGAAGCAACCGGTCATATCATCGGTCAAGGAAATATCACGGAGATATCTAAGGGATCGTGAGAGACGAATATGTACGTTAACACGAGCCAACAAAATATCTGACAAGGCATTCTTGCTCACAAAATCAGAAGCTCCGGAACGAAAGCCCTTGGATACACTATCCGTATCTTCGCGGGTGGTCAAAAAAATCACCGGAAGGTCATCGAGAGCATAAGTCTGACGGATACGCAAACAAACTTCGTAGCCGTTCATGTTGGGCATGTTGACGTCCAGAATGACCAAGTCAACACGATTATCTTTCAAAAATTCCAGAGCATCTTCACCACAAAGGCATGCAGTAACATTATACCCAACCTGAGTCAAAAGATCTCTTGTCTTTTCAAGGACTTCAGCACTGTCGTCCACAATAAGAATTTTTTCTTCTACCATTTTCCTACCCTATGCCCAACACCACCTGGCATGCCCTAATTATAGCAACTTATAAAAATTCAAGTTCAGGGACATCTTCGACGAGTCCCTTCTTTTTGGAATATTCAAAGAACAACCTCAAAGAAGTCTTACGTTCGTCTGTAAAACGGTAATCCAAGGCGGAATAGTAATCATCAATTACGGGGCGAGGCAACTGGACCGGATATTTAGAAAGCCACTTGTCCAGGGCGGCACCAGGGTTGGCCCTGAAATTCTCCACACTGCGCTGCGTAGCGTCCATATAGTTCAAGAGAACCGATTTCATTTCCGACTTCAAGGCCTCCTTGGAAATAATCCAGGCGCCAAACACAAAGGGGAGTTTTTGCCAATCAAGCCACAAGGAACCAAGATCGTAATCAAAGGCAAAGCGATGACGTTCGTTTTCTTCCAAGGCCTGGTCCCCAATTAGAAGGCAGGCTCCATCAGAATCCTCGTAGGCGCCACTCAAATACTCTGGGCAAAGTCCATAACGTTCTTCCAAGAGTATTCGGAGTAGCGTTACCGAAGTCATGCTTTGGGCTGTCATGCGGATTTTACACCCACTCAATTCCTCAATAGGGCGCTTTGCAAACAACTTAACAGAACGAACCTCGAAGGAACAGGACGTACAAATTTCAGGAGACAAAACGAATGCACCCGGCTTCTGGGCAAAAGTAATGGAGGACGCTGGAGACAAATGAATAGAGCCTTCCTTTAGTCCCGCGCAGTGTACACTGGGAGGACCATCCAGAAACTCCACATCCGGATATTCCGATTCACGACCTAAAAAGTCATGAAAAAACGGCGCACAGACCAAAAAAGGGATTCGTCCAACTCGTAAAGTCATGTAAAAAAGTTAACTTTTATCCCACGCCAATTTGTGGCTTCAAGATAATTAACTGATGAATAACTGATAATGGCTAAGGAATAATGGCTGTATTTCACGTGAAAAAGACTTCGCTGGGCGACGATCAGACAAGCCTGGTGTTCAAAGGCAAGATTATTGAAGGTCCCATCAGCAAGGGCATGACTATCGAAATCCCTGTGACTCAAGAAGCCGTCGTCAAAATGAAGATTTACGACGTAGTCCAGTTCGATAAGCAAAAAGACGAAGACAAGAAGGTCGGTTTGGTGGTCGACTTCTACAATCTTCCGGACGATATGGAAGTCATTATGGACTTGAACATCGCCGACGAAGACTTGAACATCGTCAACGAATAATTTTCTAAAAAATTGCGATCAATTCCGGTCGCATCAGTATGAGGATGACACAATGAAAAAAGAAAGGCTGCGTGGAGTGAATTTGGGTGGCTGGTTCAGTCAGGTCGACTGCATTCAGGAAAAAGATCCTGTAGGTTTTCCGGGTCTTGTCCCTCACATTAAGTCGTTCCTCGACGTAAGCGATTTCAAGCGCATCCGCGAGGCGGGGTTCAACCACGTTCGCCTGCCGGTGGACTACTTTAACGTCTTCGATGGCGCCGAACTGAAGCCCAACGAAGAAGTTTTCGGTCTTCTAGACAAGGCCCTGAAGGAAATTCAGGCAGCCGACCTGGATGTCATTCTGGACCTCCATAAGTGCCCGGGCCACGACTTCCACCTGGGATGTTCCGAGGAACAGGCATTCTTCACCAGCGCCGAAGCACGCAAGGACACCAACAAGGTCTGGGCCTACATGGCCGAACGCTATAGCGGTGAATCCCGTGTGATGATGGAACTGTTGAACGAACCCTCCTGCAGCGACTCCAAGGTTTGGGACAAGGTCAAGGACGAAATCTTCTGGACCATCCGCAAGCACGCTCCCAAGAACACCATCGTGGTGGGCTCCAACAAGTGGAACAGTGCCCGTGAATTCCAGTACCTCACACCGCTGGACGACGACAACGCCATCTACAGTTTCCATACCTACACTCCGGTGACATTCAC
>JAKSIE010000066.1 GCA_024398995.1 Fibrobacter sp.
AGGCTCGAACTTTTGTGAGTGGGGATTCCAAAGGGGTGGTAACCCCTTTGCATCATCATTATTTCTCCTCGATTTTCCAGACGGGTTCGTCCGCAATCTTTTCAGAAATCACTTCCGGAGTGGTTTCAGCCACGGCAGCGTTGGATTCTTCAGGCAGCCAAGGCTTGTCCAGCCCCTTTTCCCAGCTAACGGTAGGATTGGGATCTACAGCAGCATCAACCAGAGGTAAGCCGAGGATTTCGCGAGCGCGGTTCAAGGCAGCGTCGATGTTACCCAAGGCGTTTTCTTCGCCAAGCTGCTTCAGCACACCTGCGCGGGTCAGAGCAACCACCGGCTGGGCATGCACACCGGAAAGCAGCAACTGGGTACCGTCGGCCTTGCAGTGGTTCAGCAAGTCTTCAATCATGTTGATACCGGCGGCGTCAATGCTAGAAACACTACGCATACGCAGGATCAAGATCTTGGGCTTAACGGAGATGCGGTTCAAAGTTTCCTTGAACTTGTCTACAGCGCCAAAGAACAAGGAACCAGCGAGTTCGTAAACCACAACGCCCTTAGGAACCTGACGGGCAAATTCGGTGTGTGTCACTTCTTCGTCATCGGCACGGATAGCGTCGGTAACGGCATCCACTTCGGCAACTTCGCTCATGCGCTTAATGAAGAGGATTGCAGCCAGCAGCACGCCCACTTCGATAGCAACAGTCAGGTCGATAATCACAGTCAGGAAGAAGGCCACAAGCATCACCATGACGTCGCTCTTGGGGAGCTTGAACATCTTGATCACGGCGCGGTAGCCGCACATGTTGAATGCCACCTGGAAAAGAACTGCGGCAAGGGCAGCCATAGGAATCATTTCGGCGTACTTACCAAGAACCAGCATAATGAGGAGCAGCACAACAGCGTGGACCAAGCCAGAAACCGGAGAAACAGCACCGTTACGGATGTTGGTTGCAGTACGGGCAATAGCACCAGTAGCAGGAATACCGCCAAATACCGGGCTCAAAAGGTTTGCTACACCCTGACCGAAAAGTTCGGTATTGGAGCGGTGCTTAGTAGAGGTCATACCGTCGGCCACCACTGCGGAAAGCAAGGATTCGATAGCGCCCAAAATAGCGATGGTCAATGCAGGCTGGAACACTTCACGCATCATGGAGAGGCTGATGTTAGGCAGGTGCGGAGTGGGGAAACCAGACGGAATGTGGTTCTTCATACCGATGGTCACAACACCGTGGCCGGTCACAGGATCGTCCCAGCCAAGAACCTTCACAATCACGGTAGCAACAATAATTGCAATCAGAGAGCCCGGAACCTTGTTTGTAATCTTGGGCCAGAAAATGCAAACAGCCAAAGCGATCAAACCGATGATTACGGAGTAAACGTTGATTGTATCCATAGAGGAGACGTACAGCTTGATCTTGCCGATAGCGTCTGCCGGGTCCTTAGCCAAGAAGCGAAGGCCAAAGAAGTTGGGAACCTGGCCCAGGGCGATAATCACGGCGATACCTGCGGTAAAGCCCACGGTTACCGGGTAAGGAATAAACTTGATGATGGCGCCGAACTTTGCAAGGCCCATCACAATAAGAATGATACCAGCCAAAAGTGTAGCAGAGGCCAGGCCGTCGTAGCCATACTGGCTCACAATGCCGTAGACAATAACAATGAAGGCGCCAGTAGGACCGCCGATCTGGAAGCGGGAACCACCCAAAAGGCTGATGGTAAAGCCAGCAATGATGGCAGTGTAGAGGCCCTGTTCTGGACCAACGCCAGAAGCGATTGCGAAAGCGATTGCCAAGGGCAGTGCCAAAATGCCAACGATAACGCCGGACATCAAGTCGCTAATCAGATTTTGCTTGGTGTAGCCCCTCTTGATGGATTTAACCAATTCGGGGGTGATGGTTGCAACGGAGTCCTTCAAAAAGCTCTTGACGGATTCCTTAGCATTAATATTGGACATTGTGCGCTTCTCCATTCTTGTAAGAGCGCGCCAAATTTAAAAAAATCCCCCTTTCTTGTTAAGGGGGATTTTTTAGTTACTACAGCAAGCCTTTCTTTGCGGCTCGCATCAGGCTTTTAAGTTGCTTCTTGTCCAGCTGGGGGACTTCGGCATCCTTTTCTCGACGAGACTTAGGGGCGCAATCCTCGCAAAGATGCTTGGTGACGGTACCAAAGCTTGCTGCACCGTTGGAAACGGTGGTTTCCTTGCTACGGAAAGTCTTGAGCAGGGCTTCCTTACCGCACTTATCGCAAATACCCATTTTGGGAGCGGCGGGTTCGCGGGGGCCCCTATCTCTCTTGGGAGCATCGCTGGTCTGGTCCCAGGCGCGGCTCTGGGCGGCAAGTTTTCTAGCAAAATGGTCATCTGTTAAGCTCATGATAACTCCTTTTCTTTATTTTAATTCTTTTAAAATCTGTTCGTACAGAAAAACAGCAAGCAAAGTGTTGCATAGAGAGGTAGCCTTTCCATCTTCTGTAAAAAGACTTCGGCCAAACTTGCCTCTTTCTAGCTGTTTTTCCTTAAAAACTTCGGCATGGGCTGCAAAATCAAGAATTTTTACTCTGCCAGGATTTCTATTCTGAAATCCAACAATAAGTTCGTTCAATGCTCCCACCTGGGCAGGCGCAATAGGCAGCATGTCCGTGGGAATGGTCAAAAAATGCAACGGGGACATGGTCTTGCTAATAATTTCATCGGCAAGGGCGCTGTACTGTTCAAACACCTTATTATAATCAGAGCCGCCACGCTTCAATTCCCTAAGTCCAAGACCAAAGATCAATCTGCCGGCCTTTTTCCCGATAATATCGGAAGAGGCTCGAGCCACAAGTTGAGAAACGGACTGCACGGCGGGGGCGTTAATGAAAAACTGGATAGGACGGTTAGCCTCGCGGCACAACAAAAGCTCCGCGAAACGGTTTGCCGCCTCGCCCTGCTCGCCCAGGAGCTCGTCACCTATAATAAGAATGCGATTTTCCACTACCCCTAATCTACACACTTATTTGGCGTTTGACCACAGTCAAAACCCAATAATTGCCATTTTTTTGACGATTTTCAACAAAATGGCCGTCTGCAACCAGTGCCTGGGGCACATTTTCGATAGGGGAACCTTCGTCTAATAATATATCAATGCGAAAACCATCGGGAAGTCCTGCCATAACCAAACGGCTTCGGGCCGCGTTTCTGGGGCAAACAACCCCACGAAGGTCAAGCACCTTGGGGAAATCTTCCTTAAGGGAATCCGGAAGAGGCAAAATCTTTATTTTTTCGCAAAAATCGGCGATTTCGCGAGAATATTCCTTCGGAGAATCCAGCCATCCCCCCACAGGGAACTGCTCTAGCCCCGCGGCAATGATTTTTGCAAGAGCCGCATCAGGAGGAATTACGACTCCAGACCCACGGCCAATCCAGTCGGAACAGGCAAACGCCAGCAATTTTTGCAGTTTTTCTGCAAAATTCGCCATTTTTTCGTTGGCGTCAATCCATCTTGCGATGGGGCTGTTTTGTAAACTGTCCGTCATATTTACAGATTTTAGGTAAAAAATCAGTTATAATGTAGCAAACTTTGTCAATGCTTTCTATATTTGGCGCCAAGCTTTGTATAAAGCAAAAGTTTAACATAGGTTATACGGTTTTTATGGCGATCAGTACAATCCTACTCGACATTATGTTCGTGGTATATGTTATCGCGGGTGTCGGTCTCGTTATCTACGGTTTCAGCTGTTACTACAGTATCTACCTGTTCCTCAAGAACAGCCGAAGCACTCGTCTCTCCGACCGCAAGAAGATCTTGCAGTACTATCGCGAACACAGCATGGAAGACCTGCCCCAGGTCACCACCCAGCTGCCGGTGTTTAACGAAGCCAACTGTGTCGAACGTCTTTTGGAAGCAGTTTGCGCCATTGACTACCCCAAGGACAAGCACGAAATTCAGGTGCTGGACGACTCTACCGACGAATGCTACGAAGTCGCCAAGAAAAAAGTTGAAGAACTGGCAGCCAAGGGTTACGACATCAAGCTCATTCACCGCACCAACCGCCAGGAATTCAAGGCCGGTGCACTTAAGGAAGCCATGGCTGTAGCCAAGGGTGACTTCCTTGCCATTTTTGACGCCGACTTCGTCCCCGAAAAGGACTTCCTCCTGAAGACTATCCCCTACATGGTGATGGATGAACAGGTGGGCCTGGTCCAGGGTCGATGGGGCCATTTGAACCGAACCGAATCCGGTCTTACTCTTGCCCAGTCCATCGGTATCGACGGCCACTTCGTGGTGGAACAGTCCGCACGTAGCTGGGGCAAGCTTTTCATGAACTTCAACGGTACCGCAGGCGTCTGGCGTAAGCAGGCCATCTATGGCGGTGGCGGCTGGGAAGGCGACACCCTGACCGAAGACATGGACCTTTCTTACCGTTCTCAGCTTGCTGGTTGGAAGATGAAGTTCGTGTTCGACGTGATCGTTCCTGCGGAACTTCCCAATGATATCAACTCCTTCAAGGCACAGCAGTTCCGCTGGGCAAAGGGTTCTATCCAGACCGCAATCAAGATTCTCCCCCGCGTGCTCAAGGCCGACGTTCCTTTCCGCGTAAAACTCGGTGCTTTCCTGCACACCACCCACTATTCTATTCATCCCTGCATGCTTTTCACTGCACTGTGCGCTTGGCCTTTGCTTGCATTCTTTGAACCTGTAGCACACCTCCCCACCTGGGTCTACACTGTGGGCTTCACCTTCATCTTCCTTGCAGCAATCGCACCCTCTGTTCTTTACTTTGTCGCCCAGCGCTGCTCCGGCTACACCGGTTGGAAGGTTCGCCTGCTTAGCATGCCCATCCTTATGGCTCTGGGCGTAGGTATCGCAGTCAGCAACACCAAGGCTGTGCTTGCCGCTGTCACCGGCCACAAGAGCGGATTCGTCCGTACTCCTAAGAGCGGTGTGGGCCAAAAGAAAAAGGCTACCAGCCACTACAAGCAGAAGTTCCCCTGGCAGGCAGTTCTTGAACTTGGCGTTGGCGTTTACTGTATCTTCGGTTTGCTGGAATACATCGGCGCCCAGAAGTTCATTATCGGACCGTTCCTGGCTCTCTATTCCATCGGTTTCCTCTCTGTTGGTGTTCTGAGCTTTATGCACTACATCAGCAACCTGATCGAAGTTCACAAGGCCCGCAAGGACGAAAACCACCACGTGGAAGGCGTGGACCTGGGCAAGTAAGCCTAAACTTCGGTTCTGAACCGCGCAAGAAATTAAGCAATCCTCGGTCTAAGGACCGGGGATTTTTTTTATTTGTACGGAATAAAATCTCGAACAGGAAAACGACTAGACGCGGGGACGAATTTGTGGTAAGGAACGCCTTCTCGGTTCGGAACTGCCCCGCGGTAAGGGACTGCGCCGTAGACGCGGTGCAAAAGTCCCGAGGCGTCCTGACGGTAGGAAGCGGCCAAGTAGAGCGAGACCTTATGGTAACTGCCATAGAACTGCAGAACCGAAAGGCTGAGGACGGAGGCCGCGGCTAGCGCCACCAGAAGCTCGATCAAGGTAAATCCGCGTTGCATACAATAAGTCTCCTGAAACTAACGGGACGAGCAGACGGGGCGCTAACCTCGGCAATCAAGAGAGGGGCAAGCCCCGGCACCGGAGAAAGCGAATACGAAATCGCATTACACTGTTCGAGACGAGCAGACAAATCGTCTGTAATTGAAAAATCGTCAAAGGAAAAATGCCCCGTGGAGTCGCACATAGGAACGTTGTGGACAAGAAATTCCATAGTTTGAGTCGCACAAAGAAACGCCTGCGCTTGGCGCCTTTCAGCGCCCCGCAATAGCAGATAACCATCCACAAGCTTGCAGGCAACTGTAGAAGCGATTGCTAGGATTGCAAGAGCAACAAGAATTTCCATCAGCGTAAAACCTTTCGTTTGATTTGAATACTTCACTGCAGCTCCCACAGGAAAGGGACGAGCCTGCCGCCCACAAATGCAGGAAGCAAGCTCATCGTAGTGACGAAAGTAGAAGGCGCAACTACAAGGCCAGAAAATTCGAAGTCGCGGGACAGTTCCACAAGATCTCCGCTGTACGCCTCCAGATAACGAGTGGATACATTGCCCGCGACCTTCAGCGGGCCGACGGCATAAAGCCTAAGGGTGTCAAAGACCGCTGACCCCTTAAGCGTGAGACTGCCACTGGAATAAAAATTCCCGAGGGCGGCGTGACCCGACAAGTCCAAATAAAGATCGCCGTCTTCCACAAACAGGCTAAGGTCGCGAGCCTCTCCAATAATCCTGCGATTGCCAGACTTTCTTTGCAAGCCCTTGGCCGATAGAATTTCGTTTTTTAGAATCGTCCTAAACCCATCGGCAACCGACCTTCGCTGACCAGCAGGAACAAGACTCGTATCCTTAACAAAAACTCCCGACAAAGCATGCACATGATCCCCATGAACATCCAACCAAAGCCCACGCATTTCCCTAGACACCCTAGGCATTTTCCACGCCCAGTTTCCTTTTTCAAAATAATCTTCGGGGAACCCGCTTAAATTCGCGAGAATAGCAGACTCTTCGTCATAAATATTCTGAAGACTTTTTTCGCAATTTAGAACCACCTGACGAACACCTCCCGTGGTTTGCATCAGCGCAGTCATCATGCAGGTAACCGCAAGGATAATCCCAAGAACAAGAGACAGCATAAAAACCTCCCCTACTCCACAGAAATCAAAAGCACAGAATCCTTGCAAGTCAAACTCACAAAGGTTCTTTGAATTTCGGACACCACAAAATTACCTAGGGAATCCCCCGCCTTAAAAGTTTGCATCTCTGACGATTCCATTTCTGCAACAAACATTCGAGGCGCCACAATCCCCCGCAAACGAAGGGGCGATAAAAAGCAAGAATTTTTCCGGCGAACAGCAGCATGGACAGGAGCTTTCTCCTCTGTAGATTCGTACAAAGGAGGCGCCAACAATTCAATCAAGGGCGCATCCTGCAATCTCATTGAAAGGGATTCATCTTCCACCGGAACAAAACTTTTCCCAGCCCAAAGCAGCGTTACAAATAGGGCAGCAGCAAGCACAATCGCGCCATTAGCCTTGAACCTATTTTTTTGAGCAGGCAAAAGTCGTCTTTCCTGTTTTCTTAGATCCACTTGTTTCCAAAAAGAATCTCTCGCTGCACGCCTAAAAAAACTTTTTCGATAAGCTCCCTCAATTTCAACTTCAGGAAAATCACCTCCTCGAGAAAACAAATCGTCTTTCTTCAGAAAAATTCTGAATCGAGACAACCGTTGTTCCAACAGATTTTCAATTTCGTCCACAGAGCCATCATAGCCATTTTCCTCAGACCAGTGACAAAGTCTTCCTTCAAGAAAGACCAAAATGAAAAGTCTTGAATCCTCGATTTTCCAGAACAATCCATTCCCTGATCCCGTAGAATTATGACGTAGGTATTCATCAACCCACCCGAACATCCAAATTTGCGAAGGACGCAAAGCTCCTGAGAGCATATTTTTTTTCACAACAAATTCATCTACGATCATCACAAGAAATCTTATCTTTCGCCCTTCTGCAGAATTGAAAGAAACCATCGGATTCAAGAACACATGCTTTGTATCCACCTGAGGAAAATCCTGTTCAAACCGTTTAACAATCTGGCTCTCAAAAGGTTGTCCATCAAAGGTGGTAACGTATTCCCAAGTACAAATTCGCACAATCATTGGCACCTCTATTTTTCAAGAATGGGCGTAATGAAAATTGCCAGTTCGTTTTCCTCTTCCTCCTCGGAGACGTAACTGAAAAGTCGCCCTATCAAGGGAATGCTACCAAGGAAAGGCACCGCTGTTCGCACCTCGGACTTGTTCTTGCGAATCAACCCTCCAAGGCAAAAGGTCTCACCATTCTTCAGAGAGACTACAGTCTTCAGGTTTCGAGTACTGACATCCCGCGGTCCATCCCCAGAACTGCGTCCCGCCGTTTTTATCTCCGGAGAAACCTCCAAGGTGATAATACCTTCACCAGTAACAACAGGCGTCATTTCCAGGGATATGCCATCGTTGAAAGAACGGTAATCTGTAATGGGAAATCCATCCGCAGAAACCTGGCTCACTAAGTAGTAAACCGTATTGGTAACGTTCAGTTCCGCCTTGTTTCCGTTAAGCGTGGTAAGCCGCGGACGAGCCAAAACCTCGGCCTCGTTACGTTCTTCCATGGACGCCAATTCCAATTCAAAACGATCCGGCAACAGTCCGATTTTACCAAAGGCCCCCGCCACAGAAAAATCCTTTCCTAAAAAATCCAGAAAACCTTTAGCGCCAACATTGTACTCCCCCGTCTTTCTACCCGAACCACCGCGAATTCCTATTTCAAAGCCCTTCCCCCGTTTGAACTCCACAATAATGCAAGAAAGCGTCACTTGGGTAGCGGGCACATCAATTTCTAGCAACATTTCCTCGGCCATCTGGATCTCTTTTTCAGAGCCACTGAGCAGCAATCCATTTTGTTCCTTGACTTCTATGGCAAGAAAATCCGGATTGGGAGAAAGCTTGCCTAAATAAGAAAGAGCCTTTTCGGAATGAACGTACTTCAAAGGAAAAAGTCTGGTCTTGGAAAGAGCTTTTTTGGCACCACCCTCCGAAACAAGAAGTTTATTTGAATCCAGGGAATAGCTATAACGGCTACCTTTAAATAAAGTTTCCAACAAGGATTCCAGATCCACGTTTTCAAACAAAGCCTGCACATCGCCGCGAATGTTTCCATACACAGCCAAGTCCAATTCAGCCACGGCAGCCAACTCCTGAAGGACCAACTTTAAGGGAGCATCCCTAGCCTTCAGTACATACAAACCGTCGTTCTTTTCCAAGCTTATCTTTTCGGTTTCCCGTTTTTCCGAAGCAGCATCCTTGTTTTGAACCATTAGGGTATTACCTACCGATTTCACCTTGTAACCTGCCGCACCCATCAAAGCCATAAAAGCGTCCTTTGCGCGCATATTTCGCAGGTCTCCGTTAACCACACCGGTCACAGACGGAGCAATCAAAATGTTCAAACCGGAATTCAATCCATATTCCCGTACGAATTCTCCAACATCCTTATCCCGAACAGAAAGGGTCACCAGGGAATCCTCCATGGAAAACTCATGAACACCGCGGTTTACCTTCTTGCGGATATGGAATATGGATCCATCTTGATACATTTCCAGGTTGTTTGCCAGGCAGAGCGCCGTCAAACCATCCACAAAATCCACTCCGTCCATGTGGAAGGTTACTGGGAAATTCAAGCCATCATCCACCAAAATCGGGGTATTAAACCCTAAAGACAGGGTTCTAACCACTTCAGAAAGGGGCGTTTGTACAAAATCAATGGAGTTTTTGGCAGATGTTTTGGAAAATGCTGTCGAAAAAACAACCAAAATCAAGAAAAACATGGTTTTGGGCGCACCACAATTTTTAAAAAGCAGTATGTTAGGCAAATAATCCCTCGGGATTTGGGCCTACCCGGCCAAGGGATATAAAAAAGACCCAGTCTAGGATCTAAAAAGGAATATACAAAATCTGGATTAAAAAAAGTATTCGGCCCATTTTTTCACTTTTTTACAGGATATCTCTTGCCAACTTATACGTAAATAGATAATTTTTGGCACATGAAGATAATTAACGCTCTTACGGTAGCATTTGATGGTCGATGGTGGCGCGGACTCTAACATAGAGTCTGGTATTTGCGACACACGATTTGCTCGTAAGCAACGTTAGAAAGGCAAAGGCTTCCAGACTCCTGGAGGCCTTAAATTTTTTCAAGACATAATTTCAGTCCTCCAGCCGAGAAGGTGATTCCAGGTTGTTTTCCAAGTACACCGCGAAAGCCCGAGCCAAGATGAGTTTAAAACAAGAAAGGACTGAAGAAAAATGAAAGAACCTCGTACCGACAGTATTTACGTAGCCCTCCCCGGCGAACGTTATACACCTTTCTCTCTCGGCAAGAAGCTGGGAGCAAAGGCAATCTTCGAATCCGCCTCTTTCGCCCACGGCAAGAGCCGCTACTCCACCCTGATGGTGGACGAAGGCTTCCGTCTCCGTCAGAACGAAAAGGACGTGTCCATCGTCGTCGATGGCAAGGAAAGCGTTTTTCTAAAGGAAGGCGAAGGCGACATTTTGGACGCCTTGCTGAAGATTTCCGCAGAAAACACCGTGCCCCCTAACCAGATTCCTATTCCCTCCTCTGGCGTAGGCTACCTGGGTTACGAATTCTGCGCCCGCTGCGATACCATCAACCTGGCACCCCAGGTTGATGAACTGAACATTCCCGAAGCCGAATTCATGGTGGGTCATATCTACATCGTATTCGACCACTACACCGAAAAGCTTCACCTGTTCGCCTTGAACTACGAAGAACACCAGATCGACCTGCCTGCCGCAATCGAAAACGTGAAGAAGCGCCTTTCTGACATGGACTTCAGCTACCTGGCTCCGGAACCGGAAGTGGCCAAGGGCGTTACCGTTACCGATCTTTCCAAGTCCAAGGAAGAATACACCGAAAAGGTGGTGGAACTGCAGAAGCACATTGTGGCCGGCGACATCGTTCAGGCCGTGCCTTCTCGCCGCATCCAGTTCGAAAGCGACATCGAGGCTCTGGACATTTACCGCCGTCTCCGTTCCGTGAACCCGTCTCCGTACATGTTCTACCTGGATTACGGTACCCACCAGTTTATCGGCGCATCTCCCGAAAGCCTGGTCCGCGTCCGTGACGGTATTGCCACCATCCACCCCATCGCAGGAACCCGCCGCCGCGGCAAGAACGACCTGGAAGATGAAGAATTGATGAAGGAACTGAAGGCCGACCCCAAGGAACGCGCAGAACACCTGATGCTGGTGGACCTGGCCCGTAACGATTTGGGCCGTGTTTGCTCTGCCGGCACCGTCGACACCGTGAAGTACATGGAATGCGAAAAGTACAGCCATGTAATCCACCTGGTTTCCGACGTCCAGGGCAAGGTCAGCCCCCTCAAGAAGTCTATCGAAGTGCTTCGTTCCAGCTTCCCTGCAGGTACTGTGAGCGGCGCTCCCAAGATCAGCGCTATCGAAATTCTTTCTGGCCTTGAAAAAGTCAAGCGTCGCTTCTATGCAGGCGCTGTGGGCTACATCGAATCCGATGGCGACCTGGACTTCTGCATTTCTATCCGTTGCTGCCTGAAGCAGGGCAAGAAGATTAGCCTGCAGGCTGGCGGTGGCATTGTGGCCGCCTCCAACGCAGAACGCGAATTTGAAGAAACTAACGAAAAGCTCGGTGCCGTTCGTGCCGTCCTCGAAGGAAGTAGGTAGTGATTAGTAAACAGTGGTTAGTAAACAGTGAATGACAGATACCAATCACAAGCCACTAACGACTAACCACTAACTACTTATCACCAACCACTAATCACTAACCACTAACCACTTTTTTATCATGATCGTTTTAATTGACAACTACGATTCTTTCACCTACAATGTGTATCAGGCTCTGGCCAAGATCACTAACGAAGAAATCCGCGTGCTCCGCAGCAAGGAATGCACCATCGCCGACATCGAAGCACTGAACCCCAGCCGCCTCATTGTGAGCCCGGGCCCGGGTCGTCCTGAAGACGCAGGCATTTCTGTCGAAGCAATCAAGCACTTCGCAGGCAAGCTCCCCATTCTCGGCGTTTGCCTTGGCCACCAGGCCATCGGTTACGCCTTCGGCGCAAAGATCGTGGGTGCAAAGTTCATCAAGCACGGCATCGTCGAAGAAATCAACACCGACGGCCGCGGCCTCTTCCGCACCATCGGCAAGAAGAACCCCTTCACCCGCTACCACAGCCTGGTTATCGACGAATCCACCCTCCCGCCGGAATTCGAAGTGACCGCCCGCGCCGACGACGGCGACATCATGGGCATCCGCCACAAGACCATGGACATCGAAGGCGTCCAGTTCCACCCGGAATCCATCGCCAGCGGCAAGGAAGCCGAATTCTTCAAGGCATTCCTCAACTACCGTCGCGATCCTCTGGATGTTCGCGGCATTCTGAACACCCTTATGGAAGGCAAGGATCTTTCCCGAGCAACTGCAGAACGTTTCATGGACGACCTGACCGACGGCATCATGGACGAACGCCAGATGGCCGCCATCCTTACAGGCCTTTCCTGCAAGGGTCCCGTGGCCGACGAAATCGCAGGCTGCGCCGCAGTACTCAGCCGTAAGAAGCGCAAGTTCCCCATTGCTGGCGACGAGCTCACCGACATCGTGGGTACCGGTGGCGACGGCAAGGGCAGCTTCAATGTAAGCTCCATGTCTGGCCTTATCGCAGCTACCTGCGGTTGTAAGATTGCAAAGCACGGCAACCGCGCCGTTTCCAGCAAGTCCGGTGCAGCAAACTTCTACACCGCTGCAGGCTTCAAGCTGGACATGACTCCGGAAAAGGCAGCCGAAGTTCTGGAAAAGACCGGTTTCGTATTCCTCATGGCTCCTGTCTATCACAGCGCCATGCGTTTCGCAGGCCCTGTTCGCGTATGCCTTGGCATCAAGACCATCATGAACCTCATCGGACCTCTCACCAACCCGGCAGACGCCAAGTACCTTTGCCTTGGCGTGTACAGCAAGGCCGTCTTGGAACCGTTTACCAAGGCAGCTAAGGCTCTGGGCGCAAAGCGCGTCATGGTAGCCTTGAGCGACGACGGCTACGATGAAATTTCTCCCTGCGTTCCCACCACCATCGCAGAAATCCTGGAAGACGGCGTTTACAAGGAATACCGCATCGACCCCAAGGACTTCGGCGTTCCCGCTGTGGACGAAGACGACTTGGCAGGTGGCACCGGCGAAGAAAACTTCAAGCTGGCTATGGACTTGCTCAACGGCAAGGGCCGCCCGGGCATCAAGTACGCCTGCGCCCTGAACGCTGGCGCCGCCCTCTACATCAGCAAGAAGGCCGCCACCATCAAGGAAGGCTACGACATGGCCATGAAGGCAATCGAAGACGGCTCCGTGCTGAAGACCATCGAAGCAGTGAAGATTGCCAGTAATTCCTAATTAGAACATCGCGGAGACCATGTGCCTCACGGTGTCATCCTGAGCGTTAGCGAAGGATCTAGATACAAAAACTCCCCACCACAATGGTCGGGGAGTTTTTTTACACGCCAAAAGTCATCAAAAACAGGAGATTGGGCAATGTCTCTAAACTGACGGCACGATAAACACATGCCATTTGCCAACATCATTTCCGCGTTCAATATAATGACAATCAAGAAGGTGCTGAACCAGCTTGTTAACCGCTGAAATTCGAATACCAATTTTTCGCTGAATATCGGCTAGCGTCAAAACCGGTTCACTTTGCATAAGGTTCAAA
>JAKSIE010000067.1 GCA_024398995.1 Fibrobacter sp.
CTTGTCCCGCTCGCCCCTGGGAAAAATACGGTACGTCGGGCGTAATCGAGGCGCATCCCTCGGCCATCCATCGGGCATGTTGCCTCGTCTCTCTCGTCCCTGGGAAAAATACGGTACGTCGGGCGTAATCGCGGCGCACGCCTCGCCCTGCTTGGCGCTTGGCGGAAGCCTTCGGGCATGTTGCCTTGTAGTTATCACAACACAACTTTCTTTTATAGACAGTTTTTTATTCCTTGTTGGAATAAAGAACGTATTTTCATATTGGGATGTTTGTAAAAAAGGAGTTGTGTTGATGCGACACAATGTTTGGGTGATTCTCTTTACTTTACTTTTTTCGGTTTTTGCTCAGGCAAAACTTACTGTACATATTCAATCGCCGTGGCGTGATGGAAATTATGAGTTGTATGTACTTGGCGGTGCTACCGGTTACAGCACCTCCCCTGAATTCAAGATGACTGCTGAAGATGATGGCTGGTTCAGTTACACTTGGAACAAGGAAGTTTCTGATTTTAGCTGGCAGGATTTTGGAATTCGTGGTTGTCCTAATGGAAGTTGTGCAACAAGCGTTCCTTGGAGTGAGGGTGGTACTGAAGTCAAGTTCTCCATGACAAGCTTTTTTGCTTCCGATAACGAACTTTGGGTTTATACGGACGCAAATTCCCATACAATCAGTTTAACTCCCCCGGGCTCCAAGGTGGTCTGGTTCAAGAGTCCCTGGGGCAACAAGGCTTTGCCTCAGATTGTTTTTGGTGCTGATACTTCCCTGATGTTTTTTGTTCAGGATGATAAGTCCACTTGCGGCTGGTTCGCAGGTGCTATTTCTCCGGCGATGATGAAAGCTAACCCGATGCAGACTGCCTACTTTATTCGTCACAATGCCGAATACTTGTCTGTGCCTGCAAGTGGTGATATTGATTTGTCTGGATACCTGGGTCTTGCGGACACTATTTTTATTGATGGAACAACTGATGTTCCGACAATCGATACAAAGATGGGTACTTTGGGGGAATGCTTCGACTCCACCAAGACTTTGCATGTTTATCATCCTTGGCGTACGAACTCCACCCTCAAGGACAGTGCAGTCCATATTACTGTAGGTGGTAACATTGCCAACAATCCGGTGGCGATGGAAAAGGATGAGTTTCCGTTCTGGTACCACTATGATTTTCCCACGTCTATCAAGAAGAACGACTGGAATAGTTGTAACGAATGGGGTGCTCTGGTCAACTTCTACTCTTCCAACAACCAGGGCAAACGTTATTGGACCAAGGATTCCGATCGTCCTTGTATTTCCTCCCTTTTCCCCAAGGGAGTTTACGAGGCTTGGCTTTATACCAATTCCGGTGGTTCGTATGAAATGATTTATGCTCCGTTGGAATTCAAGGTCATACGTCTTAAGAGTCCTTGGGAAAACATGTCTCCCATGATGATTGTCAATGAGGATACTTTGAAGATGGGACCTTTTTCCAAGGATACCTGCGGCTGGTACCAGGCTCTTTCCTTTAAGCATGTGGATTCCTGGGAAGTTCGATTCCGAGAAGCTTTCGGTTACGAGCATTATACAGCCAAGGGTATTGGCGATGGAGACCCTATTGTACTGGATTCCATGATGGCTTTGCATGACACGGTCTGGATTCGTCCTTATCCCACGACCAGCAGCGCTCCTCTTTTTGAGGAAAAATATACAGGCCATCTTGGTCTCTGTCCGACGATGAAGATTTCTGCCCTGGTGGTGGACTGGGCTGGTGAGGCTTTCCACGACAGCATTGATGTGGACTTTGGTAATATCTACAAAGGTAACGCTTACACCATGGTCACCTACAGGGACTCCTCGGGAAAATTGGATTCCAATAATACTTGTCAATCTGCATGGCATATGGATGGTGGTGGTTATACCACGGGTATGGTGCAGGATACGTTGGTTAACGGCTATCCGGCCCGTGTTGACTCCGCTTTGTATCCTTGGTACGAATGTTCCGCAGCCCACGAAATCGAAAAGTGGTTTATTCCTGTGGTGGTTGCCCAGGATAAATTCGGTAACACTTACACCAATGGCGTTTGCCGAGATATTGACTTGGCCTTGGACGAAGAGGGCTTTTGGCTGGCCGATATTTCCGAGGCACATGAAGATGGTGGCTTCTTCCCTGTGGATGACCTGGAATATCTTGATTCCGCAAAGACGGTAAGGAACCCGAAGTTTGACTGGGACAATCAGCTTGGTACTTCATCGAATGGGGTATTCAAGAAGCATAACTATAGTTTTGCCATGAAGATCTCGGCCCAGTTCCAGTATGTGAAGGGCCAGTACTTTGAATTCCGTGGTGATGACGATGTGTGGGTATTTATCAATAACCGTCTTGTGGTGGACATTGGCGGCTGTCATAATCCTGCAGAAAAGGGCGTACTCCTGGATACCATTGGTCAGAATGATCCTAAGCTGAAACTTAAGGAAGGTCAGGAATATCCTTTCCATATTTTCTTCTCGGAACGTAATGCGGCTGGATCCAACTTCAAGATGCGTACGTCCATCAATTTGCGCACCCAGAAGACTTACTACACAGAAGAGGTTCCCTCTGGCGATGGTATTATTTCTTATAACTTGATGCAGCTGCTGGTGGATGAATCCTTGAGCTGCGATGTGTCCAGCGTTTCCAAGGTGGAGAAGAAGGCTGCCCAGTCCGTATTCACGCTGACGGGTGGCAACCTGCCTGAGGAAGGCAAGATTCTTGAGCCGGGCATAAACTATGGTGGCATTAACATCAGCGAGAACATGGCTGGATTCTCCATCGATACAAGCGCCATTGTACGTTCCAGGTCTTTGCCTTCTGGCAACTACGTTCTGATTTGTTACCTGGCTTCTGACGTGTCCCAGTTCCAGATGGTTTCTTTTGTGGTGCCCGAATATCCCAAGCCGGATATCGCATTCGTTGATGTATTTAATCCAGCAGATTCGTTGCAGGTTCTTGATCCCACGGGCTTGAACCTGCGTGGCCTGCGACTGGGTGAGGATCCTAAGAACGATACGCTGTTGGCCCACGTCACTTATCCCGAGGGAATTCCCCTGAAGGTGGCTGTGCTTTATGTGGGTACGGTCTGCAACGATTGCATTGTTCCCTTGAACTTGATTACAAAGGATTCCCTGACGTTCCTTGACGAACGGGGACAGATTGTAACTTCCGTGATGACGGATTCCTCTGGCTATGCCTCCTTCTATGTGGTTGGCGAGGCGGCTATGGTGAATGCGTCCTTCAAGGTTAGCAGTGACTATGTCAGCAATGAAATTTCATGGAAGAACATCCATTTCAAGGAACCGCCCGTACCTTTCGTTTCGCACGCCAAGATGTTTGACGTGGATGGCAATGGTATTCCCGACAGTCTTGTGATTCCTTTCAGCAAGCCTTTCGGCGAAAACATTCCGGATACATTGTCCTGGAATTTTGGCGAATCCGCTTTCCATGATTTCTTTGGTAAGGATGCTATTAGCCCGCTGATGGTTAACGATTCCACATTGGTTGTCCGCAATGGAAAGGACTTGTTGAAGAGCGTATTTACGGGAGCCTCCGACGAGGTCTACACGGGTTCCATTAAATACCATTACACTTATCAGGACGAGGATTCCGGGGATACGGTAAAGCTCGGAATGAGTGCCTCCATCGAAGACCATGTGGGCCCTGTGATTCTCAGTGCAATTATTGAACCTAAGAATGACGATTTCAGTATTCTGACGGTGAACTTGAGTGAAGGCACCTCCACCAAGATTACGGAAGGGGCTTCCTCCTTCGCCATCTACAGGGACTCCTTGAACATTTCTGATTCCCTGGTTTTCAATTCCGTGGAAACCAGTTCCAAGGGAAACGTGTTCAGAATTATCTTTAGGCGTACAGCCAACGGGACCTTGCCTGTGCTGGGCGATTCCATCAAGTTGATTCCTGGCGTATTGAAGGACTTGAGCGGAAACGATCCTCATTTCAATAATCCCAAGGTCCGTATTTCCGGTAAGCAACGTACTCAGGTGAAGGTGCCGGGAATTGTGAAACTTGGTGATAGCGAGGAACAGTGGGAACATAAGAAGGACATCGCTCCGGTTCTCGTTCCTACGAATAAGACTGTAAACGAAATCGTTGAAGAAACTGGAAAGCCAGGCGCTTTGCTCAACTTCAATATTGGTGAACTTGCTTCCGAGATCATGATGAACCTGTCGTCGTCTGCGAATAAGGATTCTGCCTTGGCCACCATCAGGATAGATTACGAGAACTACTACTTTACGCACCT
This sequence comes from Fibrobacter sp., assembly GCA_024398995.1. Classification (GTDB taxonomy): domain Bacteria; phylum Fibrobacterota; class Fibrobacteria; order Fibrobacterales; family Fibrobacteraceae; genus Fibrobacter. Next base: position 4,273 of record JAKSIE010000067.1, read on the forward strand.
AGGTGGTTACGTAAACCATGTAAAGGGTTCTATCCGCTGTAACGATGCTACGGTATTCTACAATGCAAATGATCCTGACAGGTCCAATTGCTACGATAATCCGGGAAACATCTTCTTTGAATGGAATGGCCTAAGCGATAAGAAACGCCTTGTGGGAACTGGTGTCTACATCAGCAAAGTCAAGGTGAAAATCCGCTCTGGTAAGAGCGTTGCGGGCGAAAGCAACGACACCTATAGCATGGGAATCAGGCGTAGTCATTAGTCCAGAGGATATTTATCCTTGGCGGCTTCAAGTTCGGCGTTCTTTACCTCGTACTGAGTGTAGAGATCGTCGATTTTCTTTTTGTTGTCGTCCATTTCCTTGGCTACTGCGGTAATGGCAGCGCCGTCGCCGGATTCGGAGGCGGCCACAAGTTTTGCCTCCAGCTCGCTGGAGAGTTCTTCGGCCTTGGCAATGTCCTCTTCGATTTTGGCAATGGCCTTTTCTAGGGGCTTGACGACCTTGGAACGTTCTGCAATGTAGTCGGCGCGGGCCTTGCGGTCCATCTTTGCGGAGGGAGCCTGGGAGGCGACGGGCGCGGCATCCTTGGTCACGTCGATGTTTGAAAGCTTTGCATTTTCGCTGTCCATTCCGCCGGGTTTCTTTTCGGCTACCCAACCCACCTTTTCAAGGAAGTCCTTGTAGGAGCCTTCGAAAATGCGGCACTTGCCGCCATCGAAAACCACAAGGCGATTTGCGAATGCGTGGAGCAGTTCTTCATCATGGGTCACCACCATGGCGGTACCTTCGTAGTCTTCCAATGCGTCGATAAGACTTTCGATGGACTCCATGTCCAGATGGTTGGTAGGTTCGTCAAGCAGCAGCATGTTGCACTGGCTTGCGAGAATCTTGCCCAACAGCACGCGGCTGCGTTCGCCACCGGAAAGCACCTTGATTTTTTTCAGGGCGTTGTCACCGCTGAACATCATGAGGCCTGCAAGTCCACGGGCGCGGCTTTTCTGGGACACTTCTGCAATGGCGCTGGCGATTTCTTCCTCGACATTGTTTTCCAGATTCAGACGGTTGATATTTGTCTGGCCGAAGTAGTTGATCTGCAAATTGGGATTGTGGCAAATCTCACCGGTAGTGGGCTCAAGTTCTTTGGCAATCAAGTTCAGCAACGTGGTTTTACCGCGGCCGTTAGGGCCGATGATTGCAATGCGGTCCCCTTTGAAAACTTCAAATTCCAGGTCGCAGAAAAGTTCCGGACCGTCGCCGTACTTGAATGCCAGATTGTGAATCTGCAGCATTCTCTTGCCGGGGAAGGGGGCTTCCGTAAAGCTGAATTCCAGGTTGCGTTCGTGGGTAAGGCGCTCGCCATTAGCAAGCTTTGCTGCGGCCTTAATCTTGGACTGCACCATGGCAGCCTTGGCCGCCTTGTAACGGAAACGTTCGATGAGCTGATCCAGCTGAGCCTTTTTCTTGGCCTCGTTTTCCTGGGTTCGCATTGCCACTTCTTCTTCTTCGGCGATGGTTTCGCGGAGCTTTTCGACGGTGCCCTTGACCTTACGGATCTTATGGCGGTGAATACCTACGGTATGGGTACAGACTTCGTCCATAAAGTGATGGTCGTGGGTGATAAGCAGAACTTCGCCCTTCCAGTTTCTGAGGAAGCGGCTGAGCCAACGCATAGACACAATGTCCAGGTAGTTGGTAGGTTCGTCCAGCAAAAGCATGTCCGGTTCGGAAGCCAGCACCTTTGCCAAGTTCAGACGAATCTGGAAACCGCCGGAAAGGAGCATGGGATCCTTGTGCATGGATTCTTCATCGAAACCAAGACCAAAGAGAATTGCCTCCACCTTGTGCTCTTCAAGCCAGCCGTCTTCATTGGGCTTCAACACGCTACATGCTTCTTCGTGAACTGTTGCGTGGGTGAAGTTGATGTGCTGCTGCAAGTATCCGATGGTGTACTTCTTGGGGATATCGATGACGCCACCGTCCAGGCATTCCTGGCCAAGAATCATCTTGAACAAGGTTGACTTACCGCAACCATTACGACCTACAAGGCCCACGCGTTCGTGAGCGCCCACCATAAAGCTAGCCTGGTCCAAAAGGACTTGCATGCCAAAAGACTTGGAAACATTCTGTACTTGAATCACGAAATCAAAGATAGAAAAAGCCGAGAGATGTGAAATTAAATTTATGCTAAATGCGCAGCCCGTTTTCTTTGTAGTAGGAAACGTCCGATAAAACTTGGTCTACCCAGCTCTTAGCCAAGGGAGATTGCTTCCAGTTTTCGGGCTTGTCACCAATGCCGTAATCCGGATAGAAGGTGGCCACAGCGTTTTCACGGCTAATACCTATGTTCAGTAATTTACCCAGTCGTTCTGCGCCCATATAAATTTGCTCTAAGCCCATCCCATCTGCAAGCAGGAGAATTCCACGCTTGTCCTTTGTTCCCTTGAAGTTGAAATCAAAATCGGAAACATGCTTGATGATGGACATCAGGAGGGCGGGGTCAATTTGGTTTACTCGAGCCGCCTCAAGCACGGGCAAGGCGCAGAGCTGTTCCACATTCCATGGATTTCCGATGTAAGCAATCTGGAGCGTGTGAACGGAATTTTCACCTACGTTGATATTGATGTCGTAACGGTTGCCCAGGTTCTTTTTTAGGAGTTTTGTCAAAAGGATGGCGCGATTCTTGAATTGCTTGTAACCTCGCATTTCGATAACCAAGGTATCATCCATTCGAGTAAGCACGGGCATGGTGGGCTTGGAGACAATTTCATTGTAGGAGTTTATAACGAGCGGCAGCACGTAGACTAATTCGGCCTTGGGCTTGCTCAGGTCAAGTACAGGTTCCAACTTTATCTTGCCCGCAGAATCAATCTTGTGGACTGCATTTGCGGAATACCCGTAGAACATCGCAGGAATGTCGATGACTTTTTCCTCGATTTTCGGATGTTTCCAGTATGTAACTGCTATGGCCCCGATGATGACTACGAACACAATAACCCAGCGCTTCCAGCGTCGGGCTCGCCACAGTACCTTAAGCCAATTTTGAATCTTGGGCTGCCTGCCCAGATACACGGCGATGAAGGCCAATATTGCTGTCCATAGAACAACGAAAATCATACTACCAATATATAGAATTCTATCTTTGGTTTTATGTTGAATCCGTTAAAGAATATTGTTGTCATCGGAGACCGAATCCTGATTAAACCCCTGGATGCTGCCAATAAAACCAGCAGTGGTCTTTATCTGCCGCCTAGCGTCAAGGAACACGATGCTGTACACACGGGCCTTGTGGTTAAGGTGGGCCCGGGTTATCCGATTCCTGCAAATCAGGATCCTGATGCGGTGTTCCGCGGGGACAATAATGATGCGGTAAACTACGTTCCTCTCCAGGTAAAGGAGGGAGACGAAGCCCTTTATCTGCATGCTAGCGGAACAGAACTGGAAGTAAACGGTGAACGTTACGTGATCATCTCGCAGAATGCGGTTTTGCTGGTGGTTCGCCCTGAGGTTCCCGACGATGTGTCGGGAATCGCAAATATGTAATTTTACTTGATTTCGTTGAACAGAGCCGAAGTTTCCTTGACCTTGGCTGCGATGGCGGAAACCTTTTCGAATACTTCGCGGAGGTTATCCTGGAGTTTGTCGAAGATTTCGGTGTTGCAGAACAAGTCGTTGCGGTAGGCCTTGTTTGCTCGATACATGTCGCGGATAGCAAGCAGAAGCTGGGTCTGTTTTTCTAGCTGCAAATCAGTTTCTTTCTTGAGTTCTTCGATAGATGCCTTTTTCTTGGCGATAATATCGGGATCGTTTTCGCGAATAACGTATGTCGGCAGCTTGGCGTAGTCTTCGAACTTGGCTGAACTGCTGCTGCTTTGCATGGAGGAGCCGCGAAGGCCTGCACCTTTGACGCTGGGGTCAATAGAGATGGAGCAGTTGGGGGTTCCGTGGTAGTTACAACGGACACGGGGCTCGATTCGCTTCAATTCGTTGTAGGGATTGAAATCTTCTTCAGTTTCGATGTAGCGGAGAGGAACATACAACGGAGTGATTTCGCCCGCGATAGTAATGCGGTAATACAAGCAGGCTTCATTGTTGAACGTTCTTGTTTCGTACAAGTTGTTACTTCTATGCAGAAGGTGCTTGACCTTAGAATTGATTGCATCCGCATCGTAAGGCGTGTTGAGTGTCTCCGCAACATCCTTGAGAAGGACTGTTTGAACAATGTTGTTGAAATTACCGCTGATAGCAGCGTTCGCATTGGACTTGCCCCAGATAGGAGTGCCCAGGAAGAAGGTGTCCGTGAAACGGGTCTCGGTTCTTCCGTTGAAGAAGGCTATTGTCTTCATGATGTTGGTCAAGGCAATCCACTTGTGGATCGGAACGTAGATATCATGCTTGTCGCAGATTTCTGCAATCTTGGCGATGACTGCCAATGTTTCTTCGGACAGGGTGATATCCTTGATTTCCTTGAACCATTGCAGAAGTTCTTCCTGGGTAAGGGTGAGACCTTCGGGAATCTTGGGCTCGTTCAGCTTGGACTGATCCTGCAGAAGGCTGCACAAAGCCTTGGGAGAAAGGCTTTCAGGAAGAGACATGGAAAGAACGATGTGGTCGGCCACGTCGATGTTGTTCAGCGCAGTTTCCGGGCGCTGGTCACCTGTCAAAATGAGGGCAGCATTGTTGCGGTCATAAATGGCGGTATGGATATTTTCCTTGGTGTCATCGTCTGTGGAGTTGAAACTCTGGAAGATGATGATGTCAAAGTCGCTTACTTTGTCTGGGAAGTTCTGCTGACGGCGGCCTACTTTCAGGATGCGGGGATTCTTCTGGGCTGCGGCCAAGCGGTTGGCGATGAGAGATTTGCCCGAACCAGGACGTCCGTAAATGTAGAGAGGGGCGCCAGCGACAGTTGCGAGGAAACCTAACTGGATATAGGATTCTCTTTCCGGGATACCATTGCAGAGTGCATCCAGTAACTGTGAAATTCTTTCGGTTCTAGTCATATTCTCATTTCCTTCTTTGGAAAAAAAATATAACAATAACGAAATTTAAAGTACGATCTTCTTTGTAATAGTGACGGATTGTCGGGCTATATAGACTTTGGGGTTTTCCAGGACCTGATTTGAAAGCCTGACGGAATCTTTTTCTGAAATGATGATGTTGGAATCGGGATACTGCTGCAGAGCCTTTTCCACCTTCTGCTGAAAATCCTTGTCGTGATCCGGACAGCAGATTGTCTTGTGGAGAGGATATTCCTCTTTTTTGAGGTCATTGAAGAATCGCTGAGGATCTCCTAGTCCGCAGATTGCGATACTTTGTTTGTTTTTTGGATAATCGCCTGCGGCATTGGTAATGCTTTCGATCTTGAAGATGACGTCGGGTGCGGTGCCGAAGCACTTGAGGGGGACTGTCCGCGGCTCGTCCTTCAGGTGGTCCTGCCTGAGGCTGCGGAACTTGCCTGCGGGAATCAGCTGGTTGATGTCCGTAGGCGCCTTCTCCCAGTCCAACCTGAAGATTACATCGGGTCGAAGGCGACTATCTTCAAAGCCATCGTCGCAAAGGATGAAGTCCGGAGAAACTTTATCGCGGTCCTGTGTCCGCTGGTCCAATGCGTGCGCAGTCCTGTAGCGGTTGCTTGTGGCGATTACTTCTGCCTTGCCCTGCTGGATGAAACTATCCAGAGCTTGGCGGTACATCTGTTTCTCGTCAAAGGCGAACCTGTGGCAAAGAACGGCCACGGTTTTCCCTTGCATTAAGAGTTCCTTGGCAAGCTTTAGGCAAAAAGGTGTCTTGCCGGCGCCTCCGGCACGGAAACTTCCCACCACAACGAGTCGGGAATTTTTCAGAGGTTCGCCTGGTCGAAGACATACTGCGTGGTGCAGCAAATAGGCCGCCCAGTAGTAGGCGGCACAAATTTGCTTGAATTTGTTGAGGCAATCAACCACTTAGAAATATCCTTTGCTGTCCCTAAACAGGTCCAGGCTAATGATCACTTAGGGCTTTAGCTCGGGGGTCCAGGGGGCAAAGCCCCCTGCATAAACCAATCGCTTGCACTATACTCCGTCACTGCCGTTAGGCGCCAAATTTTGCACAGCAAACTTTGGCCCGGGGGTCCAGGGGGCAAAGCCCCCTGCATCATTACAGACAATGTCGTTTCTGTTGCAAAAACAAGTCTGCCAGCACCAATGCCGCCATGCTTTCTACGATAACCGGAGCACGAACTGCCACACAGGGATCGTGTCTGCCGCGTGCAGCCAAGGTTCCGTTCTCGCCACCACGGCCTGCGGTCTTCTGTTCCTGGCTGATGGTTGCGGTGGGCTTGAATGCAATCTTGCAGTAGATGGGTTCGCCGTTGCTGATGCCACCCAAGGAGCCGCCAGCGTTGTTGGTCTTGGTACGGTAGGCGTTACCGTCGAAGAAAATTTCGTCGTTGTGCTCGCTGCCGTGCATACGGGCTGCGGCAAAACCGCTGCCGATTTCAAAGCCCTTGCTGGCAGGAATAGAAAGCATAGCCTGCGCCAGAAGTGCGTCCAGTCGGTCGAACACCGGCTCGCCCAGAGCAATAGGAGGGTTCTTGACCAGCAGGCACACGGTGCCGCCTACGCTATCCATGTTCTGGCGTGCTTCCAGAACTTCTTCTTCCATCTTGGCGCTAGCCTCGGGGTCCGGGCAGCGGACGGGAGACGCTTCAATCTGATCCAAGGTCAGTTCGTTCAGGTTCAGGGGGCCACAGTCCACCTTGCCGATGGAGTTCACCCAGGCGATGATCTCGGTACCTGCAACCTGCTTCAAAAGTTTCTTGGCTACTGCACCGGCGGCAACGCGGCCGATGGTTTCGCGGGCGGAGCTACGTCCACCACCGCGGTAGTCCCTAAAGCCATATTTTTCGTCGTAGCACAGGTCTGCGTGGCCCGGACGGTACCACTTTTGGATTTCGGAATAGTCGTGGCTACGCTGGTCCTCGTTGAAAACTGCAAAGGAAATGGGCGTACCTGTGGTTTTTCCTTCAAAAACGCCAGAAAGGATCTTGACCTGGTCCTTTTCATCGCGGGGAGTGGTCAGTTTATTCTGGCCGGGACGTCGACGGTCCAGTTCTGCCTGGATATCGGCTTCGCTGATGGGGAGACCGGCAGGGCAGCCGTCCAGGACGGATCCCACACCTGCACCATGGGATTCACCCCAGGTTGTTACGGAAAAAATTTTACCAAAAGTGCTAGACATACGAAAAAATATAGCTAATTATGGCATTTTCTTTGAAATCTAACGATTTTAACTTATCTTATAACGAAAGTTTACTATCTTTTACATTGGTACTAGGGAGATTACTGTGCAAAGATTCGGTTTCATTGTGGCTATTTTGACGCTGCTTCTATCCATAGAAGTATGTGCTCAGCGTTACAATGATTTTGCTGGCATCCCCTTTGGCGCCTCCCGCGAAACCGTCATCGAAGAAGTGATGAAACTGGGTTACGAACCCTACGGTCAGCGTGGTAAGGGCGAACGAGTTGTTATTCCCGTCTATATGTTCGGCGAACTTCCGGTCCAGGTGGACTTCATATTCAACAAGAATGACAAGTTCTATTCTTTTGAAATCCGTACGGGACGCGTTGAACGTAACCGCCTTTTCAAGTCCTTTGAGGCTGCGGACTACATGTCCAGGCAGTTCACGCTCAAGTATGGCAAGCCTTCCGGACCTCCATCAATTACCGAGGAATCCCCTCTCAAGGAAAAGGTCCTGAACCTCTACCAGCAGTGGTTTGCAGTTAAGGTTCTTAATGCCGCTACCGCCATCGTTCAAAAGAACGACCGCTACTTTGCGGTGGGCACCGTAACCCATAGAACCTTGGCTACCGAAAAGCGAATCAAGAACCAAAAGTCCAAGCCCAAGGCTGCTAATACACGTCCGGTATTCTAAGGACATTATCTAGTCCGAAAGGACAAAAGAAAAAAGCTCGGTTTGAACCGAGCCTTTTTTGTTATCACCCCTTGATCCTTAGCCCTTGAACTTGTCCAGAGCTTCGTTGGGGCCGATCACGAACAGCACGTCGTTTTCCTTGAGGGGATAGTCTGCGATGTTACCGATCTTGGGAGTGGGTTCCAAGGGGTCGCGGATTGCGATAACCTGGATGCCGTACTTGTGGGTAAGGTTCAAGTCCTTCAAGGTCTTGTCCCAGAAGCTTTCGGGGCAGGCCAGCTCCACGATGGAGAAGCCTTCCATAAAGGGCAGGTAGTCCAGCATGTTGGGACGGTTCAAGCGTTCGGCCAGGGAAATGGCCATGTCGCGTTCCGGATGGAAGATGTCTGCCACACCCAGCTTTTCGAGAATGGTGGTGTGGGCGGGGCTACTGGACTTTGCGATAATGTGCTTGACGCCCAGTTCCTTAAGGTTTAACACGGTAAGGAGGGAGGCCTGCAGGTCTTCGCCGATACAGCAGATGACGCTGTCTACCTTGGCCAGGGGCAGGGACTGGAGCTGCTTTTTGCGGGTGCCGTCGGCAACCACAGCCTGAGCTACCTGGTTGGAAATGTCTTGGATCTTCTCGGGGCTAGGGTCCACAACCATGACGTCGTGACCAAGGGCGGTCAGGTGACGTGCCAGGAAGTAGCCTGTATTGCCGAGGCCGATAACTACAAATTGTTTAGAAGCCATATTGAAAAAATAGAAAAAGCAGGGCTGTTAAGCGGCGCTTAGCCTACCATGATGTCTTCTTCGGCGTACCACATGCCCATTTCCTGCTTTTTGGCCACGGCAGAAA
>JAKSIE010000068.1 GCA_024398995.1 Fibrobacter sp.
TGCTGGTAGGCAAGTCTCGAAGCATGCCGTTGGTAATTTCGTTACCCACCTGAACCATGTCCGGTAGGGCATCCACCTGTTTGAGGGCAGCCATAAGATCGTAGGTATAATTGTAAACGGAATCCGCCATGGCGTCGGAGTTTGCCACCTTGCGCCAGCGTTCGGGAATAATCTGCGTGTCCGGATCCGCCCAGACGTCGCTATAATGGATATCCAGCAGGAAGGTAAAGCCTGCCTTTTTCACCTTCTGGGCATAGGCCACCACATGTTCCTTATCGCCAAAGGCTTCGCTATCCTGACCACAACCCGCAGCGGCATAACCGTAGGCAGCCTTGGGACTGAGGAACGTCTTTAAGCGGACAGCGTTAAACCCATGGTCACGAAGCAAAGCAAAGATATCCTTTTCTGTTCCGTCTACATCGTAAATTTTAGTGCCGTAGGATTCGTATTCCTGGAAGCGGGAAATGTCGGCACCTACAATGTAGGGATTGAAAAGTACCTGCTTCGAGTCGGACGAAGGTGGCGGAGGCGGTGCCTCGGAAGAACTAGATCGAGGCGGCATCATGCTGGAACTGGAACGAGGATGATCCAGGCTTGAACTAGAACCGAGAATAACAGCACTTGAAGAAATTTCGGGTATTTCAACAACCGAAGAAACACCCCCAAAGTAAGCAGTATCAAAAGAAACCGACGTGCTAGACTGTTTCTCGATCAGTTCAAAGTCATATTCTTCACTGTCGCCGGACGCACCATTATTGCAGCCGGCCAAAACAACCATTCCAAAGCACCCAAACGCCAGAATGAAATTCCTCTTTATTTTTCCCATGACCTTAAATCTAGTCTTTTTAAAGGAATCTATTCGTTAACTATTGGTAAAAATATCGTCGCGTCCTACATTTTAAAAGAAATACTATCTTTTTCCTTGACTTATGCAGAACTTTGAATTGCTTACATCTCCCGCCGTGCAGGAATTTATCCAGAACGCGTTTAAACGCAAGATGGACGCCTTGCAGGTTTCTACAGCGTTGAATAAAGCGGGATATAGCAACGAAGAACGCGCGGCCATTATGGACTACATGGCCATAGTCCCAAAGTTCCGCGAGAAATTTTTTGGCAAGGACGCCGTAAAGGTTGGTTCCGGGAAAAACGTACCGCTCGGCAGCGATGTGTTTCTCCTTTGCGACCGTCTGGCCCTGGAGCAGAGTACAGCCCAGGACATCAGCAAATACAAGGCGAACTTGTGGAACATAGAACCGGGCAACGTGCACGATTTGTGCTGCGGCATGGGTGGCGACAGCTACTTTATTCCGGCGGATTTTAATGTAACCGGCGTGGACCTGGACGAAGATCGTCAGGCCATGTACCGACACAACATTCACGTGATGCGCGGTTCCGCCCTCACCGATGGCGCAGACTGCACGATTCTAGCGGATGTCCGCGAAATTGCAAAACAGGCCGATGCTTGCGGAAGCGAGTATCCCGCAGACTATTTCACCATCGATCCGGCCCGTCGCGCGGTGGAAGGCGAGAACCAGCGAGACCTTCGCAACCTAACACCCACCTTTGAAGAAGTTCTGGAAATTTCACGCCACTACAAGGGCGGCATGGCGAAGCTGCCTCCTGGCTACCCCACCGACGAAATTCCCGCTGATGCAGAACTAGTCTATTTGGGCAGCCATTCCGACTGCCGCGAACTTCTGGTTCTGTTCGGCGCATTGGCAAAGAACCCCGGCAAGGTCCGCGCCATTATGGTGGACAAGTCCGGCGATGTAGTGAAGGCTGCCGACGGCTCCGACGCAATTTGGTGCGGCGCCCTCAGCGAAATTCAGGCGGCCTCCAACAAGGATGCAGAACACGACCTGCCCGGTTGCGAACGCAGTTTTAGAAACGCCACCAGCGAAAACGACTTACCTGTTGGAGAGGTGGCGGAATACTTGGCGGAACCCACCGCCCTCCTGATTCGTAGTCACTTGTTCGGTAACGTGGCATTGGCGGCAGCTCCCGAGGCGCACCTCATTTCCGAGGGCATAGCCTATGTGAGTTGCGGAAGCCCGCTGCCCTCCCCCGCTTTTGCGAACTTTGAAGTTCTTGACAAATGCGAAATTTCTACCAGCGCCGTCCGTGACATGCTGAAGCGCCATAACGCAGGCAAGCTGACCTTAAAACTCCGCGGCGTCAAAGTCGACCCCGACGAAGAAATCAAACGTCTCAAGCCCAAGGGCAAGAACGAGGCGATTCTATTCTACACCCGCGTTGCAGGCGAAAAGACAGCCATCTTAGCCAAAAGAGTTTAAATTATTTCATCGAAACGAGGTTTTCTATGAAGTTCAATTTTTTGAAAATGTTTTCGATAACCGCAGCTGTTGCGGTATCCCTTACGTTCAGTGCCTGCGGCGACGATTCCTCCAGCGGAGCTTCTGATGAAGCTACGAGCTGGCGAAACTACTGTCTAGACGTCATCAACAAGTACCGTGCCACCGAAAACCTGAAACCTCTTACTTTAGCACCCGAAACAAAGCAGACTTGTGCAGATAAAGAAGCTGCAGCAGATCTCAAGTCCAACAAGGCCCACGGCCATTTCGGCGATTGCGGCGAGTTCGCACAAAATTCTGGTCCAAACATCAATCTGTCCTGGATCAAAACCGAAAAAGAAATCGTAGATACCTACCTGGAAATGATGTGGGACGAAAAGAAACTAGTGGAAAGTGGCGAGCGAAACCCATCCAAAAGCGAAGACTACTCTTACATTGGTCACTATCTGAACATGAGCAGCACCAAGTACACCACAGTTGCCTGTGGCATCGCCAAGAATTCTGACAGAACCAAGGGCTGGTTCAACGTCAACTTTCACTAACCATGAGCCTCGGCAAGCATCGATTATGACTGTAAAACTTGAAGAATCCTGGCTGAACTTGCTGAACGACCAGTTCGAGCAGCCGTATTTCAAACAAATTAAGGACACCCTGGTCAAGGAAAAGGCCGCCGGGCAGGTAATTTATCCGCCGGGTTCCAAGATTTTTGCCGCATTGGACTTTTGCCCCGTAGACAAGGTGAAGGCTGTAATTATCGGTCAGGACCCCTACCACAATCCGGGACAGGCCCACGGACTTTGCTTTTCCGTTCCCATGGGTATTGAACCGCCCCCGTCTCTCCTGAATATTTTCAAGGAACTTCACGACGACCTGGGCATCAATCCGCCACCCCACGGCAACCTGGAATCCTGGGCTAAGCAGGGGATTTTACTACTCAACGCATCCCTCACGGTTCGCGCCCATCAGGCAGCAAGCCATGCAGGAATCGGCTGGCAGCAGTTTACGGATACCATCATCCAGAGGCTTTCCCAGACTCGTGAGAACCTGGTTTTCCTGCTATGGGGCAGTTTCGCCATTAAGAAGCAGGAACTTGTGGCTAAAGGCCGCGGTCACCTGATTCTTACGGCACCCCACCCTAGTCCCCTTTCTGCATACCGAGGATTCTTTGGCTGCAAGCACTTCAGCAAGGCCAACGCCTACCTCCAGAGCAAAGGCCTGGAACCTATCGACTGGAGCATTTGAGGTTCGAGGTACGAGGTAAGAGGCTCGAGGTTCGAGCTTTGATTTTTTGAGGAAAACTGAGCTGCGAAAGCTACCCCCGCGTGGGCGCCAAAAACAAAAATTTCTATTATTTAAGCCATGAATTCGAAGAACACTTTTGCACGTCTCGTGCTTTTCATTGTACTGGGCCTGGTGATCGGCGGAGTCCTGGGTGAATGCCTGGGCGTTCTGTTCGGTCAGCTCGGTGAATTGATGAACGCCGGTGGATACAACAACATTGTCCACAACTTCTTTGTTTCATCTTTCAATTTCAACATCGGTTTCCCCGACAAGCCGGAACCTCTCGTTCTGGACCTGTACTTGATCAAGCTCGCCATCGGCTGCAGTTTTAAGATCAACGTGGTCAGCGTTATCGGTATGGTTGTCGGCATCTACATTATGAAATGGTCCGGAGGAAGGTAATTTATGCTTACTATTGATGAACTCCAAGCTCAATTGGCCAGCGGCGCCACCACTTCTGTGAAGCTCACCGAAGCTGCCCTCGCTCAGATTGAAGCAACTAAGAATTTGAACGCCTACATTTCCGTTCTCAACGAACGCGCTTTGGCCAAGGCCGCCGAATCCGACAAGCGTCGTGCAGAAGGCAAGACTCTGGGTGCTCTGGACGGCATTCCCGTGGCAGTCAAGGACAACATGTGCCTTGAAGGAACCCGCACTACCGCCGCTTCCAAGATTCTCGAAAACTTTGTGGCACCCTACACCGCTACCGCTGTTGAAAAGCTGGAAGCTGCAGGCGCCATCATCATCGGCAAGACCAACATGGACGAATTCGCCATGGGTTCTTCCAATGAAACCTCTTATTTCGGCCCCGTAAAGAATCCGCTGGACGAAACCCGCGTTCCGGGTGGTTCTTCCGGTGGTTCCGCGGTTGCAGTCGCCAGCGGCACTGTGGCTTGCGCTCTTGGTTCTGACACTGGTGGATCTATCCGTCAGCCCGCCGCCTGCACTGGCGTTGTCGGCCTGAAGCCCACCTACGGCCGCGTTTCCCGTTACGGTCTGTTGGCATACGCCAGCTCCCTGGACCAGATTGGCCCCTTCGGTTCTACCGTGAAGGATGCCGCACTCCTGCTGAATGCAATCGTTGGCGTCGATGCCCACGACAACACCACCAGCACCCGCCCTGCAGAAGACTTTACCGCAAAGCTTGACGCTGGCGTAAAGGGCAAGGTCATCGGAGTTCCCAAGGAATACTTTGGCGACGGTCTGGATGCAGAATGCAAGGCCGCCATCGAAGCCATGCTGAAGAAACTGGAAGCAGAAGGCGCAACCATCAAGGAAGTGAGCCTCCCCAACATCGGCCACGCCGTGTCCAGCTACTACATCATCGCTACTGCAGAAGCTAGCTCCAACCTCTCCCGCTACGACGGTGTTCGTTACGGTTACCGCAGCAAGGATGCTCGCAAGCTGATCGACCTGTACTCCATGAGCCGCAGCGAAGCCTTCGGTAAGGAAGTGCAGCGCCGCATTATGCTGGGCAGCTACGTTCTTTCTGCTGGTTTCTACGACGCCTACTATGTTCAGGCACAGAAGGTTCGCCGTCTCATTACCGACGACTTCAACAAGGCCTTCGAAGAATGCGACGTGATTGCCAGCCCCACTATGCCGGGTCTCCCGCTGAAGTGCGGCATGAACGAAAGCGATCCTATGGCTGTTTACTTGAGCGACATCTACACCGTTAGCCTGAACCTGGCCGGTCTCCCCGGCGTAAGCGTTCCTTGCGGTAAGGCTGGTGGTCTGCCCGTTGGCCTACAGTGGATTGGCAAGCCCTTCCAGGAAGCCGACCTGCTCAGCGTCGCTGCCGCTACCGAACGCTTGAATAAGTAGCAAGCGAGAGTCGCTCAGACAAGTTCCGTGCGAACACCTCACAAAACTTTAAAGGACCTGTTCTTCGGAACAGGCCTTTTTTTTACTTTTTCAAATATGAGTAATATTTTAATTCTAGTAGGTAGTCCTCGCGTTCACGGCAACACGGAACTTCTGGCAAATGCGTTTGCGGAAGGAGCCCGAGTTGCAGGCCACGAAGTGGAAATTCTGAACGTAGCCCGCATGAATATTGCCCACTGCATCGGATGCAACACCTGCTTTACCCGCGAAGGCAACGCCTGCGCCCGCCACGACGACATGGACAAGGTCTATGCAGCACTCGCCCGTGCAGAAGTTCTCATCATTGCCTCACCGGTTTATTTCTATGGTATCAGTTCCCAGATGGCAGCTTGCATCGATCGCTTGCACACTCCATTGCGCAACACATTCCACATCCATAAGGCATGTCTGTTGCTGTGCGGAGCTGCCAGCCTTGAGAACCTTTTTGACGCCATCACCACCCAGTACGAAATGGCATTGAAGTTCTTCAACATTCAGGATTGCGGTCGCATTCTTGTGCGGAGCGTAAAAGACAAGGGCGATGTGCAAAGCACAACCGCCCTTGAAGATGCTCGCCGTCTTGGCGCAACTATTTAAACGATTACTGCAATGGAGTCTTTTCGATAATTCTCTTTACAGTGTTATTCGTTACAGTTTCCCAGTCGCTCTTGGACACTACGAAATTGTAGGGAGACCTACGTTCATATTCGTCAAAGCCAATGCACTTTTTGGTCTTTGCGTCGTAATACACGTAAAAGCCCTTAGAGAAGAAGAAGTACTGGGTTGATTCACTACTGACAGTCACGCCCTGAGCATTGGTAGATGAAGAAATTCTAGTTTCACTGTTTCGACCAAAGCGGATATTGTAAATAAGCACGTAGATATCAGCGTCATCGCTGATGTTATTGGGCCTAGGAATATCCATGCTTCTTCTGCCCATGTCGAACGGTTCATAAGTCACATCATCATCGGAAAGGACCTCAAAGGAGTAGTTAGGAACAGAGGAATACTTTTCAAAGCCTTTCGCAAGCTGGATTTTGTACCATTCAGGGAAATTATCTGCATATTCCGGCAGGTCGTCCCTCAAGTCATCCATACGTTCAATGTAGGGTTCTGTGAAAAGGACCTTTACCTTTGCAGGGGGCTGAACCCATTCCTTATCCATATAAATACGGGTTGCGGTACAGCCACTAAAGACCAGAGACATCAAGGCAACAACAAATAGTGCTGCGATTTTTTTCATTTTTCCTCCTTTTTTGGATTTTTGTTTTTTTTCCAATACCACCACAATAAAAATAGTAATAAATTAAAACATGATTTAGATATATATATACATCCAATGAAATTCGATAGCGAAACACTCTACATCTGGGTCGGCGGGAGTTGCGACTACGCCCACAAGGAGCGTGCCGGTGGCGGTGCTTACATCGCCGAAATATACGACGAATCGCTTAGACCTCTTTCAAATGATGCGCACAGTTCTCTTTCCAACAAATCGCGCAGTTCGTCTCGCGAACAGTCCGCCACAATCATCGGCACCTACACCACCGCCGATTTCAACACGAAAGAATTCCAGATGATTTACAGGGCAATGGACCACGCCCTCGCTCAATTCGGTTCCGACTCCGGATCAGCTTTCGCCAACAGGAAAATTGTTTTCCTCTCCAACGTGCAGTACATTCAAAATTATCCAAAGCACGAAAACGTCGAAGTCCGCATTCTCCCCTACCACAAGTTTCCCCAGCAGAAACAGGTTCACGACATGGCCAGTAACGCCATGAGAAAATTGCGAAACGGCAAAGCCGAGTCATAAAAAAAGCCTGCAGCGAAAATCCGCGCAGGCCATTTTCAAACAATCCACAGATTTTTTGAGCGAGAACTTTCCGCAGCTAAGGTTTCAGCAGCAACTTGTTATTTGCCTGAAGTCCGTCGTTATCGAATCGCACGGTGGGATTCTTGCCGCTCTTGAAAGCCTCTTCGCTTTCGTAGATGGAAAGAGCCACAGAAACGCCAGGCAGCGCCGCTACGTTTGTCTGCCTTGCAGGGACCGTATTGGCAAACGTGAAATCACGGACCATTTCGTCCTTGAAGGTTCCCTTGGCAACCTTGATGGTTTCGCCCAACTGTTCCAGGACCTTGCCTTCGCTGTTGACGAATTCCGCCACCACGTAGATGTCAAAGAAGCAAGGCGCAATGCCCGTATTCTTTACAGTGATGTTCAAGGTGTTCACGGTTTCCGTGTTGCCAGTCACAGTCAACAATTCAGCCTTCTGCACCATAAAGTTGTAGCCGATCACATGAGTCATGGAATCAGCCAAGTCCTTGTGTTCGTTGTAGATCTGAAAGCCGCAATCGCTTTCCTGTTCCAGCACATAGTAAGTCAGATGAGCCGTGGTAATTTCGTGAACCCAGCGCTCCGGAGTCCACCTCATATAACTCTTGTTGTCAAAGGTCAGCATTCTTTCGTAGCTGCCAATATTTTCTGCAATGGTGGGAAGCCCCGCCTCGTAAGCACGCACCAGGGAATCTGCAGTTCCCGGAATTCCGATAAAGCCGTCATCGCGTTTGGTAATTCCAAGGCTCAAGGCGTAGGTATAAATTTCACCATAGCCATCAGAAGGCAAGGCAAGCAAAGTCTTCTTGAAAACAGAGGCGTAATGATCCAACAGTTCCTTCTGAACCTTTAAGGACGGCATGTCACTACCATCCAAGTGGGAAACGTGCCATTCGCCCCATTCCCCGAAGGTACGAACATCAATATACTCCAGGCGCGGATCGCCGTCATACTTTGCGGCTAACGCAGTTGCAAAATCCTTAGCCGCCTTCAGATAGATTGGATCGTCCCATCTGGGAACCTGGGCACGTGCGCCGTTATCCTGAAAGATAGCGTAGTCCTTCTGGGCGCCTTCTTTGTACACCCATTCCGGAGTCCAGTCGTATTCACTTGCAGGCGTATCCTTATTTCGTATATACGAGGGTGAATAAGGAAACACGCGCAATGCGTAACCCAAGTCATGTTTCTGAAGTACGTTCAGCAAATCTTCCAGCACGGACCAGTCGTAAACGCCTTTTGCCGGATTCAACTCATCCCAGCGCTGGTAACCGGAGCCGTAAGTAATCAGGTTCCAGGCGCCATTTTTATCGGGACCGTACTCAAATTCAGGAATGAAATTCCATTCGCCTTCGGTAAGGAGAGTAAAGCCCTTGTGGGGATTGGGCAGAGGGCCTTTGTAAGGCTTGAGGGAATAAGCAACTTTTGTGGTGTCGCCGGCGAGGACACTTGACGAACTGCCCTCAAGGACGCTGGAGGAACTTCCGAGAGGCACTTTTTCCGAGGAGCTTGAGGGCAAAGATGTTCCAGGCACAACCGAAGAACTAGAAACATCTAACGAGCTAGACATCTCATCAACAGCACCAGTATCGTTTCCATTAGCGGCACTCGTACTATTTCCATCATCGCCGCAGGCACTCAGTCCAAAGGCGAAGCAAGTCCAAAACACAAACAAAGATATTCTCTTCATCCCTACCTCTTACTTTGTTCTGAATATATAAAAATACCCCGCTGCAGTTCTAAACTGCAACGGGATTTTTACTTTTTGCGAGCGATCAGAGCCCGCAGTAACTTATTATCTCATTAACCTTCAGAACGGTAGTTCGGGGCTTCCTTAGTGATGGTCACATCATGCGGATGAGATTCGCGGAGGCCTGCACCAGTGATGCGAACGAAGGTAGCCTTGTCATAGAGTTCCTTCAGGTTTGCTGCACCTGCGTAACCCATGGCAGAGTGGATACCACCGATGATCTGGTAAATGGTATCGCGGAGAGGTCCCTTGTAAGGAACGCGGCCTTCGATGCCTTCCGGAACAAACTTGCGGGGTTCCTTGATGCCACCCTGGAAGTAACGGTCTGCAGAACCTGCAGCCATGGCACCCAGAGAGCCCATACCGCGATAGCTCTTGAAGGAACGGCCATCAGCCAGGATGACTTCGCCCGGAGCTTCTTCGGTACCTGCGAACATGGAACCGATCATTACAGCGTGACCACCAGCGGCCAGAGCCTTGACGATATCGCCAGAGAACTTGAGGCCACCGTCAGCGATAATCTTTACGCCAGCCTTGCGAGCTGCCTTACCGCATTCCACAACAGCGGAGAACTGGGGGTAGCCTACGCCAGCCACGATACGGGTGGTGCAGATGGAGCCAGGACCGATACCCACCTTAACGATGTTTGCACCGCACTTGGCAAGTTCAGTAACAGCTTCCGGAGTGCAGACGTTACCACCGCAGATGGTGAGCTTGGGATACTTCTTGCGAACGGTCTTCACCATGTTGCGGACACCGATGTGGTGGCCGTGAGCGGTATCGATAACCAACAGGTCAACGCCAGCGTCAACGAGGGCTGCAACACGTTCCAGAGTATTTGCAGAAGTACCGACAGCAGCACCCACCAGCAACTGGCCATTCTTGTCCAGGCTTGCGGAGGGGTTGTTTTCGCGCTTCAAAATGTCGGTCATGGTGATGAGGCCCTTGAGAGCGCCGTTGGCATCAACCAGAGGAAGTTTTTCAATACGCTTTTCGGCCAGGAGTTCCTTAGCCTTGGCAAGACTGATCTTGGGATTTGCGGTGACGGGGTTCTTGGTCATCACCTTGGAAATCTTGACGCTGTAATCAGTAATGGTACGGAGGTCACGGCTAGTGAGCATGCCCACCAACTTGCCCTTGGACAAGATGGGGAAACCGCTGATCTTGTGGATAGCGCGCATTTCGAATGCGGCAGACACCGGCTGGTCTGCATCCAGGGTCACCGGATTGGTCACAATACCAGACTGCCAGCGCTTGACCTTGCGGACTTCTTCGGCCTGTTCTTCGATGGACATGTTCTTGTGGATAATGCCAAGACCGCCCTGAAGAGCAATGGAGATAGCGAGAGGAGCCGTGGTAACGGTATCCATAGCGGCGCTGATCACCGGAATGTTGAGCTTAATGTTTGGGGCAAGCTGAGTGCTCACGTCTGTCTGAGACGGCAAAACGGAGGATGCTGCGGGAACGAGAAGAACGTCATCAAACGTTAATGCTTCAGGTAAAATCTTCATATAGAACCTCTTACTTTTTGCATGGAAAATATAGAAAAACATTAAGAAAGCAAAAAGATTACAATCCAAATTTTAGGGTATTTTTACATCTTTTTGAATTTGTATATTGAGGCTATGGACGTTATCATTCTTATCATCGCAATCATATTAGCAATCGCTGGCTTTGTAGGATCCGTTGCCCCCGGTTTACCCGGTCCTCCCCTCAGTTGGGCCGCCTTGCTTCTGCTGAGCTTTCACCCTTCAGTCACCTTCAGCACCACTATGATTGTTGCCATGGCTGTTGTAGCTGGGCTCATTACCGCACTGGACTATGTAATTCCATCTCTTAGTACCAAAAAATTCGGCGGAAGCAAGGCCGGAGTCTGGGGTTGCAATATTGGCCTGGTGGTTTCCATCATTGGCCTGCCCTTTGGTCCCCAGGGCCTGCTGGGCGTTATCGTTTGGCCCTTCCTTGGCGCATTGACTGGGGAATTAATAGTCAGCAAAGACCTCAAGGTATCCCTGAAGTCTGCCACAGGAGCATTTGTCGGATTCCTTTGCGGAAGCGGTCTCAAACTGATTTACGCAGCAGTAGTCGCATTCATCATGATTATGCAACTCTTTTAGTTTGTCTAAAATCTTATAAAAAAGAAATGAATCTTCCTTAGGAAGAGTCTTTTTCATTTAAGCGCCTTCGTAACTTAGCACGCAACCCACATCGTAGCCATCCAACTTTCTACGACCTTCAAGGCCCAGAAGTTCCATGACGAAAACAAGCTTTACAACCTTACCGCCCAGCATTTCTGCCAAGTCAATGGCGGCCTTTGCTGTACCACCAGTAGCCAGCAGATCATCAATAATCAGTACACGTTGTCCCGGCTGGATTGCATCCTTATGGATTTCAACCGTTGCAGAACCGTACTCAAGATCATAAGTTTTTTCGACTGTGGCGCAGGGTAACTTTCCCTTCTTACGACAAAGAACCACCGGAATGTTAAGGTTGTAAGCGATGGGTGTTCCGAACAAAAAGCCTCGAGATTCCAAGGCGACAATTACATCGGGCTTTGCTTCTTCAACAATCTTCTGCAATTCGTCAATAGCCAGTTTAAAGCCCTCGGCACTCTGAAGAATGCCGGTAATATCGCGGAACAAAATGCCCGGCTTAGGGAAATCCGGAATTTCTCGTACAAATTTTTTCAGTTCGCTCATATTACTTTCCGTTATAACGTTCCATGCACTTTTCCATGCCCAGCTTGAAGTAACATTCCACCAGAGGCTTTACCTTCTCAAGAGCTTCCTCAAAAACAGGCTTATCTTCCGGCGGGAACTTTGCCAGAACCCAGTTGGAAAGGTCAAACTTGGGAGGGCACTTGCCTACGCCAAAACGAATACGAGGAAACTTGTCACCGATTTTTTCAATAATGTTGCGAAGACCATTCTGGCCACCATGGCTGCCATTGGCTCGGCAACGAATTCGCCCCACATCCAGGTTAATGTCGTCACTGAACACAAGCAGCTGCTCCGGCTTGATCTTATACCAAGTCATGAGAGCCTGAACCGATTCCCCGGAAAGATTCATGTAGGTTTGAGGCTTGGCCAACAAGCATTCCTGACCGGCGATGGTTACCTTCTGGGTCAAGGCCTTGTGTTCGGACTTCCAGTCGTCAGAAGCAGCCAGCTTGTCAACAGCCATAAATCCAGCGTTATGATGAGTATTGGAATACTGAGTTCCAGGATTTCCGAGACCAACAATCAAATACATAAAACCCTACTTATTCAATCTTTTTCGTTTCAAAACCAAATATATAAACTCAAGTTCGTTCATTAGATGCGCTTGCGCCTAGCGCCATAAAAAAGACCGTCCTGCTTTTGCAGAACGGTCTCAGCATTAAAGCTTTTGGAATTAGCCCTGAGCGTCTTCCTTGCTCTTGCGCTTTGCAGTGATGTTGAAAATCACAACGCGCGGAGTGCAAGCCAGTTCAACGCCTTCGGGGAGCTTGAGGTCCTTGGCGTAGAAAGTGGTGGGAGCCGGGAATTCAGAGATATCCATTTCGACTGCGGTCGGAATCTTTTCAGGTGCTGCAGCGAGGTTGATGTAACGGTTCTGCTGAGCATAGGTACCGCCCTGAGTCTTAACGCCAACCGGAAGACCGGACAGCTTGACAGGAACGCGAACCTTAACCTTGGTGGATTCGTCGATCTTGAGGAAGTCGATGTGGATGATTTCCTGAGTGAGGGCATCCTTCTGATAGTTGTAAATTACGGCGGCGTTGCCTTCCTTGCCATCAATGACGAGGTCGAGAA
>JAKSIE010000069.1 GCA_024398995.1 Fibrobacter sp.
GGAGTTCGTCCTTCCGAATACATTCAGAAGCCCTGGGAAAAGATGGGCGTTTCTGAAGAAGAATGGCTTGGCAAGCGTTCCAAGGGTCTCGAAGACGCAGACATCGACCGTTCCTACCGTTATCGCAACGGCAACCAGAACTACGCATATCTCTCCATCTTGGCTCCGTCTCTCTACCAGTGGAAGACCGATAACAGCACCAAGGCTATTTGGATGGATGCACTTTGGGTCGCTAGCGTAGGCGCAACAGTTTATCTGGCCGCCACCAAGGAATCCTACTGGTGGTACGGCATCCTCGCCATCGCAGGCGTACACATTTGGTCCTTCGCTGATGCATTCTTTGGCACTCAGTGGGACAGCAATCCGGACGCAAACCGCTTTAGCTACGGTATCATTCCGTCTCCCGCAAGCGACAACGCAAGCATGGGCGTCACGGGATTCTTTAACGTCAAGTTCTAAGCTCGATCATGCAGCTGGAATTACTTAAGGCAAAAATTCATCGCGCAACTGTAACTGATGCAAACCTCAACTATGAGGGTTCCATTACTATTGCCCGCGATTTGATGGATGCCGCAGGTATTCTCCCCTACGAAAAGGTCAGCGTTCTTGACGTGAACAACGGCTCCCGTTTGGACACCTACGTTATCGAAGGTCCGGCGAAGTCCGGCGTTATTTGCCTCAATGGTGCAGCAGCCCGCTTGGTTCAACCCGGCGACCTGGTGATCATCGTTGCTTACGCCACCATGAGCCCCGAAGAAGCCAAAACCTGGAAGCCGACGGTCATCCACGTTAACGGTAAGAACGAAATCGTCTAGCGGACTCCCCCACAACAGCGAATTTTAAGGCGTTTGGCATAGGCCAACGCCTTTTTGCTATTCTAAAATCTCCCAATAAATTCTATCTTTCGCCTGTGAAGATGCGACTACTCATTTGCCTTATTTTTTGTCTCTTGTTCCTCGGCTGCGAAGAAGAAAAAGTCCAGCCTAAGGTGCAGGAAATCAAGCGCACCTATAAGGGCGATATCGAGCTTTTGAATAGTTGCGGCATGGATGGCGCCGCCTCCAAAATGAGGACGTATCTCAGAAAGAACGGATTTGACGTCGTAAGCACCAAAAACGACCCCGTTGTCCAAAACTACGAACAGACCGTTCTCGTTCTCAGAAACCCGGAATGGGAAGGCGCTCAGCCCCTGGCTAAGGCTCTGAAGACGAAAAACGTCATAACTGTAATCAGCAAGAGAGCTTTGGTCGACGCGTCCGTGTATATTGGAAAAGATTTAAAACAAATAGTCGAACCCGAACAGGGAGAATAAAATGACAACGAAACAACAAGATCTGCCCGAATCCATTCAGCTCGGCGCAAGTATTCTGTTCGAGCTCCGCGCTCAAGAAGTTCAGCTCATCGATCTTCGCGGCATCAAAGATGTGACCGACTTTTTCCTGGTCGCCACTTGTGAAAGCGAAGCCCAGATGCAGGCAATCCTGAACGAACTCCACAAGGAATTCAAGGCCAACAAGATTCCCACCGTCGGTGTGGAATACAAGGAAGGCGTTCGTTGGGCAGTATTCGATGCAGGCCTGGACCTGATGGTGCACCTCTTCGAAGAAGAAAAACGCGCAGAAATTTCCCTCGACCGTCTCTACGCCGACGGCAAGATTGTAACACTGGAAGAAAAGGACTTCGTAAAGAAGGCCGAAACTAAGAAGAGCGACGACAATGAACTCGTTTGAGCAAGAAATCGCAAGTGCACTAGAAGCTACAGGCAGCTTTACTGCCGATGCAGCTCTCAAGCTTATCTCCGTGCCGCCTGATACCACTCACGGCAACTTTACCATTCCCTGCTTCTCCCTTGCAAAGACACTGCGCAAGGCTCCGAAGATTATCGCCGAAGAATTGGCAGCACAGGTCAAGCTCCCCTCTGGTCTTTCCAAAGTGGAAGCTGTCAACGGCTACCTGAACTTCTTTATTGACCGCAGTTATTTGGCAAAGTCCACCCTGGAAGAAATCGATGCCAAAGGTCTCGAGTACGGCCACGCCGCCGCAAACGGCAAGGTAGTCTGCATTGACTTCAGCTCCCCCAACATCGGTAAGGAACTGGCCTTCCACCACCTGCGTTCCACCATGATCGGCAATTCCTTGAGCCGCATTTACAAAGCTGCTGGTTACAAGGTTGAACGCATCAACCATTTGGGCGACTGGGGTACCGCATTCGGTAAGCTCATCGTCATGTACCTCCGCGAAAAACTGCCCACCGACCAGGCAACGCTCGACGCCCTTACCGTTAAGGAACTGAACATCCTTTACGCAGCCTTCTCCAAGGCAAGCAAGGAAGAGCCGGGCCTTGAAGACGAAGCCCGCGCAGCTTTCACAAAGCTTGAAAAGGGTGACGAATTCTACCGCACCCTTTGGACTGCATTCCGTGCAGCAACCCTGAAGGAACTGATGCGCATCTACGATATGATGGGTGTTGGCTTCGACCACTACACTGGCGAATCCTTCTTTGAAGACAAGATTCCCGCAATTCTTGACGAACTCCGCGAAAAGAATTTGATGATCAAGTCCAACGAACTGGACGTGGTCATGCTGGACGAATTCGACCTGAATCCCTGCCTTATCCGTAAGAGCGACGGTTCCACCTTGTACGCTACCCGCGACTTGGCTGCCGCAGACTACCGCATGAAGGAATACAACTTCGACAAGTGCTTGTACGTTGTGGACCTGGGTCAGGCACTCCACTTCAAGCAGGTATTCCACGTGCTGAAGAAGATGGGCCGCGAATGGTACACCAACATGTACCACATTCCGTTCGGCGTGATTCTTCAGTTGGTAGATGGCAAGTGGGAAAAGGGCAAGACCCGTACCGGTACCGCAAGCCTTTTACGTGACGTGATTGACGCAGCCCAGAAGAAGATTCTGGAATTCATTGACCAAAAGAATCCGGACTTGGAAAACAAGGAACTGATTGCCCGCCAGATTGGTATCAGCGCTCTTACCTTCAACGACCTGAAGAACAGCCGCGTGAAGGATGTCCGCTTCGACTGGGATGCAGTGATGAGCTTCGAAGGTGACACCGGTCCTTATGTTCAGAACGCGCACGTACGTCTCTGCAGCATTATGCGTAAGGCTGGCTACACCGTTAAGTTGTCTGAAATCGACTACGCACAGCTCAGCGATGACGCAGCTTACAGCCTTATCAATCTTCTTTCCAAGAAGGGTGAAAAGATTCTCGGTGCTGTCGCAGGTGACGAACCCAGTGTTCTCGCACAGTACGCATTGGAAATTGCAGAAGCCGCCCACAAGTTCATCCACGAAGACCGAGTTCTCGGTTCTGCCGAAGAAAAGTCTCGTCTGTTCCTGGTGCAGTCCACTCAGATTGTACTAGAAAACGTGCTTGACCTGTTGGGCCTCTTCCCGATCCGCCAGATGTAAAATAACTCGAGGGAGGGCTGAGCCCCCCCTGAGGAGCGAGTTTACTCGTCCCCATTCGGGGACCGGCCACACTAAGGAATAAATTCCTAAGTGTGTTTCCGCCCCTCAGACACGAGAAAAAGTCCGTTCGTCAGAGCGGACTTTTGTGAGTGGGGAGTCCAGAGGGGCGGCAGCCCCTTTGCGTCTTATAAAACGCTGCGGTAAAAGAATGCTTCGATTGCTTCGCCCTGCAGGCTCGCAATGACTACAGGTTAAGGGGTAGGGGCCCCCTGAGGAGCGAGTTTACTCGTCCCCATTCGGGGACCGGCCACACTAAGGAATAAATTCCTAAGTGTGTTTCCGCCCCTCAGACACGAGAAAAAGTCCGTTCGTCAGAGCGGACTTTTGTGAGTGGGGAGTCCAGAGGGGCGGCAGCCCCTTTGCGTCATTAATTCCCGTTAATACAACGTACGGAGTAAGCGTTGGTCTTGCTAGGCACCAGCTGGCGAACCATCTGATCGCTCATGCGGCCCATGGACCACAGCCAGATAGTTTCGTTGCGGCCATTCTGTGCAGACCAGAAACCAGCATATTCGCCCATTTCTTCGTAACGAACAGTGGACTTACCAATAACCTTACGATAACCGGAGGAGAAAATGGAGAAACCGTATTCGTCGGTACCGCCACCGCCTTGCCAGCCGGTAGTAGCCTTCATCTTGCTTGCAAACTTTTCGCACTTATCAACGCCGTCGTAGCAGTGAGTAAGACCGGTCAGCAAATCATGCCATTCGCGGTCACGAGGCAAGTGCCAACCCTCGGGGCAAGCCTTGCGGGCGCCTTCCAAGTCGTAGAGACGGCCACTGCGCATGCAGTAGGAATCCTTATCTTCGTAGCACCAGGAATGACCATCTACATTGTAGTTAACGTTCTGAGCAAACCATTCACGGCCTTCCACCTTGATGGTGCGGTACACCTGACCATCGCGGGGATCCTTAAAGAAGCTGGAAACTTCGCGCAAGGCAGCACGGTGTTCCTGTTCGGCGCGGCGGAATTCCACCACCTGCTTACGCTGGTACTTTTCGCGTCCTTCCAGTTCGGCAACCCATGCTGCCTGAGCCTGCGGATCCGTGAACTTGATTTTGAGATCGCCAACAGCGTAAAGATCATCACCGCAAGCAAGGTCCACACCGGCAATGTTGATGATAAACTGCTTTTCAGTCTTCTTTTTACCCTTACCGGAAGTAAATGTACGGGGCTTTTCGAAATAGGAAATCCAAGCTTCCTTGGTGTCGTTACAGTCGCCTTCGAAATTTCCCTTTTCAATCTTGTCGGCAGGAACAGTCATATTACCGGCAACGGAGAAGGCAAACAAACCGTCGTTGACCTTGAAGGATACAGGCTGAACACTCTGGTAATGAGTGTACTGACCGAGACGAATCTTACCTTCAATCTTTGCAGAGGTGTAATCGCCTTCGCCTTCGGCCTTATAGATTGCGTCCCAAGTTTTGGGCGGAGCGGCGAAAGCGCTTACCGCAGCCATACCCATGAGAGCAACAACAATTTTCTTAAAGTTCATTTTGACTCCTACCTTCATTTAAGACAACTGAAAATTAGCATATTTCAACCCTTTATTAAAGTATTTTTTTGGTAACCTTGAATAATCCGTTGTATCCCTCTCAAACCCCATAACAGCCTTAAAAAAAGGGTTTCCCTTTTTCGTTATGCTCAATTTTTGCTAGTTTTTGGGGCATGGCTATTACACGTTACATTTTGCAGATTCATTGCCCTGACCAAAAGGGGCTTATCGCAGGCACCACTCAAGTCCTCGCCAAAGCTGGCGCAAACATCGTGGACCTGCAGCAACATACCGCAAAGGACATCGAAACCTTCTTCCTCCGTGCGGTTTTTGAGGCTGATTCCGACAACATCGAAGAAGTGCGCAAGCATCTGGAAACCTTGGAAGGTCACCTCCAGTTGAACTGGAAGCTGTTCGACACCTCCAAGGTGGAACGCGTTGCAATTTTCGTTTCCAAGACCGACCACTGCCTTTATGACTTGCTCCTGAAGCACCGTGACGGAGACCTGCCCTGCGAATTCAGCTGCATCGTTGGCAACCACACGGATCTCGCCAGCGTGGGTGGCTCTTTTGGCGTGCCTTTCTACTACGTTCCGTCCAACCCGGACAAGAACATCCCGGAAAACCGTTTCCGCGAAATCATCGCCGAAACCAAGACCGACACCGTGGTTCTGGCCCGCTACATGCAGATTCTCTCTGCAGCCTTTACCGAAGAATTCAAGTACCGCGTCATCAACATCCACCACGGTTTCCTTCCCGCCTTCAAGGGCGCAAAGCCCTACCATCAGGCTTGGAACAAGGGTGTGAAGATTATCGGTGCCACAGCCCACTTCGCCACCGAAGACTTGGACCAGGGCCCCATCATTGCCCAGGACATCCAGCGCGTGCCCGAAACCGCAAGTATCAGCGAACTTGTTGAACTGGGTAAAGACATCGAAAAGCGTACCCTGTCCCAGGCTCTCAAACTTTGGCTGGAACACCGCGTATTCGTTTACGGCGGCCGCACCTTTATTCTCTAAGGAGGATCTATGTCTGAAGAAAATCAGAACATTCACGAAGACGAAGCTCCTGTTTCTGAACTGGATATCGTCACCGCAGTACCCGAGCCTGCAACTCCGGACGCAACTACCCCCGCAGCAGAACCTGCAGTCAAGCCGGAACCGTCCGTCACCCAGCCCCAGGTCATTATCCAGAAAGAAAAGGGCTTTGCCCACTATGTTGGCTTCGCCATTATCTTCGTCCTCTGCGTTTGCTTCTACTTCGCACCGGGCATCGCTTTGACCTATGCCATCAATCTTGTTCCTGGCGTGACCCTGGTCGGCATGACCTCCTGGATTATCAGTGCCATTTTCAGCCTCGTTGTCTGGTTGATTTTCAAGTTGAAGATCAAGGGCTTCAAGAAATCCTTCTACTTCTACATCGGATCCTGCGTGCTTGTACTAGCCATTCTGATTGCAGCAGAAATCCTGACAGAACAGACTAACGTGTTTGCTGACATTTTCGCCATGCTTGCTGGCGGTCTCATCTAATTTCTGAGGTTTTTAAATGACTAAGACTGATACCTTCGTTCATTTTCTCGTTGAATCTGGCGCTTTGAAGTTTGGCGACTTCGTTACCAAGAGCGGCCGCAACACTCCGTACTTCATTAATACCGGAGAATTCCGCACTGGCGCATCATTGTCCAAGTTGGCTGAATTCTACGCTGCTGCTTTCGTTGAACATTTTGACGGCAAGGCAGAAAACCTCTATGGTCCCGCATACAAGGGTATTCCTCTGTGCGCAGCTACCGCCATGAAGCTTTCCGACGTGTACGCCAAAAACCTGACCTTCACTTACAACCGTAAGGAAGCAAAGGACCACGGCGAAGGCGGTTCCCTGGTGGGCTACAAGTATGGCGAAAAGACCAACGTGGTCATCATCGAAGACGTGATCACCGCAGGCACCTCCGTTAACGAAACCCTGCAGATTCTCAAGAACATCGAGAACGCAAACGTGATCGGTCTCTTGATCTCCGTGGACCGCAAGGAAAAGCTTGAAAACGGCAAGTCCGCTCTTCAGACCGTCCAAGAAGAATACGGCATCGAAGCCCATTCCATCGTGAACATTAACGACATTATCGCCTTCCTTGAAAAGGAAGAAAACCGCAAGGCCATCAACGCTCCCGAAGGCATCCTGGAAAAGGTTTACGCCTACCGCGAACAGTGGGGCGCCAAGTAAGCACAATCCGTGCTTTACAGGGCGGAGGGTTCCTTGGGAAGCTTCGTTAAAGTTTTGACGTGGCTAATTGTATCGGCGCTACTTATATCAGGTTGCGCCGATTCTTACCAATGGAGCAAAAGCCATCCGGACTACCATAAGGCTCCCTATGGAGACCTTGCCGTCGCAGGCGTGCAGGACGCATTTGTCTTGACGCGTTCCGCATGGTTCGCCAAGCGTTTACAGGTCAGTACCGACAGCATCCAGATTCTTGGAACACAGTTCTGCGCACAGGCAATGATCAAGGAAATGAAGGGAGCCTACAGCAACCTGATTGTCTTGTCCGAGAACGCCTTGGCAGACGCTCCCGAAGAAAGCCAGAAGCTGGACGATCGCATTTTCATGAAGGGAAAGCTCCCAGAACAAGGCGTGGTCGTCAAGGATAGCGCAGGAAACATTCCACCCCAGATTCTGCTGATCCACGAGGTTATCGTCGGCACGGACTTGAACCGAGAAAGTTTCTTTGACTATGCAGTCATGCATAACGAAAGCCCGGAACGCACTGCAGCAAAGAACATTAGCGCCGTGGTTTCGTACACGCTTTGGGACAACGAAAAGCAACGTCCCCTCTTTAGTGCCGTAGACGAAATCCAGCGCCCGGTAACCGTCATGACCTGGGAAGAGCTTGACGCTTTGGTCCGCCAGATCGTTTCTGAAATCCGCAAGAACCTTTACATGGGGGCAAAATGAAGTCCATCAAGTCCCTGATTTTGTTCTTGCTGGTCGCCATTGCTACAACAGCCTCAGCCGTGTACGCCAGCGATGTCTACTTTGAATCCAAGTGGACCCTCTGGAAAGACCCCGACATTCTCATCTGGACCGTGGACAAGGATTTGCCCATCGACCCTAGGGAATTCTGCCTTTCCCTCAAGCGCAATAACACAGCCATCGGCGATCCCAAGTGCCGCACTTTGGGCGAATGGGAACGAGATTCCATCGCAGTCCGTTACGCAGGCTGGTTAAGCAACAATATGGAACCGGGCCTCACATCCAATTACCTGAAGGCAAGACACCCTTCCATGAGAGGAAAAATTCAGGAACTGGAAGACAGGATCGTCATGTTCATTGCAGACAAAGGAAGCAATCTACAAATAGCCATCTTTGATGAAACTTCCTCGGAACCTAGAACCGCCGGCACCGTCCAAAAGAAAGCCGACAAGATTGCCCTGGGTGATGAAATCGCAAGCACATTCTTTGACCGCAAGACTTCCCGCCGCCTTAGCAAGGAAGAACGTCAAAAGAAGTTGACCGAGCCCGACGACTACTACAAGGAAGTTCCTAACCTTAGAGCCTGGGGTGGCATTTCTGCCGGTTACGCCCAGGCACACGTTCCTGTAACCCCTTATAGCTGGGTTCACAGACATGTAAAAAGCCAGGTCCGCAATTACAGAATCACCCGAGACTCCGTAAGCCTCTGGAATTTCATTGACGATTCTACCCCGCTATTTACTTTGTACGCAGGCGCCATCTGGTACGGATTCATCGGCGGCGAGATTTTCTACCGCTACAGCAATCATACAGTCAAGACCGACAAGTCGGATTCCGTCTACCAGGAACTGGACCATTGGGAATTTGGCCAACACGAAATCGGTTTAAACCTAATGTTAACCAAAACCTACTCCCCGATTAAACTACTGGATATCCATCTGTTTGGTTTCATCGGATTCCAGTACAGTTTCTATGCCGAAGACATCCAGCTGAAAAAAGGCGTGGAACTTGGATCGAAGGCATACAGGGCTCGCATCAAGTTTGAAGATGTGTACAAGGGAGCCCTTTTCGGAGGCGGAAGCCAGTTCGTATTCAAGGACCACTACGGCGTAAGCCTTCGTACAGGTATCGCAAGCCGAGGCAAGAACATCTATTCCGACCCGACACCCGATGCGGCTGCGGAACCTACAACCATCGGTGCCATGACTGTTGACTGGTTCATCAGTTTGGGCCTGGAGTATCATTGGAACCCGTAATCAACGGGCAACCCGCTATTTCTCAGAACAGATATTTCTTTATTTTTCTAAATTTTCGCCCACTATGAGTGAAAATCAAGAAGTTGTAAAAGAAGAAAAAGTCAATCCGTTTTTGACCCCCATTAATATTATTGAGCCCGCAAACAAGCTCCCCGATTATACTTTTGACCAGCTGCCGGAAGAGCAGAAGGCTATTCTTACAAAGCACGGCTGGACCGACCTGATGCCTGTCCAGCGCAAGACCATGCCCTATATGCTGGCCGCCCGCGATATGTTGGTTCAGTCCAAGACCGGTTCGGGAAAGACCGGCGCCTACGTGCTCCCCCTTTTGCAGGTCATCGTTCGCGACCATCTGTTTCCCCAGGCATTGATCCTGGTTCCGACCCGCGAATTGGCAATCCAGGTTCAAGATGAAGTTCAAAAGCTTTCCGAAGGCACTGGCATCAAGTCCGTAGCAATTTTCGGTGGTGTTTCCTACGAACCTCAGCTGAAGGCCCTCAAGGAAGGCGTCCACATTATCGTCGCCACCCCGGGTCGCTTAATGGACCATGTGCAACGTGGCAACGTGGACTTCCTGGATGTACGCGACCTGATCCTGGACGAAGCCGACGAAATGCTTTCCATGGGTTTCTATCCCGACATGCAGAAAATCCGCAAGTACCTGCCCAAGCAGCTGGCTTGCACCATGTTCAGCGCAACCATTCCCCAGACCGTGAAGGCTCTGGCCCGCGAATTCCAGCGTCCGTCTGCAGAATTCCTTTCCTTGTCCTACGACAAGGTAATCGCCAACAACCTGGAACATCGCTGGTACTCTTGCGATGTCATGGACAAGGATTCCATGACCATCAAGGTCCTGGAATACGAAAATCCCGAAAGCTGCATGATTTTCTGCAACAAGAAGTGCGACGTTAGCTACCTGGAACAGGTTCTCTCTGGCTACGGTTTTAACGTAGGCGCCCTCTCCGGCGACGTATCCCAGAACCTTCGCGAAAAGACCCTCAACGCCTTCCGCGACAAGAAACTTCGAATTCTGATTTGCACCGACGTTGCCGCCCGTGGCATCGACGTGGACCACGTGACCCACGTGATTGTCTACGACCACCCCGATGACCACGAAGTCTATGTGCACCGTAGCGGACGCACCGCCCGTGCAGGCCGCAGCGGCGTTTGCATTTCCCTCATCACTCCGGTGGAAGAAATCGAAATCAAGAAGACCGCTTCGGACTTCGGCATCAATTTCATCAAGCAGGAACCTCTTACCAACGAAGCCATTGCAAAGAAAGTTGCAGAACGAACCAAGGTCCAACTGCAAGAAGTCAGCAAGCACTTCGGCGGCCAGAAGGCCAAGGAACGCATTAGTCACTTCATCCCCCTTGCAAAGGAACTTGCAAACGGAAGCCAAGATGACCAGATGCTCCTCGCCTACCTGCTGGATAGGTACGTTTGGAAGAAACAGTGATTAGTAAACAGTGGTTAGTAAACAGTATTAAGCAAAAATTGAATGTCCTAACCACTAATCACTAACCACCAACCACTAACCACTAATCACTATTATGGCTAAGATTAAAGTTAAGAACGCAAGAGAAATCGAACTGATCCGTGATGCAGGCGCTCTCGCTGCAGAAACCCTGATTCGCGCAGGAGAAATGTGCAAGCCCGGCGTTTGCACCTTGGAAATCGATGAATTCATCGGCGACTACACTCGCCAGCACAAGGGTATTTCCGCTTGCAAGGGTTACCACGGCTATCCTCGCTACGCATGCATCAGCATCAACGAAGTTGTCTGCCACGGCATCCCCAGTGCAAACACGATCCTTAAGGAAGGCGACATCGTCAACATCGATATCACCTCCATCCTCCAGGGTTATCACGGCGACACCTCGGCCATGTTCGTCGTAGGCAAGACCAGCAAGATTGCCCAGGAACTGGTGGACACCGCCAAGTTCGCCATGGAAGAAGGCATCCGCGCCGCTGGCGAACAGGGGGCCCGCTGGTACGACATCGGCAACACAATTCAGGACGTGGCCGACGAACACGGCTTTAGCGTCGTGCAAGACTACTGCGGCCATGGTATCGGTCGCGGCTTCCACGAAGACCCTCTGGTTTTCCACTTCCGTAACAACGAATACCCCAACTTCATCGAAGTAGGCAACGTGTTTACCGTGGAACCCATGTTGAACGTAGGCAAGCCTGGTACCAAGACTTTGTCCGACGGCTGGACTGCTGTGACCCGCGATGGTTCCTTGAGCGCCCAGTGGGAACACACCGTGGTAAAGACCAAGGACGGAATCGAGATTCTCACCCTCCCCCGCTAGATTATTAATTGCCCCATGTCCCTGCTCAGTAACTTCCGCGACAAGGCTGTCGAGAGATTTGTACGTAACCACGAACTAGTGAAAAAGTTCGGGGAGGTACAGACTATATCTATCGATTCCGAAAACGGCACCATCGACGCCACTATTCTCCTGAATGGAGAAATCAGTTCCATCAGGTTCCGCGCGTACTATTACTTTGACGACATGGAAAAGGGAACAGACATTGTCATCCGCAAAATCACTTGCGAAAGGCAATGGATCGACACCGCTCTGGACTACTGGCTTGGAGACAAAACTCTCCGGTACAACATTCCTGGTTTAGCTGGCGGAATTGCCAAAATTCTTTTTTAGTATATTTCAAGCATACCCTCACCGGTATGCTTTTTTATTGGAGCGCCCTATGGAACAGAAAGATAAAGTTACCGCAGACAAACTAAAAGATAAAGTCACCGGCATTCTTTTCGACTTGCTTACGGATATTCCCGAATCTCTCCACGCCCAGAATCCGGACCCCGACGAAAAGGTTCAGCACCTGATCCGACAGGCTGCCTTTAAGGCTTCTACCGTCAGCGCGACACTTTCCATTCCCGCAGGCATCACTGGTATCATCACCTCCATACCCGACATTGCCGCAGTCTGGCGCATCCAGGCCCAGTTGGTAGCCGATATCGCAGCAACCTACGGCAAGGTGGCCATGCTCAGCCGCGAAGCCATGGTCTGGTGTCTATTCCGCCACAGCGCAGCCTCCCTCCTCCGCGACGTGGCCGTCCGTACCGGCAGCAGAGTCATCGTCCAAAAGGTTTCTGTAAGCGTTTTGCAAAAAATCCTCCAAAAAATCGGCGTCAAGGTTTCCCAGAAGCTCCTGGGCAAGATCGCCCTCCGTGCCATACCGGCCATCGGCGCCCTAGGCAATGGCGCTTACACCTACTACGACACCTTCGAAGTGGGTAAAACAGCCGCCACCTATTTCAAGGCACTGGACCAGCAAGTTCCCGACGTTACCGATGCAGAAATTGTAAACGCAGACGAAGCCAAAAAGCCTGAAGAAAAGTAAAAAACAATCTATAGACTATATTATGTTGGGAAAACTGTCGAAAAACAAAGGATTTCGGCAGTTTTTACGTTTTTAGGTAACCTAAAACACCCTCGCCCTTGAACCTCCCATATTTTTTTCTATCTTTGGGCGCAACTCAAATAAACATCAACTCCATTTGTGGAATAAACTATGAAAAACATTACTACCCACAGAAATATTGGTATTTCTGCTCACATCGAC
>JAKSIE010000007.1 GCA_024398995.1 Fibrobacter sp.
AAGCTTCCTACATCCATAAGCACAAGGGTACTTACTATTTCTCCTACAGTACTGGTTGGCAGCAGGGCGCTCCTACCATTGACTATGGCATGGGTTCTAGCCCCATGGGCCCCTTCACTTGGAAGGGTACCATTCTTGGCGACCCCAGCATGAATGGCAAGAGCATCAACGGCAACAACAACCATCATGGTATTGCCGAATTCAAGGGCCATTCCTACGTAGTTTACCACGACCGCCGTATTGCCAAGGGCCACGATGGTCTGGAAATCATTCCTGCCGATGATGGTAAGCCGAATCCGGATCCGGGATATCATCGTAGCGTTTCTGTGGACGAAATGTTCTACAACGCCGACGGTACCATCAAGCAGGTGGTCTGCACCAACGAAGGTCCTAAGCAGATTGAAAACTTTGACCCGTATGATTGGTATCCGGCTCTCACCAGCTCCAAGCAAAAGGGTGTCCGTAGCCGTTCTCTCTATGCTCCGGGCAAGGTTTCCGGTAGCCTCCTGCTGCCTCTTTCTAGCCGTAGCGAATCTTGGATTCGTGTCTCTGGCGTTGACTTCGGCAAGGGTGCAACTGGCTTCTCTGTAGAAGCTGCAAGTACTGCTGACAATAACAAGATTGAAATCCGCAAGGGCTCCGCAACGGGTACCTTGGCAGGCACCTGTACTCTCAAGAAGACCGGTTCCAAGAATACCTTCGCAGAAACGTCTTGCGATGTAGATGGCCTCTCCGGCATTGTGGAACAGCTGTTCCTGGTGTTCAAGGGTTCTCAGGACTCTACCATGGCCATCAAGGGCTGGGGCTTCGAAGGTAGCGGCAAGACTCCTCCGGAACCGCAGAAACCTTTTAAGGGTACTGCAGCTGCAATCCCTGGCACCATCCAGATGGAAGACTTCGACATTCCGGGCACTGGCCGCGGCGATGAATACGCTTCCTACAGCGATAACGATGCAGAAAACCACGGCGACAGCGATTACCGCAAGGATACCGGCGTTGATCTGTACAGGAAGTCCAACAACCGCGTTGTTGTGGGCTACAACCAGAAGGACGAATGGCTGGAATACACTGTGAACATCGCTAAGGCTGGTGAGTACACCATGTTCGCTGCAGTTGCTTCTGCAAATTCCACCTCTGGGTTCAAGCTTTCCTTGGATGGTAAGGATATCACCGAAAATATCGCGGTTCCGGCAGCTAAGGCTGGTGACGATAATTACGATGATTACAACAAGGTTTCTGCAAATGTGACCTTGCCGGCTGGTGAACATGTTCTTCGCTTCACCGTTACCGGTGACTGGATGGACATTGACTACATTAACTTCGTAGAAGGTAAGGATGGCGATGATGATGCTCCCATTCCTGGAGCTACTGTCGAACCGGTTTCCAGTTCTTCTGTAGAAACCGAACCTGGTAGTTCTTCTTCTGTCCAGTCCATTATGGATGTTCACTTTGCTACAGCATCCAGCGCAGAATACCATGTCTTTGATCCTCAGGGTCATCGTTTGGGCTCTGTGAAGCTGGTTGGCAGCGTATCTGAATCTTTGAAGGCTGCAGGCTATGCTAAGGGCATTTACATGCTCAAGCAGATCAATGGCTCCAAGAAGATGATGGTAAATACCGCCAAGTAATAAGAAACTCCATACACAAAGGGTCTTGATCCTTAAAAACAAGGAATCCTCCCGAGTCGTCGGGAGGTTTCCTGTTTACGAAAGGTTTTGTCAAGAAAGCGGAGATGTTGCTTGTCATTTGTCTCACAGTTGTATTCGTTTTTCTTGAACTATTTTATTTATTTTTTTTATTTTGTAGGAAATGTAAACATAAGGAGTATCAAATGAAAAAGATTTTATTTGCAATAGTTTGTGCAACATTGCTTTTCATGACGGGCTGTGTTTCTTTAGCGTCTCGTCCCGCAGGGTCTGGATCCTTTGCTGTTGCGGCAACGAATGCTAATCAGACTAATATCGTGGCCTATAAGAATGTTGAATCTGATTGGATGCGTTGTGATGTCGTTGAGTTCGTTGCAAACTATACATCTGGTGACTTTGATAACGTTATTGATGTTTCGATGACTGTTAGACAAAAAGGCTTTGGCGGATTTTTGTTCTCCACGAAGTGCAAGTTTGCTGGCGTAGCTGTAAAGTATGGTTTAGATGATCGACGAGAAAAATCAAAGTCTTCTTCCAAAAAGTCTTCAAAGAAGAAGGCTAAGAAGAATGTTGATGAAGAAGTGGATGAATACGAAGAAGAATAAAGCCGTTCTTTCACATATTTTGAAGAGCCTGCCTGTAAGGGCGGGCTTTTTTATGTATGAGAACTATCTCGCATTATTGTTGTGCGCACGATTCTGAAAGTTGAATACAAAAAGAAAAGACCCGGTTTAACCAGGTCTTCTCTAATGCGGTCGGACAGACTTGAACTGTCATGGGATCGCTCCCACTAGCACCTCAAGCTAGCGTGTCTACCAATTCCACCACGACCGCATGATCCTTAATGGAACACCCTCTTTCGAGAGCGACACAAAGATATAAATATCTTTGACTCTTGTAAAGGGTTTTGTGGTGTTTTTTTTGAAAAAAGTAAAGGATTCCTACGTAAATTTAGCTCGCACGCTCACTACTTACGTCGCTACGCTCCTTTATAGTTCACTTAGCGACTAAATTTCCTTCGGAATCCAATGCGTTTTGACTTCAAAAAAACAAGTGATTTTAGCTGAAATGCTGAAGGCCTCCACCGAAGCGTTGCTCGCTCGCTCACTACTTACGTCGCTGCGCTCCTTTATATTTCACTTAGCGACTAAATTTTTTCCCGGAACTAGTTGCATTTGAATTTTCAAATAACTTTAGCTAGGCTATTTCCGCTATGTTTGAAAGCCTTGTAAAGAAACAAGACGGCCT
This sequence comes from Fibrobacter sp., assembly GCA_024398995.1. Lineage (GTDB taxonomy): Bacteria > Fibrobacterota > Fibrobacteria > Fibrobacterales > Fibrobacteraceae > Fibrobacter. Next base: position 2,895 of record JAKSIE010000007.1, read on the forward strand.
TGGGTAGACCGTCTTGATTTTTTTTGATTTCTGTTCAGAGATTTACTTCACGTCGGCGGCCAGTTTGTCAAAGACTTGGCCGCGGACCTTGTAGTTCTTGAACAGGCCGAAGCTTGCACAGGCGGGGCTCATGATGACGGTGCCGCCTTCGCCAATAGCGAGGCTGTCTGCAAAAGCTTCTTCCAGGGTGGGGAAGATGGCGGTCTTGATGCCTGCGGCGTCTACACCGGCCTTCTTGAGGTCTTCAAGCATACGTTCTGCGGTAGCGCCAATGAGGGCGACGCGCTTCAGGTTCGGACGGTCCTTCACCAGGATTTCGCTAAGCTCTGTAAAGTCGGCGTTCTTTTCGGAACCGCCAAGAATCAGTGCGAAGGGACGCTTCATGCTGCCGGTGGCCGCGATGGTTGCGTCGGGGCGAGTAGCGTAGCTATCGTTGTAGAATTCGATGCCGTTCTTTTCGCCCTTGAATTCCATACGGAAGGGGAGGGTTTCGTAGCTTTTGAGGGCTTCGAAGGCGTCGGCAACCTTGATGCCCAGGGCTGTGCAAGCCAAGGTGGCTGCAGCCATGTTTTCCAGCTGGTAAATGCCGCGGACCTTGCAGTCGCTAAGGAACAGCTTGTCGTTGCCGATGGTCAGGGTGGAACCTTCGATAACAGCGTTGCCATCGTTGCTTCCGTTTTCGCCGTCGGCAACGCTTACAGAAAGCTTGCTCTTGGCGGGGCTTTCACCTGCGATCTTTGCGGAGGGGGCTGCGTCCTTCAGGTAAATGCAGGTGCCGGCGTTCTTCTGCCAACGCACCAGGTTGGCCTTGGCGTCGCGGTATTCTTCAACAGACTGGTGCCAGTCCAAGTGTTCTGTGGAAACGCGAAGTACCACGCCTACGTCCGGCGAAACAGACAAGGTCATCAGCTGGAAGCTGGACAACTCCAGAATGCTGATGCGGTCTGCGGAATCGTCTTCCAGCAGGTCCAGCGCAGGCACACCGAAATTTCCGCCGATGATATTTGCCTTGCCGCACTTGTCGAGAATGTGGCTGATCATACTGACGGTACTGCCCTTGCCCAAGGTGCCGGTAACGCCTACAGTCTTGTTAGACTTAGTTTGTTCTAAAAACAGTTGAATCTGGCTGGTCATCATGCCTCCGTTCATCTGGAACTTGAACAGCTCCTGGCTCATGGGGTACACGCCTGCGGAGCGCACCACGGTAACGCAATCCTTAAGACCTTCCAGGTAATTTTCGCCGCTGCAGACCTTTACGTTTACGCCTGCAGGAACTTCCGGCAGATTCACCGGGTTCTTGTCCATCACGACAATGTCCTTGACGCCTTCACGGAACAGGTAACGCAGAGTGCTCTGACCTTCAACGCCAAAGCCGAGAATACCAACAGGAGAAACCAAATTGTTGTTCATATAAAACCTTTTTTGCGCGGTACAGAACCGCAATTTTTCGCGCGGAACCATCCCGCGAATTACGGGCTAAAATTTAGCAAGATGTGATTGAAAAAAATAGAAGGAAACTCTTACTTGCAATTATAGGAATGTTTCTCTTGACAGTATTTTTGAATATTAATCCTTTCGGGGAGAGCCGTAGATTCCTGCTCTTTAATGCATGCGTCAACCTTGCCTTGGTCGTAGCAGATTCGGTTGTCGAGGTCTCTATCACGATTTTCTGCGGCTTTCTTTTCTTCTTCTTCTCGGCAAGTTTCGCCATAATCATCGACTGTTCCGCAACTGCAGGATGTTGTAGCCAGACAGATTGAGGTAAGTATCACCGCTAGAAAAAGGACTTTCATTTAAGATCTCCTATGCCCTGTTTCCTTTTAATTTAATGCTCTGGGGCCATCCGATCTACGTGGACAGGTTCAATGACAAACTGTGCAAGTTCCTGGCCGAGAAGAACTCTAGCAAGTAGCGACTTTTAGGTTCCAGGCTTGCGACAACCTATTCCTTGTATGACGTGTAGTATATTTCGTAATTGGTGAAATTTTCAAAATTTTCAAAATACACGGTGTCTTCTTTTTCTGTTGTAGAAGCTAAGCTTGTGACGACCAGTTCGCCTTTGTCGCATTTATTGTTCTTGTTGTTGTCGTTGTACAGAAGGAACCAAATTGTTGTGAGAGTTGGTTTTTCCTTGTGCTTCACGGAAAAATAGGTGTTGTCTTCATCGGCGTGCGAAAATTCGATTTCCGCCTTTACAGATGGGTAGTATGACTTGCCTGTGAAGATATTTTCCATTTTCACTTCGTCAACTTCGGTACTGTCCGGAATGTCGAAGTTATCCCAAATGACATCGCTTCGATTTGGAGCTATGTTGAAATTAGCCCATTCTTCGTCTCTGTGTACTTCTTTCCCGTCTTTGTAAAAAACCATGTCGTAGGTGATGTCTATGTCTACTTTGTTTGGATTGGTCACGATGCAGGTGATGGTGTTGAAACCGTTCGGGTTGTACAACTGGCACCATTCCAATATGGGGTCTTTCAGGGCTTCGCTTGCGTCGTTGTTTTCTGGCTTGTCGAAGCTTCCATTTTTATTGTTGTCGGAGCTGTCGCTTGTGCTACTGCTGTCGCTGCCGCATCCTGCAAGAAACAATACGAAGGTCGTTAAAAGGAATATTTTTTTCATGGTGGACCTCTTTTTTAAAGCTCTGCTTGATAACTACTTGCGCGGCGCCAAAGCTATAATCTTGCTGAAAATATGCTTGTGAAACGTACCGACAGGGCAGGTTTTAATCTACATTTTAGCAATAAACTTACAGCAGGTCAACGGGCTTACAAATTATGACTTATTTGCTAAGCGCACGTTTACGCCTAGCAGAGCTTAATTAAAAAAATACTTTCTCAAAAAAAATGTCGATCTTTAAAATAAAAAAGAAGCCCAGTCTTTCGACTGGACTTCTTACTGCGGTCGGACAGACTTGAACTGTCATGGGATCGCTCCCACTAGCACCTCAAGCTAGCGTGTCTACCAATTCCACCACGACCGCGCGTTCCAACCGGGGCTTTGAAACAAGGTTTCTGTGGTCAAAGACCTCTGCCGGATCCGGTTGAACCTTAAAGCTTCGTTAGAAACTTCAATTACTCTGCGGCGGGAGCTGCTGCCGGAGCTTCAGCTGCCGGAGCGGCTTCGATTGCTGCGGGTGCGCCGAAGTCAGCGGGGAGGGCCGGAGCGGCCGGTGCCTGCTGGGCGGCGTTTTCGCGAGTAGCCTTCTGCATTGTGGATTCTTCCACAGTCTGATCCTGCTTTGCAACGATCAAGCCGAGGGCAATCACAACGATGAAGAAAATTACAGCGACCACGCGGGTCAACTTCTGGATGAAGGTTGCTGCACCTGCGGTGGAGAAAGCAGACTGAGAGGTCATACCACCGAGACCTGCAAGGCCGCCCATCTTATCGTTCTGGATGAGAACGAGGAGCATGAGGAACAAGCAGAGGAACACGTGAAGGACGATGCCGATCCAAAAGAGAGTTGTCATAGTCGTTTTTACCTTGAGTAGTTTAAAGTTTCAAATGGCTGGAAATTACTTAGCTTCTGCAGCTGCGATGATTTCCATGAAGGTTGCAGCCTTGAGGCCTGCACCACCAATGAGACCGCCGTCGATGTCCTTCTGTGCGAGGAGACCTGCAGCGTTGGAACCCTTCATAGAGCCACCGTACTGGATGCGCATGCCTTCGGCAATTGCTTCGCCGTAGATTTCCTTAACAACGGAACGTACGAAAGCCTGGGTGTCCTGAGCCTGTTCGTCGGTAGCGGTAACGCCAGTACCGATTGCCCAAACCGGTTCGTATGCGAGAACGCACTTAGCAGCGTCTTCAGCGGAAACGCCTTCGAAAGCGCCCTTAACCTGAGTGGAGAGAACTGCTTCGAGCTTGCCGCCGTTACGTTCGTCGAGGGTTTCGCCAATGCAGATGATCGGCTTCATGCCTGCTTCGAGAGTCTTCTTGACCTTGAGGTTCACGGTTTCTTCGGTTTCGTGGAAGTACTGACGCTGTTCGGAGTGACCGATGATGATGTATTCTGCACCGATTTCCTTAACCATGTCAACGGAAACCTTACCGGTGAATGCGCCCTGGTCCTTCCAGTGGATGTCCTGGATAGCGAGCTTGACGTTGGTGCCCTTAACGACGTCTGCAACCTTAGCGGCAGCGAGGTAGGTCGGAGCGATGACGACTTCGGTCTTCTTCACGTCCTTGACGGCTTCAACGATGTCCTTAGCGAGCTGAACGGATTCGCTAACGGTCTTGTTCATCTTCCAGTTACCAGCAATGATATACTGACGCATAATTAACTCCTTGATGGGTTTAAAATTTAACGAGCGAAAATTTAGTAAAAAAAAGACCGCCAGGGGAGGTCCGGGCGGCTTTTTCTTCTAATAAAGTCTATTAGTAATTGCTGGAGTGCTTGGAGACCGGTGCCGGAGAGCCGCCGTAACGGTCGCCTTCGATCTTTTCCAGAATCCATTCTTCTTCGTAACCCTTCAGGCGGGCCTGGTCGGGGTGCTTCCAGTAGAGGCGGGTGATGAGCTTGCCTTCGCGGGTGAAGTATTCCCAGACGCTGCTGGTTTCAGTGGAGGTTTCGTGGTCGGGAGGTCCCCAAAGCAGGTTGACCATGTCGTTGGTCATGCCTTCTTCGATATAACCCTGCTTGAAAACGTCCTTGAGACGCTTGTCAATGCCCATACTTTCCTTGATTGCGAAGTATTCGCGTTCGTATTCCTTACGGCCTTCGCCACGTTCGATAAGAATCGGGGAAGAATAACGGCTGGCGCATGCCCAGAACATAAGGGCGCTAACGCCAAGCAAGCACAAATGAGAAAGCTTCATAGTGTTTCCTTTAAAATTTGATGACCACAAAATAAGAATTATCTGGCCTAATGGTTGAAAATATTTTTAATTTTACATCGAAATGACGTGTATCAAGGGCATTTTCAAGAGTTTTATGCTTTCCATGGCACTGCTGACCGCAGGTGCCAGTGCTGACAACTACAGTGGATTAAGCCAAAACGGTCTTAGGTACGGTCCGAACTTGTCTGTAAACTTTATGGGGAACACGCCCTTCGTGTGGGGGCAGTGGCTGCCTCAGGCCGTGGGCGAGGTCCACTATACCTGGCTTGAACCTATGGGCCAGTTGCTGTACGGAGACAGACCTGGTCGCGAGGCCTCCTATTGGCGCCTGGATGCAGCCTTGGAGCTCACTCCCTTTATCGGCGGCTATAAGCTTGGTTTTGGTTTTCGTCCAATCCAGAGCCGCTGGCAGTTCGAAGTGAACGCCACCTACGAAAGCTATCTGTATTTCCGCTCCAACGTGGAGATGGTGACCGCCGAAGTGGCTGGCAGCGGCGAAATTGCCCGTACCTGGAACGCCGACCACATTACCGCGAATATCTGGAACGAAGAGGCCAAGTGGGACTATGCCCAGCTTATTGACTTCGAAATCCATTTTGGATATATGTTCAAAAGGGGTTCCAACGTTGGATTTAACATCCATTACATCCGTTCCGACGTCAGCACTAATTTTGATGGTAAAAGCTACGACTACAAGTTGAATATGCCGGTGTTTAGCCGCGATTTCCTGGTTGTTACCGAATGCTATGGTCGAATGCCATTTACGGAACATGTTGCTGCGGTCTTTGAAACCAGCTACTATAGGACAAGCTACCTGCGTAGCAACAACACGGTCCAGAAAGAATCCTTGGGTTATGGTAAGGCCTTGGCCGGCCCCCATCTCTCGTGGAACGATGGCTTGCAGAATTTGACTCTTAAGCTGGGCGGCTGGCGTCGAATCGGCAAGAGCTACTATAACGGATCACTCTCTCAGCAGTTCCTGGTTCAGCTTGAGTATCAGGGGTATTTTGCGTTCCCCTCTCACAGGGATCTTTCTGAATAAGTCCGGCTCCTCGAACTTGGGGCGCTTTTCCACATTTTCCTTAAGCGGGTCAGATTCAATGGCCTGAATGGGGTAGGCGGAACGAATCCAGAGTTCTCCACTGTACTGCTCGCTTTCCATCTTGACGAGCGTGGGCAAAAATTCGTTGGAATAATTCTTCCACTGCCTAATGGTAAAGGTGCGGGCTTCCTTACGGGCGCCTCTCATAGTGACTTGGCTAGGACGCGGCAGGGAATCGGCTACAAGACTCCACCACATGTTGGAAAACGCGGTAGAAAGAATGTTGGGCTTCTGCTCGCTGGGATCCTTGCACAGGAACTGACCGTTGGCCAGAAGTTCCATGTCGTCTAGCTTTAGCGGGGTGTCGCCGATGGTTTCCTTCAAGTGGTGCAGGCCAAGCTGGCGCTTGATCTTTGCCTCGGGGAAGACCATGTAGCGGTAGGCGCCTGCAGTCACGAAGTTAAACTGGGGACTGTTCGGAAGATGGACGAAAAACGTGTCCAGACTTTCGGGATGATGACGCCATTCCGTATAAAGGCTTGTGCGGGAATTCTTTGCGTTAACGAAGTGACCTTCGATATTTACAACCATAGGGGTGCTCAGCAGAAAATGAGGGCAAGAATTCTGGCCCATGGCTGCTGTCGCGACGAGTGCGCTGAATACGGCTGAAACTGAAAATCCCCTTAGCATGGCGGACAAGATAGAAAAAAAATATGCCTCGGAATGATAAAAAAAAGAAACTCCGGTTGAACCCAATGGCTAGAAGGAACAACCGGAGTTTGTTTGTCTTTAGGAAGAAATTTTTTCTCTGTGAGAGAGGCTTAGTTCTAAAGAACTTAAAGAAGATTTCTTTTTGCGGGGAGGAGGCCCAGCTCGGAGTTGCGAAGGCCGCAGGGCCTCGCTCCCCTGCACCCCTCCTCCACCTGGCACAAGTGCCAACTTCTCGGCTCGGCAATATCTATGCAAGCATGGATGCTGCACTCGCCTTACTAAGTTGTGGCCATCGCGCAAGCGGGGATGGAACCTTAAAGCAGGATTGTTCCGCTCTTAAGAACAGAAATCTTGCTCGAGAGATCTTCTTTACGGCAGGTTAAAACTATGCTTCGTCGGCGCTGAGTTCAATTTCGTCGTCGGCAGAAAGTGCGTCGCCTTCGTTAAGCTTGAAAAGCTCTACATCCTTCATGCTTTCGCGAATCTTGGTTTCGATTTCGTTGCAGAGGTCGGCGTTGTCCTTCAGGAACAAGCGGGCGTTTTCGCGGCCCTGGCCGATGCGTTCGTTATTGTAGCTGAACCAGGATCCGCTCTTCTGGATGATGTCCATTTCGGTAGCGAGATCCAGGATGGAAGCCTCGCGGGAAATGCCGCAACCGTAGAGGATGTCGAATTCGCACTGGGTGAAGGGTGCTGCCACCTTGTTCTTGACGATCTTTACGCGGGTGCGGTTACCGATAACGTCTTCACCGTCCTTGATGGCGGCGATGCGACGGATGTCGATACGCTGGGTGGCGTAGAACTTAAGTGCGTTACCGCCGGTGGTGGTTTCGGGGTTGCCGAACATAACACCAATCTTCATACGCAGCTGGTTGATGAACAACATGCAGGTGTTGGACTTGGAGAGAATGCCAGTGAGCTTACGCAGAGCCTGGCTCATAAGACGAGCCTGCAGGCCAACGTGGTTGTCGCCCATTTCGCCGTTGATTTCAGCCTGGGGGACAAGTGCTGCCACGGAGTCGATCACGATGATGTCGATGGCGCCGGAACGTACGAGAGTTTCGGCAATGTCCAAGGCCTGTTCACCGGTGTCGGGCTGGGAAACCAGGAGGGATTCGATATCCACGCCCAGCTTGCGAGCGTAGACGGCGTCAAATGCGTGTTCTGCGTCGATGAAGGCTGCTACGCCGCCGAGCTTCTGGGCTTCGGCGATGGCATGGAGGGTGAGGGTTGTCTTACCGGAAGATTCGGGTCCGTAAATTTCGATGATACGGCCGCGGGGGAAACCGCCTACGCCGAGGGCCATGTCGAGCTGGATACAGCCGGACGGAATGACCGGGATGTCTTCGATGGGCTGCTGCCCGAGAGCCATAATAGAACCTTTACCATAATTCTTTTCAATCTGTGCAATTGCAGCTTCTACTGCTTTTGCCTTGTCTGCGGAAAGGTTACCTGTTGCGCTATTTGTCTTTTTAGTCATGATTGACTCCGTTTTGTTTTTTGTTTTCTGTTTTCAAATATATAAATTAGTGCTCAATCGTGCAAGTGCTTTTTCGTGTAATTATTTCGAAAAAAAGTTTGCATAGCACTCTATACACGCTTTTTTCTCGAATTTCGGTACGGTTTCCAGAAAAAATTTCACAAAATGTTTCTGTTTTCTGGCTGTTGGCGACTGCCATCCATACCGTTCCCACGGGTTTGCCGGGCACTGCACCGCCTGGGCCTGCGATTCCGGAGGTTGCCACCGCCCATTCGCACTTGAATTTTTTGCGGGCTCCCTCGGCCATGGCCTTGACGGTCTCGGCACTTACTGCACCTACTGTATTGAGAATTCCGGAGGGAACTTCGAGCAAACTTTCCTTGATCTCGTTCTGGTAGGCGACGATGCCGCCGGCAAGAATCGCCGAAGATCCGGGAATGTCCACAATGTGGCTTGCTACCAGGCCCCCTGTGCAGGATTCTGCGGTGGCGAGCATTTCGCCGCGCTTGACTAGGGAGTCCTTGATGTCGCTTGCCAACTTCTGGATTTCGTTCTGAAGTTCGGCCAGTGTGAAAGAATCAAGTTTGTTTAACATTTCAGTTCCTTTGATGACTCAAATATACAAATAGCTTGCGACAAAAAATGACATAAAATATTTTTCTTTGAAAAAATAAAAATGAGCTCTTTTGCGCAGGTGTAAAAATAGTTCTGTCTGGAGTTTTATATATTTGCCTTGATGAAATCTCGTTCCTTTATGGTCGGTTTAATGGCTGCTTTGTTGCTGTCAGTGTCCGCTTTTGCCGGTTCCCCGTTGCAAAAGGGCGTTACAGGCATTGAAGCCATCGACACTCTGAAGGTTAACGAATGGGATATTCCTACGGAACACAATTCCCTATTGGCCACCATGCTGCTTAGCGTTTTGCCTGGCGGCGGTCAGTATTATACCGGGCATTATGTTCGCGGAGGTTTTATTACGGCCATCGAGCTTGGCCTTGTGTACGAAGTGTTCTTTAACAAGTCCTACCAGTACGACCGCGTTCTTGAACAGGCCAAACCGTTCCAGGATTCGGTATCCTACTACACTAAGATGATAATGGAGGCTTCTTCTCGCGATAGCCTCTCGTATTACCAGAATCGTCGTTTGGACTACTTGAATCGCGTTCGTTTTTATAGCGACAAGAAGATGGAACAGGAAGATTTGCGAAAGGCTGAAATGGCCTGGTTGTATGGCGTGCAGCTCTACGGCATGTTCGATGCCTTTGGTATCTGGTACAACAACAATCATCGAAGCGTTGAACTGCGCAGCATGAAAAAGGCTTTGCTGTGGGGCCTGATTCCCGGCTTTGGTCAAATGTATAATGGGGAGTTCGGTAAGGCAGGCCTATTGTACATGAGTTTCATCGGAGCAAGCGTCAGCGCATGGACCTCCCAGAACATGGTGAAATATTATCTGGACCGCAAGCATCTGCTGGCTGCGGAGTCGTCTAACGCTACGGAACTGGACCGTGTTACGGAACGTGTGACGTACTACAGAAAAAACAGAAACCAGTACATTTGGGCGTCTGCGTTACTTTATTTGTATTCCTTGGGGGATGCCGTTGTAGATGCGTTGCTTAGCGATTTCGACAATCCCTTGCACATGGCTCTGGTGCCGAATCTGAACGGTGGCGCCCAGGCTATGTTTACCTTTGATTTCTAACACAAACTTAGACACCATTGATTGTCATCCCGGCCTCGGGCCGGGATCTCCCTTTTACCCGATCTTCAAAGGCTTCATCTGGATGCCGTCGTGGATCTTTGTGAAGGTGCCGCGGTAGTGCCCTTCGGCGTCGCGTTTGAATTCAAACTTGGTGACCATGGTGTAGCTGAAAGCGCCTTCGACAAACTGGTCGTCGGGAAGTCCGCAGGCGAAGTGCTGTAGGGCTGCAATCACGCCGGCATGGCTGATCCACAGGAATTCACCGTCGTCGTCCAGGGAATCCAAAAGGCTCTGGGCTCGCTTGTCGATATCGTGGAAACATTCTCCGTTGGGGAACCTGAAACCGCGGAGGTCGTTCTTCCATCCCATCATCTGTTCCTTAGGGACTTCGGTGAGCTTTTGGCCTTCCCAGTCGCCAAAGTTGATCTCGATGATTTCGTCGCGCTTTTCCATGGGGAGGCCGGTGGCCTCTGATGCCTTTTCCGCCAGACGGAGGCAGCGCAGCAGCGGGCTGGTGAACATGCGGGTGGGTTTTGCTCCGGCGGCCATAAGAGCCTTGATGGCTCCTTCACTTTCTTCGGGGAAGGAGGGGGAGACGTCGAAATCCATGCGTCCATAGCAGACGTCGTTGGGATTGTAAGGCTTGGAGTGGCGGATGGTCCAGAGAATCATGGCCCAAAGATAAAAAAATAACCCGCGGTTTAATTCCGACGGGTTAATCAAAAAAAATCCTAGGCTACCTGAGCACATAAAAATTCGCAAGTCCGTTGCTGCTTTCGCCCTGGCGATTTGCCCACAAATAGTCATTGCGCAGGGCCTAGGACTGCAAATTATAGCTTAATTCCGGTTTTTTGCCAAGGGATAACCCTCAAAAGGGTGGTAAAACAAAAAAGTGTTGTAAAAAGGGTGCGGAAAGTACATTACTTACGTATAAATGCAAAGTAAACTTTCGTAAACAATTTTGACAAAAAAGTATCAAAAAGCGAAAATGCTGCAAAAATTCGTGCTTTATGTCATTCTGTTGAGAAAAAACAACGTTTTGTTAACAGATTGTTAACGAATGATTGAAGATGTAAGTTTATTTTAGTATATTTGAATATTGAAATTTACATAAGGTATTCCAAATTGGAATACCGAACGAAATACATGAAGCCATCAATCAGGGAGATGGATTATGTTGGTTGGTAAGAATTTGATTAAGAAGTTGGTTGGCTCCTTGGCCACCGTGTTGGCTTTTGCAGTTCCTTCTTTGGCTGCAGACGTAAGGCCTTTGTATTTTGAAGGAATTAGTGAAGATCTCAAGGTTCAGCAGGATTTCTGGGATTCCTTGATGCAGTTCAAGATGTATGGTGCTGAAGGCATTGAATTCGTTGAGGGTGGTAATATCCATATTACCGACACCCTAGGTCGCTTTGGTACATCTAGAGGTGACTTCGTTATTATTGGCGATAACAACGAAGTGGGTGGTCCAATTCTTGTTGGCGGTGATATCCAAATCAATGGTGGTGGTAAGGACGTTTTCATGACTGGTCCTACCCGTGTTTCTAAAAGCATTATTGTCAAGAACAACCAGTTGAACAGCGTTGGACAGAATTTTTTCCATGGCCCTACATGCGTTAGTGGAAGTGTTAGTTCTGCTTTTAGCGACGGGGTTGCGCCGCAGAATCAGTTTTTTGGGACTAATTACGCTAGTTGCCCTGATTCGGTACCGAACTTTATGGATGGCTTAAAGGTTCCGTCTTCTCCGGATGCGGTACCGGCTGGCAAGCCCGTCCTTTCGGACATTAACGAAAGCAATAAAGTATTTAACATTGACATTCCCGCAGAAACTCCGGGTGACTCGGGCTTGTATGACATTTACATCAATAACATTACCTTGACCAACCAGGGTGCCCTGGCAATTCGTATGCCAGAAGGCGGACGTTTGACCCGTATTTTCGTTAATTCCTTGTCTATTGGATCTCAGTCTACAATTCAGGTGTACTATAAGAATAAGACTGGCGAGAACGGTGGTTATACTGCGGTTGAAAACGAAAAGTATGCCGGCGACCTGCTCTTCTATGTAAACAGCGACCTTAATTTGACCGCTCGCGACAATGGCAAGACCATTCAGGGAACATTCATTTCTAGCGGTACAATCAGCGTGAAACAGCAGCTGACCCTCGCTGGCCAGTTGCTTGCTAAGAAACTGCTCATTGCTGCAAACTTTGATGGCTCTAGCTTCTTCTTCAAGTCTTTCGATTCTCAAACTTTCAAGGTCCCGGAGACTAGCGTTCTCGATACTCTTTATGAATCTAAAATATGGGATAACGTGGAACAGCGCATAGACGTGCGATTGACCGGTGCTCCCTCGAATCCAGTTACTTTCCATTACTGCTTCGTCTTCCCTGGCAAGGCCGATGCCGATATGTCTACTGGCAATTTTGAAGCAAGTGAAGAAGATATTTACACATCCAATGTTCCTTTGTGCAATCGTGGTGGTACCCCTGGTTCTGCAAGGTTCCTTGCTGGTAGGGATACCTTGGAAAATCCCATTACATTGAAGATCAAGGATGATATTCTTCTTGAAAATGAGGAATACTTCTATATTCGAATTTTCGATGTTGCCGGTGCACGAGTTTCCAAGGATTCTCTGGTGACATCTATGGACTTTAAACTTCTTATTGTGGATGACGATAAGACTCCGGTTTGCCATGATACTACGATTACGATTCAGGAAGACGAACCGTTCTATTTGGTTGGCGCCGATGCAATCGGTGTTCCGTATAATTACGTTCCTGCCTATGCCCATGATGGTAAAACCCTGCTGACTACGTATTATCAGGTTCCTATTCTTGAAACTCCGGAACATGGGTTGTACATCAATGGTGAAGCTGTCAAGGCGGATTCTATAAAGTATAGGCCTATTCCGCAAAATATTTTGCCTTCCGCCCTTTATACTCCGGGCAAAAATGAATACAGTGTGGCAGGCGGTCATTATGATTCCCTTGTTTTTGCAATTGAAATCAATTCTATAGATGGAAAGAGAGGAACCTACTCTGATCCCTGTAAGATGTACATTGACGTAACTCCGGTGAATGACAAGCCGGTGCTGAACGATACCACCATCACCATCCGCGAAAACACTCCCGTAGATTCTGTCATTTTGCAACTCGTTGCATTCGATGTCGAAAATGACAAACTGATTTACTCCATCGATTCCGGTGCAACCACTTTGTTTGACCTCAAGGGCGCTGTGAATGACTCCCTGTATGTAAAGGCTAAACTGGATTACGAAACCGCCCAGCAGCATGTGCTTAAGGTTATTGTTACTGAGAAGAGAACCGATGGCCAGCCTGCATTGAAGGATACTGCCTACGTTACCATCAAGCTCATTGATGAAAATGAAGAACCGAAGTTTGACAAGAGTTCTTATGAATTTACCGTGAGGGAACATGCTCCCTACGACTCTATCTTCGGTACAATCCATGCAATTGATCCGGATTCCATTGCTGTGGACGGTTCCTTCAACAAGATCCGCTACACTTACAAGCTTGAAACTCCGGCCAAGGAAGACGGTGCGTTCTGGCTTAGTGATTTGACTGGAAACTTTGCTGCGGGCGATACTGCAACAAAGAACTCCGATTCCCTGAACTACGAAAAGACCGACAAGTACGTTCTTTGGGCTTATGCAACCGATGCCAAGGGTCTGTATGACTCTGCCAAGGTTACCATTATCGTTGAAGATATTAACGAAGACCCGTCCTTTGAGCAGGATAAGTTCTACTACAAGGAACATTTCGTTAAAGTTCCTGAAATTACTGAAAACGGCGATCTCCTGACTTTCAATTTCAGTGATCCGGATATTAAGAGCGCTTGGGCTACAAATGGCTTCCATAAGCTGCAGCTTAAGCTGCTGGATTGCACGCTGGATGCTTGCAACCTTGGTAATGCCAAGGAAATCGACGCCAATGTATCCTCGATTTTCAGCGTCAAGATGAATGCTGATAGTACCAGCGGTGTGCTTAGCCTTGTTAAGGCCTCTGCTCTTGACTACGAAACTGATTCCACTTATAATATGATGGTGGAAGTTCGCGATAACGTGGGCAGTGCACCGTCTCTTGTGGATACAATCATGATCCGTGTTCGCGTTACCAACGTGAATGAGCCGCCCAAGTTCGATTCTACCAAGTACACCTTCAGCGTCAAGGAACATCAGCCTAAGGAAACTGAAGTTGGCAAGGTTCACGCTACTGATGTAGATGCAAAAACAACTCTGTCCTACTCCTTTGCTGGTGGTGCTTTGGTTGACGCCTCCAAGATGTTCTCCATCGATCCGGAAACAGGCTTGATTGTTACTGCCGGTGAACTAGATTACGAAACAAAGGATTCTTACAGTTTCAAGGTTTATGTCTCTGATAATGATGCTGAAAAGCCTTTGATGGATTCTGTCCCGGTAACTGTCAAGGTTCTTGATATCAATGAAAGACCATGGGCTGATGATTTGAAGATTACCTTGAGCGAAGACGCTGCAGTTGATTCTGTTTTTGGTTCCGTTATTGGCCATGATCTGGATGCTGATACCAACAAGCTTTCCTTCTCTTGGGTAGACCTCAGTGAAGATGAAGCTAAACTCTTCAAAATTTCCACTGATGGTAAGATTTCCTTGCTTGATACCGTGGACTATGAAACCAAGAAGTCCTATGAACTGACCGTGAAGGTTGTTGATAATGGTAAGCCCGGCTTGGATTCTACCGCCAAGGTTTATATTACCGTGATCAATGTGAATGAACCTCCCGAAGTTGCTGATCTTGAAATCACTATTCCGGAAAACACTCCTGATATGGAACAAATCGGAGCCTTTGTGGTGAAGGATCCGGAAAATGGCAAGGAATTTGAATTTGTCACCCTCACAGGAACTCCGAATAAAGATGATATTTTTGTTGATGATGTAACAGGTGATGTTTATGTTGCTGGAAATTTGGATTACGAAACCAAGCCTGAGTATGTGTATACAGTAAGAGTTTACGATTACGATCAGCCGAGGCAGAGTACTACTGCGAAGCTTATCGTCCATGTGACCAACGTGAATGAACCTCCGAAGTTTGACAGAAAGAAGAGAATTTTCAGCATCAAGGAATTGAATGAGGCAAACGCTCTTGTTGGTACAGTCATTGCTTCTGATGAAGACGGCGACAAGCTGGAATACTCCATTGTTGCAGATACTAGCGGCCTCTTCAGCATGGACAAAAATGACGGTAAAATTCGGGTGCCCGTGAAGGATACTTTGGATTATGAAATCGTAGATGGTGGTGAAACCCCTCCTGTTTACTATGTCAAGGTCAAGGTTTCCGATGGCGTTCTGTGGGATACCATGACGGTGCGCATTAATGTTCTCGATGTCAATGAACCGCCTCATTTGGAAAATACATCATTTGATGTTCTTGAACAAAAGAAATATTCCTTTGGAACTCTTGTTGGCAATGATGTTGACTATGGCGATAACGAAATCTTGAGCTATAGAATTCTCACTGAAACAGATGAAGAGAAGGCTGTTGCTAAGTTGTTCAATGTGTCCGCCAATGGCGTCGTAAGTACCACGGCTGAATTGAATTTTGAGGATCTAGAGGCTCAGGACTTTAAGTACACCTTTAGGGTTGAGGTTTCTGATGGTGATCTCGACCTTGGCTTCCTTGCTGATACAGCTACAATCACCATTAATGTGATTGATGTTAATGAAACTCCGAAGGTTTATAACCATACATTCAAGGTTTCTGAAATGGCTAAAGCCAGGACCTCTGTTGGTTCAATTACCAAGTGGGAGGACCCGGATCTTGATGGTACTGATAATCATGCGGTGACTTTCAGCATATCCGATACAATTGTCGGTGGTGTTCAGACCGACGCTACCAAGAACTTCGTAATTAACTCCACAACAGGCAAGATTACTGTTGCTCAAGGTGCTGTGTTTGATTACGAAACAGTTAGCAAGGTGTACTATCTTAAGGTCACTGTTAAGGACCATGGCGATCCCTCTTTGAGCGCCTCTGCCTTGGTGACTATCAATGTTGTTGATGAACCGGAACCGCCGGAAATTGAAAACAAGACTCCGAATTTTACTGTGGAAGAAAATTCTCCGGTAGATACTGAAATTGGAAAAATCGTTGTTCATGACAAGGATGAAAATGAGTCCTTTATGTTCAGCTTGATTGATACTAGTGGTTTCTTCAAAATCTCTTACGTTGATAGTATCGCTACAATTAAGGTTAGGAGCGGTGCAAAATTGGACTATGAAAATGTCGCAAAGTATGAAGTAAAGGTTGTTGTCCAAGACAAGGATAGTGAAACTGATACAGCCGTGGTGACCATTGACGTTATTGACGTGAACGAAAAGCCCACCATGGAAGAACAGTTCTTTGAACTGTTTGAAAACAGCGGCGCAAATTACAAGCTGGATGGAACTATCCAATCTGGTGACTTGGATACCGCCTCTGCATTCACCAAGAACTTCTACGAAGGTGTGGGTGGCGATACCGCTCTGTTCACCGTGAACAGCCGTGGCGAAATCTTTGCCAACTACGACATGGACTACGAAGAATACAAGGCCAAGAACAAGACCACCTTTGTTGTGAAGGTTAAGGTTCAGGACCAGAAGATCGATACTCTGTTCGTTGTTGAAAATATCCACATCGACCTGAAGAACGTCAATGAAAATCCGGAAGTTCTCACAGACACCCTGTATGCTTCCGAAGATGCCAAGGCTGGTACCGAGATTGGTTTGCTGGACGCCAAGGATCCGGATGGCCCGACCACCTTCACTTACACCTTGGTTCGTGCCTCTAGGCAGTTCGATGTGGATCCTGATGGTTCTGTGACTGTTAAGACAGACGACATTCTGGACTACGAAACCAAGGATCATGCGTACACTATTTATGTGAACGTTCAGGATGCTGATGGCGGAGTCTCTGAAACCAAGCCTGTGGTTATCATCGTTTCCGACGTAAACGAACCGCCGACTCTGCGTGATACTACCATCTACATTCGTGAAGATGCTTCTGTGGATACGATCTTCGCTAAGATCTTCGGCTCTGATCCGGATATCTTCACCGAAGAATTTAACCAGCTGTCTTACGAATTGCTCTCAGCCAAGGACACCTTCGACATTCTGCCCGATGGTTCTGTAAAGCTGCTGCGTCGCCTGGACTACGAAGCTGATTCCCTGTATGAACGTGTTGTCCGCGTTACCGACGGTACCTTCTTTGATACAGCAAACGTAATCATCAAGGTGGTTGACGTGATTGAATCTACTGTGGTAGAAATCGTTAAGGTGGACGACCCTGATTCTACCTGGAATTACCCGGATACCATTTTCACCAACATTCCGAACAAGTCCATAGACTGGTTGCGTGAAGACAAGATCTTTAACTTCGACACAACCTTGGTTGAAGGTCCCAATGTCATCAAGAGATGCTACTGGAATCGTACCAAGAATTATGAAGGCTGCGACAGCGTTATTATCTATTACAGCAACGCAACGCCAGTTGTCAAGATCTATAGCGATCCTGCAGATGTCTCCGCCGATAACGTTTACACCATCGTTGAGGATGTTGATGCTGCTGATACTAACTACTATGTGAACTCCACTGAAAAGAAGATTACCGTTTCTGTGACGGATACTGCTGCCGGTGTCAAGAAGAAGTTTGATATCAACCTTGAACTGGATACGGTCGGCGTTCCGGAAAAGACTCTGAATACAGTAAACGAAATCACCAAGGAAAAGGTAACTCTCCGTGACGGTAGCGACGTGGAAGTGGTCAAGACTCCGGTTAACGGTGAAAAGATTGTTGTCTCCTACATGGATACTGTAACTGTCAATGGTGAACCGATGGTAGTGAAGGTTTCTTACGATACCGACTCCAAGGGCAATGAAACCAAGGTCGCCGTAATCAATGAGAAGGGTAAGGTGGATTCCATTCAGGTGATCACTGTTACCTACACCACATTGATTGATGGCAAGGAAATGATGGTTTCCTATAAGGCTGATGCTATTACCGGTGAAGTGCTGAACACTACCGCTGGCGGCCAGTTGACCAAGGCTGACAACAACAACGATGTTGCAACCGCCCAGGATGCTGTGGGTACCTTCTCCGTATCTTACAACTACGTGGACCATGGCAATGCTGTTACTGTGAATTATGTTGTTGATGAAAAGGGTGAGATTGTGACCAACGAAGATGGCGACATCGGTTACTCCGTATCTTACTCCTACACCAACAAGTTCGGTAACACTGCAACGAAGTCCGTGTTCATCGTTCTTGATACGGTTGGTCCCAAGGTTGAAATTCTCTATCCTGTGAAGGGTAAGAAGACTGAGGTGGTTACTTCCAACTTCATCAACGTGAAGTGGACCGTCAATGGTGAAAAGCAGGATACCCTGACTACCCAGGGCCTTGAAAAGGGGCTGAACGCCATTGTCCGCTTCTACCGTGACAAGGCTGGCAACGAAGCTTCTGATACCGTATTCGTCTACATGAAGAACGGCAAGAACATCGAAATTGCTGTGGAACAGCCGGTTACCGAAATTACCCGCGAAAAGGTTGAGGAATACTACTCCAAGAATGAACCTGTGGAAGGTCAGACATTTGCTGTTAGCATCATGAACCCCACCTCTGGTCAGGAATACGAAACCCAGAGAGGCGGAAAGAACATTAAGGATGAAGCCGATACTAAGGGCAGCGGCGACGCTCCGTATCCTGGCTTGGAAGGCCATCTCGGTCCTACCTTGGCTTTGGATATCAAGCTGCCTGTAGTTCGCCAGACTAACGAAAATGCTCAGATGGACGGCTTGTCCACCGGTACTATCAGCGGTCTTGCTACCTTAGACGATATCGTGAACTCCGAAGGCCTTATCTCCCTGGATGGTGTGGACGCCAACAACGGCGAAAAGCTCACCGTGGATGAATACGTGAAGGAATACTGCGTTGAAGGTTTCAATGTGGGCTCCGATCTTAGTAGGGAAAACCTGTACTACACCAAGGCTAACGTGAAGATTTGGGTTTACACCACTACGGGCGAATTCGTCAACTACTACAACTTCAACCAGAAGCTCAACGATCCTGACTACACCAACGAAGCTGGTATGACAAGGTTGTTCTTCGAAATGAAGCCCGATGCAAATGGCGACGTTCGTAACGATGCTGGTCGACTGATTGGTACTGGATCTTACATTTACAAGGTCGAAGTCAAGATCCGCTCCGAACTGAAGTGCTCCTTGCCGCCGGTTATGGATGCCTCCAGCCCGAAGAAGGGTGACGTCATCCGTAACGACGAAGACTTGCTGAAGTCCTTCGGTTACAAGCGTCCGGCACTGAAGTAAGAAAAATAAAGATTCAACTAAAGGACCTGCTGAATGGCGGGTCCTTTTTATTATTATTGAATAAAAAGTGAGGTACTTATGGGAATTGAAGAACGCTCCACTCTGGTGTATTCTACGGGTGTAGGACGCATTAAGCCGGAAAAGCCCAAGGCAGAACGCCCCCAGGGCGATGGCGTGGTTAGGATTCAGCTGAAGCGCCTTGGCGGCGGTAAGATGGCTAGTGTGGTCACAGGAGTGCCTCTGGATGAAGACGAACTGAAGGAACTGGGCCGCGAACTGAAGCAGAAGTGCGGCGTAGGTGGTTCTGTCAAGGATTTTACCATCGAAATTCAGGGCGATAAGCGCAATATTCTCAAAGCGGAACTGGAAAAAAGGGGCTACGTGGTCAAATTGGCTGGTGGTTAAGGCTTCGGCCCTTATTTGGGGTTGATTTATATCACCAAGGTGAAAATTATGCCCCTTTTCCTACGAAAAAAGCGTATTTTCGTTAATGTGAATAAAAGAAGTCGAGGTCCTATGTTCGGCAAAATCCCTGTTCTCCGTGTCGCAGCTGTTTTAGCTCTTGTCCCGTCGCTTGCCTTCTCTGCCGCCGCTGCAGGTAAGGTCCGTTCTGCTTTGGGCTCTGTTGACCGCATGAAGGCCAAGCAGAAGGATTGGACCGCACTTCGTGTGGGCGCGAGCATTTTCCAGTCCGACAAGGTCCGTACTGGTACTGAATCCGAAGTGATTTTCGGCTTGCCCGATGGCAGCACCATTACCATTGCAGAAAACGCAGAAGTGGAAATGGCAAACCTTTTGGAACCCAACGGCAACGGTGGCTTTGAAACCCGGCTTGACATTAAGAAGGGCCACATCAATTTCGCCGTTCATAAGCTCCAGGACAAGAATTCCAAGTTCCTCTTTAAGACCGGAACTGCAACTGCATCTATCCGTGGTACGGAAGGCTATGTGGGCGGTGAAGGTGTATTCTTTGCTGGCTTGAAGACTGGTAAGCTGGAAATTACTCCCGAAGGCAAGTCCGAACCTGTTTCCATCGTCGCTGGCGAAACGACTTTCGGTTCTGACTCCCTGGTGGTGGTCAAGCTGGCTTCCTCCGGTAATGCCCGCTTCGCCAAGCGTCTCGAAAAGATCTTGGCCGAAAAGAAGCCTATCCAGGAACTCGTGGCCGAAGTCCAGAAGGCAGACTCTGCTTTCCAGGAAGTCCTGAAGTCCGAGGCCGAGCAGGCCGCAGCCGCCGTTCCGATGAACAACTTCTCGATCTCCACGATTTCTCCGGTTGAGATCTGCGACAAGGGCCTGATGGTAGAAGGTTTCTACAGAACTAATGATGAAACTGCAACATTGGTCTTGAATATTGCCGGTAGATACCAGTCCGACAACTTGATTCATATGGCCGATGGCAATGTCCATTCTTTTGCACACAAGGTTGTCCTTAATGACGAAAATGGTCTCTGGACAGCAAACAACGCAAAGATGGTTCTTACTGGCAAGGGTATAAACGTGTCCAAGTCCATTGACCTTCACGTGAACAAGGCCTGTCTCGAAGTGAACACGAGGGTTCCTTCTGTCGTTATTCCTTCTTACGACTCCCTGCGCTGTGTCGCAAACCTTTCTATTGGCGATATGCAGGGCGACGCAGGTATTCTCTCCATCTTCTCCGATGGAGCTCAGATTACTGAAGATGCAATTGTCCGTAACATCCAGCAGAGAGTCAAGCTGAAGAACGGCATCCATGAATATCTTTTCAAGATGGAAGATCAGGCTGGCAACATGGCTGAACTTGAAAAGACTATGGGCTGTTTCCCGGCCAAGCGGTTCAATGTGGATATTGTTGGCCCGGCTAGGGAATCCCATGCCATTCCGCCTGGCAATCCGATTCAGGGTGGCAATAGCCCGCTATACAAGACTTTGCAATTCAAGATTCGCACTCCCGAAAATGAGCCCAGCCATTTGTACAAGGTTCTTGTAAAGCAGAACGGAAAAATTATTTTGCAAGAGACCTTGTCTCAAATCCAGAATATGGATTACCAGGTTCCATTGGAACTGGGTCGCGGAGCGACTTATGTGATCGATATCGAAGTCACTCATAAGAGCGGTTACAAGGTTAAGGCCAAAAAGGTTTATGAGGTTAATGAATGAGGCTTAGGGTTTGGGCTCTAACAGCAATTTTTATGGCACTCCACGTGAGTGCTTTTGCTGTTGATAATGGTTCTGAATTGGCTGGCGCTGTCTCCGGCTTTTTGAAGAAGAGTAATTCTCCGTTCCATGTGGCAGAGACGATTGTGGTTCCCGATGGCAAGGCTCTTGTTGTCGAAGCCGGTGTTGAAGTCCGTTTCGAAGAGGGGGCTGGCCTTGATGTTCGTGGCGGTTCCATGGTCATCATGGGTGAGGCTAGTAATCCTGTAACATTTACGGGAGCCTCGGGCTTTTGGAACGGTATTTCCATTACAGGCGTGAAGCGTTCTGAAGTTCAGGGCTTGCAGCTGTCCAATGCCGAATACGGCTTTGTGGTAGAAAGCGGTGCTTTGGAGATTCGTGACGCGGTTCTTGAAAATGTGAAACAGGTGGCTGTCTATGTTCGCAATGGTTCTGCTGAAATTCAGTGGAGCAAGATCGTGGATAGCAAGAATATCGGTGTGTGGGCAACCCAGAGTGCTGCCGTTAGCATCGATGGATCGACACTTGATAGAAACCGTATTGCCGTGGTAGCAACCGATGGCTCCGATGTTTCCTTCCAGTCTTCTAAACTTACCAACAATGAGATTGCTCTTGTAGACTTTGGCGATAACCACGTCAAGCAGCGCAATACCCTGATTCAGGGTAACAGCAAGGGTATTGTCTCTAAGGAAGTTCCCAGTGCAGAAATGAAGCGCTCCTTGGATAAGAACGCTGCAGACTTTGATCAGGCTCTTGATAATGTTGTCGTAACCTTGGGCGAGGAACCGCGTAATCCTTATGCTGACGGCATGAAGCTTGTTACTGTGGTGAAGAGTACCTCTGTGGATTCCACCTGGAAGGTTACCGGTAATGTGGGTGTCGGATTAGGCTATCACGAAGTCCTGACCCATCGTCATCATTCCAAGACTCCCTACATTTCTGATAACGATACAATCCTTGATGGTCAGAAGTACACCAACTACTTCCAGATTCCGGGTTTGTTCGCCAACTGGAATGCTAACCTGGTTATGGAATCTCCGGATGGTCGAACTTTCGAATTCTCTACGGACATTTCAAACGATACCTGGGATAAGTTTGCTGTTCATAACTTGCAGGCTATCTATACGGACCGCTACCAGCGTGCTGCCCTGGGTGATATTGACCTGAATGCGGGTGCTCTTTACTTGGCTGGCATCAACCTGTTTGGTGGCTCTTACGACTTGAACATTTTTATTAATTCCCCCAAGGATCCCATGTTCCAGATTTCCGCCTTCGGTGGTGAATATCGTGCTCCTAAGAATGTGGGTGACAAGAACTATGACATTTATATGGACCGCGTAGAAGACGGCGAAGCCGAAGCCCAGGAAATGGTTGCTGGAGGCAAAATCCGTTGGAATATGCATTCCCGCTTTAATGGAACCTTGGGCTTTATCGGCAGTAAGGATTTTGTCGAAGATCCTCTGCTTCGTGATGGCCTGGACGCAGATGTGAATACTGCTAGCCCCATCCTGACTTCTCGTAATATGTTTGCGGATGGTAATTGGCTGTTCTTCCCGGGCGATATCAAGCTCAATGGCCAGGTGGCTGTAGGTGCTGCAGATACGGCAAACGTAGGCAAGATTCGCTCCATTAATGCAGTCTTTGCCGAAGAGGGCTTGAATTCCTCTAACTTCGCCTTGCTTAACAAGCTGATGAAAAATGAAAAGGAAGTGGACCGATTGACTCCCGAACAGTTGGAGGGAATCTTTGGTCAGAACGCCCAGTTGACTGATTCTCAGAAACGTGAAAAGTTGAAGCAGGTTTTGTCCAAGGCAAGCGAAGTTGCCTTAAGCTACAAGGACGAGGATCACAAGCCTGTTCACAAGGAGTTCTGGAACTATGAGCACTGGGCTGTATCTGGCTCCTATGAATGGTCCAGCGAAAATACCTTTATCGAAGGTTTCTTCCGCTATGTTGGCCGTGAATACTACAGTGCCGGTTCTCCCGATATGTTGCAAAACACCCGTTTGGTCGGTGGTAACCTGAAACAGAAAATTAACGATTTCTGGAAGCTGGGCTTTGGCTACACCATGAATGTTGAAAATGCCGCAGACACCAATGGCAACTACAATATCTTCGGCATGGGCGAGTTTACTCCGTGGGGATTGTTCTCTGGCGCAGATTCGGATTCCCTAAGAATTCATGAACAGGATCAGGAACGTACGCTGTACATTCACGATGCCTACTTGAGCAACAACTTCAAGATTAGCAATAAGATTGATTTGTTTGTGAAGTACGCTGTGAATTACAGAACCAGAAGTACGCCCCAGCGCCTTTATGCGGATTACGCCCTGGAATCCGGTGTGATTAACGATCCTTGGTTCCAAAAGCGCGATGGTGAGACATCCATTAAGATTAACGATTCCACTGAAATTGACTCTGCGCACTGGGCTCAATACAGCAGCTTACAGTCCGAGGAATACATTGCAACTCAGTTTGATGAACGCCTGTTGAAGCATACTGCGGAACTTGGGGTGACCATCAAGCTGCCTAATAATGTTCTTCGCATTGGCGGTATGTGGGTTTACCGCACGGATTTGTCCAAGTTTGTTCAGGATGAATTGATTCAGGACCTGGATCTGACAAATGAAACCTTCGGTATCCTGGGTTACCATTTCCATGGGGGAGACTTCTTTGAACAGCGCTATCCGCTAACCTTGTTGACGAAGATCAATGATCTTAGAAACACCCTTTCTGTCATTGCTCGCCACAAGATTTACAACCGCAACGATATGCGCGAATACGAATGGACTCTTACGGATAATTTCAACATGCCCCTTAAGGATGGTTTCTTGGAACTCTCCTTGAATGGAGCGATTCGCCAGAACCTTCTCAAGTATAAGAGTGGCAGCGACCTGGTAAGGGAAATGGAACTGGATCTTGATGGTAACGCATCTATCAGGGTTCATCACACTCCGGCAGTCCGTACCGACTGGACCGTTGGCTATGTATTCAATTATCGTCCTGACGAACGTCATGATGATTATCGCGACATTTACGTTAGCGCAGCCTTTAATTACGACTTCTAATGCATATCGGTTGTCATCTTTCGTCCTCTGATGGCTTTTTAGCCATGGGTAAGACCGCCCTTTCCATTGGGGCGGATACATTCCAATTCTTTACCAGAAATCCCCGTGGCGGCTCCGCAAAGCCTTTTGACAAGGCTGACGCCGAAAGCTTGGTGGCCTTGCTTGAAGCCAACAATTTCGCCCCCATTTTGGCCCATGCGCCTTATACTCTGAATCCTTGCGCTGCAGACGAGGGACTACGCCAGTTTGCGCTGGATGTCATGAAGGATGATTTGTTCCGTATGGATCATTTTCCCGGGGCTATGTACAACTTTCATCCGGGTAGCCATGTAAAGCAGGGCGTGGATGTGGGTATTGAGTACATTACCGCCATGCTGAACAAGCTCTTGACTAGGGAGTTGAAGACTACGGTTCTTTTGGAGACTATGGCAGGGAAGGGTTCTGAGGTCGGTAGAACTTTCGATGAACTCCGCGCTATCCTCGACCGTGTGGAACTTTCTGACAAGATGGGCGTATGCCTGGATACCTGCCATGTTTTTGACGGTGGTTACGATATCGTGGACCACCTGGACGATGTGCTGGAACAGTTCGACAAGGTAATCGGCTTGAAAAAGTTGAAGGCCATCCATTTGAACGACAGCAAAAATCCCATGGGGAGCCATAAGGACCGCCATGAGGTTATTGGCGGCGGTTTTATCGGTTTGGAAGCCTTAGTTAGGGTAATCAACCATCCTGTACTGAAAAATCTTCCGTTTTTCCTGGAAACGCCCAACGAATTGCCGGGTTACGCTAGCGAAATTGCATTGTTGAGAAGCCGTTTCTTGCGGTAAACGAAAATTGATGTGGTAGTTGAACCCAGAATGCTTTTGAAAAGCTATTCTTGGGGTATGGAATTCCCTGTTCGCTATAATCATGTAGGATATGCTCCCCAAGCTGCAAAGATTTTCTTTGTGGTTCCGGAGGCGTTGAAAGAATTTTCTCAAGAGGGCTGCGATAAGCTTCGCTTCCGGATTGTAGATTCGGCAGGATGTATTTTGCACGTGGGTGCGTTTAGGGAAGGCTCTTTTGAACATCATGGCCTTTGTGACTATTCTGGCGAAACCCTTTGGACCGGAGATTTTTCTGCGGTTACAAAGGAAGGGCTTTGCTCTATCCAGATCTGCGAATGCAGGGAAGGTTGCGAAGGCATTGTGCCGAAGGTTGTTCTCGAGACCGAGAAGTTTGAAATTGGTTCGGAATGGATCGAACGTCAGCTGAATGCAAACATCAAGTCATTCTATTTCCAGCGCAGTGGCGTGGAACTTGAGGAAAAGTTTGCAGGAAAGTGGGCAAGGCCCGCGGCACATTTTGATGATTGCATTGGCTTTCATTCCATGATGAATCGTGAAGGTACATGGAATGCTCACGGTGGCTGGTATGACGCCGGCGATTACGGCAAGTACCTGGTGAACGGAGGCGTTTCCGTTGGTACCTTGTTGCTGGCTTGCAACCTTTGCGAAGACCGCGTCAAAAGCATATCCCAGGGCGGAACCTTTGACTTGCCTTATAGCCTCAAGGACGAAGTACGCTTTGAACTTGAATTTTTCTTGCGTATGCAGGATGTGGACGGTGGTGTATTCTTTAAGGTGACTCCGGAACATTGGGATTCTTTTGTTGCGCCCAGTGAATCCGACAAATTGCAGAAGCGTATGATTCTTGGAAAGTCCACCTCTTCCACGCTGAATTTTGCGGGCTCTGTGGCCATGGCGGCTTTGGTTTACCGCAAGGACGATGCTGCTTTCGCTGACCTTTGTCTTGAAGCTGCTAAACGTGCCTATCGCTGGGCCTTGGACAATCCCGCGGTGGAATGGCCTCACAATACCGAGGGAAGCGGTGGTTATGGTGACGAGTGTGTTGCCGACGAATTCTTCTGGACGCGAGCGGCATTGTACTGCAACGATCGCGACGAATCTTTACGCCCCATGCTTCTTGAGGACATGAAGGTAAACGGCCCCAAGCTGGGACTGGACTGGCGCGATACGCAGAACTTTGGCTGGATTCTGCTTGCACTTCAGGACTTTGATGCGGATTTGCAGAATAGAGCTCGCGAAACCCTCGAAGGCACCGCTTGGGAAATCATGCGTTTGCAGAAAGAAGATGCCTATGGTCTTTCTATCCGTAAGTTTATCTGGGGTAGCAACGGTGAAGTCAGCAATCATGCTCTGACACTTGCAATCGTTAATCAGTGGCGTCACGAAATAAACGGTGAATCATTGGATTTCTGGTGCAGGGAACAGCTGAACTTTGTATATGGCCGCAATCCCGTGAACCGTAGCTTTGTGGTGGGCTCTGCCTGGAGTTCTCCGGTCCATCCTCATCATCGCATTAGCCATGGTGATGGCGTTAAGGAACCGATTCCCGGTCTTTTAGTGGGTGGCATCAACTGTGACCGTCAGGATATGCATCGCGCGGCTCATTATCCAAGCGAATTGCCTGGCCATTCCTATACGGATGAACGTTGCTCCTTTGCAAGTAACGAAACGGCCATCAACTGGAATGCTCCGCTGACAGCCGTACTTGCAATTCTTTGCTGTTAATTTGTTTAAGGTTTAGTTCTGGGAGAAATCCTTGACTTGTTCCGTGGAATCTGTTTTCACGGAATCTCTTTTTACGGTGTCAGGAGCGGTTTCTTCGATTTTCTTTTGAACCTTAGGCAAAAGGTCCTGAATATTAACCACCGGATTTTTTGCCTTGTCGAATTCTTTTACTGTAAGAATGGACTTGTGGTATGCGGAGTCGCTGGCGGTCAGTTCGCCGGCGGGCAACATGTCTATGTAGGAGACGAAAAGGGCGGCCCATTCGCGAAGCCAGCTCTTACGGGATTCACGGTTGGTGTACCAGGAATCCGCATTGTAACGGAAGTTCCTGGTGTCGGTTGTTAAAAAGACGGGGGAGTCACCGGACAGCTTGGTGAAAATTCTCTTGACGCGGTGGGTTGCTGCCGCCGCAGTAACTAACAGAACCGTGTCGGCCTTGTGGGCCTTGAGCCATGGAATAATGGTGTAGGCTTCGCCGATGGTCGAGGGGTCGTCGTGGGGAGCAATGAAAACAGCGCTACTGTCGAACTTGCCCAGCTTCATAAAGTCTTCGACGTAGAATTCTGCGTTACTGCGGTCACGAAGGCAACGACGCCCGAGAATCATGACGGAGTCGGCACGGCCTTCTGCCAAAAGGGTTGCGGCGTAGTCACTACGCTCCAAATCTGCGGATTGGCCGTCAAGAACCACAACCCATGTAACGTGGTCAAATTCGTCGTCGTCCACAAGCCAGTGACCACTCTGGGTCATGATGAGGTAGAAACCGATCACCAATAATACGAATACAACAGAAACAACGGTGATGACCCGTTTAAAGTGTTTCCTGCGTTCTTTCTTTGTAGGAATTCTAGCCACGTTAAATCCCTTTGAATAAACTGTTCAGGGAAGAGCTTTCTGCCTTATACAAGGCGGCGTTCTCTCCGTCGGAATAATATTTCTTGCGGATTCCGAAAAGCTGAAATCCAAATTTTTCGTAAAAACGTCTTGCCTTTTGGTTGTTCTCGCGAACTTCCAGAAAACAACAGTCTCCATTTTCAAAATTCAACTGGGAAAAACCGCTCAATAGCAGTTCTCCGCCTATGCCGGAACGTTGGACCTTGTCACTGACGGCAATGCTCAGTAGCTCCGTATCCGGACCAAGCAAGTGGAAAATGGCGTAGCCGAGAATTTCTGCGGAACCGCTTTCGTAAACCACGGCGTAGGTGTAGTTGGCGGAAATTTCCTGCTCCATCTGACGGACGTTCCAGTCCTGGAATGCCAATGCGTTTTGAATGTCTAGGACCGCGGGAATGTCCTTCAGTTCCATTTTGCGAATGGGCATTGGCGTATTCCTTTGAGTCCGTCGGGCTACTTCAGTTTTTCGAAGTAGGAGGGCTGGATGTAGTTGGCTTCTTGGATGAGGCTTGCGGGCACTACGTCGAAGAGGGCGGACCATGCAGAAAGGGGCTGGTTCTTTTCGTTAGTGGTGGAGATGTTCTTCTGCTGGATAAAGCCTGCGATAGCTTCGTCGGCGAGAGCGGCGTCGTCCAGGACGATGTTCTTGGGGGTGTTGGCCTCCAAGCGGACGAGAACTTCCTCGGTAGAGATAAAGCTTTCGTCGGCCTTGCCGCTCACGGTTTGACGCAAGTACCAGTAGCCGGGACGTGCTCGAATTACAACGGCGACGGCCCCCTTGCTGGAGGAGTCTGCGGAACCGGCGCCTGGGCTGGATCCGAAACATTCCAATGCCTGCAGAGTACTGACTCCGTACAGTTCTCGTTTGCCGCTAAAGCACAGGCCTTGGCAGAATGCGACTCCAGTACGAAGACCGCTAAAGGAACCGGGACCTACGGTGACAAGCACACGCTTGATGTCATCCAGCTTGGCGCCTACGCGGGAAAGCAGTTCGTCGAGAATTGTGGATGCGGTTTCGCCACGGGCGACGGCGTCCACAGTCTCCTGGTACAAGCCGGAAGCGCTGTCGGATAGTCCCATGGAAATTCCCTTGCGGGAGGTGTCTACAAATAAGTCTAAAGTCATTAGTGCTCAGTTATGAAGTATGAATTATGAATTACGAGATTGGATAATCGCGGCTGCGCCGCCTTATTTGTTCTTGTAATTCATAACTAGTAACTCGTAATTAAAAAGATAGCTCGCTATCTTTTTATATACAGGCTCTTTTCGATAATCATATCGATGAGCTGGCTGTAGGTAATGCCGTTGCAAGCAGCCTGCTGGGGCAGAAGGCTTGTGGGAGTCATGCCGGGCAGAGTGTTGGTTTCGATGGCGAACAGTTCGCCGTCCTTGGTAATGCGGACGTCGGTACGGCTGTAGCCTGCACCACCCAAAGCGTAGTGTGCCTTTTTCACCAGTTCCTGGATGCGTTCTGTAAGTTCAGGAGCGAATTCTGCAGGAGTGACTTCCTTACATTCGCCGTTGTACTTGGCTTCGTAGTCGAAGTATTCGCGGGTGGTCATGCGCATTTCGGTAGGCGGCAGGGGCTTTTCGCCTTCGATGTAGCCGCAGCTAGCTTCGCTACCGGCGATGAACTTTTCGAACAGCAGACGGTTGGTGTCCTTGTACAGGTCCTGAACAATCTTGCCGGCTTCGTCCATATCCTTGGCGATGCCGATACCGATGGAGGAACCGCCCAGCGGATCCTTGATGACCAGGGGGAAGCCCAGTTCGTCGGCAACGTTCACCAGAACGTCTCCAGTAAATTCGTGCTTGAAAACAACGCGGTATGCCGGAGTTGGAATACCGTTGGCGCGGTAGATTTCCTTGGACTTGATCTTGTCCATGGCAAGAGCGGAAGCCAGGAGACCGCAACCGGTGTAGGGAATGCCCCAGTTTTCGAGGAGAGCCTGCACGTGGCCGTCTTCGCCCCATTTGCCGTGGAGAGCCAGGAAGGCGATGTCGGCATCCGGAAGTTCAGAGAGAGCGGGGTTCTTCTTTACGTTTGCAGCAGTTCCTTCGAGACCGCGGAAGTAGTTCACGCTGAAGTTGTCCTTCTGGTAGGGGGACAGTTCGCGGGAGGACCAATGCCAGGTGCCGTCCTTGTCGATGAGAACCGGGTGAATGTTATACTTGTCGGGGTTCATTGCGCGGACTACACCGGTGCCGCTAACAACAGAAACATCATGTTCGGTGGACGGGCCACCCATCAAAACGAGAACGCGCATACGTGCCATTGTAAGCCTCATTGATAAAAACTTTTACATCAATAATGTAGATAAAAAAAATCCGGGTTGGCACCCGGACTTTTTAGAAAGACTAGAAAATTTGTTGAAGACTATTCGTCGTCTTCTTCCTCTTCTTCCTCATCTTCATCTTCTTCTACTTTCTTCTTGGAGGCCTTCTTCTTAGAGGACTTTGCAGCCTTCTTGGACTTCTTGCCTTCGGACTTCTTGAACTTGCCGCCGTCCTTGTACTTCACGCCGAATGCACGGTAGTCGCAAACGGTGGTGGAACTGATAACGAGTACGCTAAAGCCTGTGGTGGTGGTGGATTCTTCAGCCTGGATATCGATAATGTTGTCAAAATCGCTCAGGTTTGCGTCATACCATTCAGACACGGAGCAAGCGCCGTCTTCGGTTGCGTTGATCGGGGTGATTTCGGAATAGTAGTCCGGGTTGATTTCGTGGTCCACGAAAGTCTTCATCTGGTGAGTGGTCACGGAGCAACCAGTCAGGTACATTGCGAACAAGGCGAGTGCCAAGAGTGTTTTTTTCATTATATACTCCTGTTGAGATATTTGTTTTGTATACTAATATATACATAAAATTTTTGATTTTGTATTAAAAATAGGGAAAAAGTATGTAGTTTTTCCCAAAAAGAGGTTTTTATGAAGGTTTTTGTAACGGGCGGCACAGGTTTTATTGGTCATTATGTTGTTAAGGCTTTGCTTGCCAGGGGCCACGAGGTGGTTGTTGCCACGAGACATCCCAATAAGGTGCCTAGTTTAAAGGCTCAGCCCAATGTCAGCTTTGTTGAATGCGCCCTCACGGATTTTGACAAGATTGCCGACGGCTTGGTTGGCTGCGACGCCTGTATCCATATTGCTCTTGGCTGGGGCGAAACCCCAACTGCCATGCTGATGAATGATACACGAGCCACGGTGAACATTCTCGAAAGCGCAGCAAAGGCCGGTTGTAAAAAGTTTATCTATACCAGCAGTACCGCCGCAATGGGCCGAATCCGCCCCGACATGCGCGAAGTCACCTCTAATTTGCCTATTGATCTTTATGGCGCAACAAAGGCTGCTGGTGAAGCTTTTGTTCTTGGCTTTTCACATGGCTACGGAACCCGTTTCCCGGAAGTGACCATGTCTCGCAACATTATTCGACCGGGTTATACCTTTGGTAACCCAGCCTGGATTGATGGCTGTTCTCAGCCGGACCGTCGTTTCTTTGACATGGCACGCGCCGTTAGGGAAGGCCGCGACATTAATATCATTAAAAATGACGGCACCCAGTTTATTCACGCAAGCCAGCAGGCGGAACTTTACATGAAGGTTCTGGAATCCGACAACAACGAAGAAATCTATCTGGGCCTTGGCGAAGTGTGGATCAGCTGGAAGGAAATCGCAGAAATGATGATTGCCCAGAATCCGAACACAAAGACTAAGATTGTTGAAACTGATCTGGGCTGGTCTTCTGATCCGACCTTGTACAATGTGCACAAAATCAAGGAAAGATTTGGTCTGGTCTTTGACGCCCACGACTTTATGCTGGACCATGTCAAATGGACCTACGAACAGACTTAGTGCTGCCTTGATTCAATCTTTCTAAATAGATGTAAGCTACTTTTGCTGGGCCTGGTATTCTTCCAGGCCCGCAATTGTTTTCTGCTGTGCCGCCTTTACGGCTTCGACCAAGGCAGCGTCGGCATGGGCCGTCTGCGGGCGAAGCTGCTCGGTAAGGTCGGATGCGGCCTTGCGCAGTTCCTCGAATCCAAGGTTTGCTGCAACACCCTTGAGGGAATGAGCTCCTCGAAATTCCTCGCTAATATCCCCGGCGGCAATAGCAGTAATCAGCGTGTTAAAGGAATTGTCCTTTAGATACATCAGAGCAAATTTTTCGACGAAGGCTTCTTTCATAAGGCGTCCAAGGACATCTTGGTAGTTGCCGCCAATTTTTTCGTACAGTTCCGTAATGTTCATGGAGTATCCTTAGTAGTTTACAATTTTATCTTCGTCTGCGTACTTGGCAAGGAAAGCCTTGAATTCTTCTTCGGGCAAGGGCTTGCTGAAGTAGTAGCCTTGGATGTAGTCGCACCCTGCTTTCTTCAGGAAATTTAACTGGTGTTCCGTTTCTACACCTTCGGCAACCACCTTCATTTTAAGGTGATGACTCATGTTGATAATCAATTCGACGATGTGTGCCACTTCGCTATTGACTTCAAGCTGACGGATGATGCTCATATCAATCTTGAGAATATTGAATTGGTATTGCATAAGCATACCCAAAGAAGAGTAGCCTGTGCCAAAGTCATCCATCAGGATTTGCGCACCAAGACGACTAATTTCCTTGAGGATAATGCTTCTGTTTTCCTTGAGGGCGGCGTAGGAGGATTCCGTGATTTCGTAGCGAATGTCCTTAGAGGCGTGGGGATCATTTTCCAGTCGATCCTTAATGAGCTGGATCATCTCTGCGTCATAGAAATCCATCCAGGACAGATTTACAGAAATAGGAACGGTGGGAAGACCGTTGGCTTTCCATTCCTTAATGACAGAATGGACCTTCATGTCAACGAAAAGGTCAAGTCTGGAAATGTAACCGTCTTTTTCTAAAGCCGGGATAAACATATCCGGACGAATGAGACCGCGGAAAGGATGAATCCAACGGACGAGGGCTTCGGCGGAGGCGACTTTGCCGGTGGCGGCTTCCATGACGGGTTGGTAGTAGACCTGGAACTCGCCGTTTTCAAGTCCGGTTTCGAATTCAGAAGTGACTACTGCGGCGTTGACATAGTTCTTGGCCATTCCTCCGTCGAATTCGGCGTAGGGCCTAAGATATTCATCTTCGATGTAGTTCAAGGCAAGTTTGGCGCGATCCATGAATCCTGTCACAGGGCGCTTTTCATCAAGGTGTGCCACACCTGTGCGGAATCGGATCTGCAATTCATGACCGTTGAATTCAAAAATATTTCCGTTGCCTTCCATCATGGCGGTATAGTCTATGTTTGCTCGTTCAGCAAGACATATGAAATGGTCCGCTTCAAGTCGGGCGATAAACAACGGGTTAAGGCCGCAATTCTGGATTCCCTGGCTGAGGTACTTTAAAACGTAGTCGCCGCCGGCACTTCCCATGATTGTGTTGATTGCCTTGAAGTTCTTGATGTCATAGAACAGCATGGAGTACTTGGTAACATCTTCAGCTTTCTGGATAAATTTTTCGGTAACCTGAATGAATCCGTTACGGTTGTAGCAGCCGGTGAGAATGTCTTGGTAGCTGTGGGAATAAAGGTTGATGACGTTTTGTACTCGGTGGCAGACTATGTTTGGATTGAATGGCTTGGTAAAGAAATCTACTGCACCGAGAGAATAAGCCTTGTCCAGGGCATCCTCGGAGCTGTCTCCGGAAATGATGATGACAGGAATTTCGGGATCGAACTTGTGGTTGCAAAGTTCCTGCAGGAACTGATAGCCGTTCATGATGGGCATAACCAGGTCCAGAAGGATCAATCGGAAAATATGATCGTCCTTCTCGATGATGGCCATGGCTTCGGCGCCGTTCTCTGCCTCGGTGATGTCGTATTCATCTTCCAGCATCAATCGCAACATGCTGCGGTTGATTTCAGAATCATCTACGATGAGAATTTCTTTTTTTACCATAATCCTACCGTCCCAAAATGAAATTCCTGCTTAAGTTACTTGATCACGTTTGATAGAGCTGTGGAAAGCTGGGCTATACTGATAGGCTTAGCCACGTGGTCGTTCATTCCTGCGTCAAATGCTTTTTGTCGATCCTCGTTGAAAGCGTTTGCTGTCATAGCGATAATAGGAATTTTTGCCTTGTACAAATTATCCATTTTTCGAATGGCGACGGTTGCTTCGTAACCATTCATATTGGGCATCTGGATATCCATAAGGATAAGGTCGTAGTAGGCATCGTCATTGGTTGTCAGCATTTCAATAGCCTTACGACCGTCCTCGGCCAGTTCAATAGAGAATCCCATCTCGCTAAGAATAGCGATGGCGATTTCTGCGTTCAACGAGTTGTCTTCGGCAAGAAGAATTCGCTTGCCCTTGAACTTGCTCAAGTCGCTTTCGGTTACATTGTCCAAGGGACTTGTTTTGCCATCGTTCTTTGCTTCGATCTGCTTTGCGACTTCGACTTGTTCCGGTGTTGGAATTCGTAAGGGCAGCTGGATGGTTACCTTGGTGCCTTTGCCTACCTTGCTTTCGATGTTGATGCTGCCTTCCATCAGGTCAATGATTTTTTTGACGATGGGCATACCTAGGCCGGAACCGCCAACTTTGCTGTCTGTCGAGGTTCGTTCTCTGGAAAATTCATCGAATATGTGGGGGAGGAATTCTTCGCTAATACCAATGCCGGAGTCTTCGGAAATGGCGGTGAACATGGTGTATCCCGGCCTATCACATTCGGATTCGGTCAAGGATAACTTGATGTAGCCACCAGCGGGGGTATACTTGATTGCGTTACTAATAATGTTCAGCGTCAGTTCTCGAATTTTCGTTTCGTCACCAATGACGTAGTCGTGTATTAGGTGATATTCGTTACTGAAGGTAAGTCCGCTGGCGTGGGCAAGGTCGGTGAATACGTCATCGGTAATGTCTTCGAATTTCTGGGTGTTGATGATGTTGTCTTCCAGGAAAATCTTGCCACTTTCGATGCGTGCCATTTCAAGAACGTTATTGATGAGGCTTAGCAGGAATTGACTGGAATTCTGAATTTTCGTAACGTAGTCAATGCATTTTGCCTTGTCGTCCAAATTATTTTGAATAAGGCCTGTAAAACCGATGATGGCGTTCATCGGAGTGCGAATGTCGTGGCTCATGTTGAACAGAAAGTTCGATTTTGCCTGGTTAGCATATTCTGCTTGTTTACGGGCGTCTTCGAGGGACTTGTTTAATTTTTCCTGTTGAAGCATTTCTTCTGTAACGTCGCCGAGAAAGCCAGAAATAGAAATTGTGCCGTCTGCTTCCACCAGTTTGGTACCACCGGCTCTTAGGTAGATAAGTCCCTTTTCGGGATGGTTCCATTGAAGAGTCTTAGACTTGACCATGCCCCTGCGCATTTCGTTGCTATCGCGGTTTGCATCTCGAAGGGATTGCTTTGTAAATCGGCTGTTTAAATACTCTAAGGTTTCTGTTGGACTCAGGTTGCTGGACTGAATGCCGAGGATTTTTTTCCAGGTACTGTTACCGACGAGACCGCAAATGTTTTCATCCTTGTCAAGGATATACTTCCAGATGCCGTAGCCTGTGGAGGCCAGAACTTGGTGGGCCTCGGTAAGTCTGTTTTGAATTTCATTTTTTTCGTTTTCTTGAACGAAAACATGGAGCAGACAACCGCCAAATAGGAGACCCAGTGTGTAAATGGGGAGAAGAGGGAAGAATGTTTGGCTGATTACGGCACAGATCATTACGACGCCGAACATGCCGATTGTAATGTGTCTACGCTTTTTGGCACCAGAGGATTTGTGGGCAACTAAAAGAGTTTGTACCGATGTGAACGCAAATAGGACAACCTGGGCAACAAGAGCCACGTATCTTAGAACGTTGGTATGGAAAACTCCATCGATGTCAATCCAGAAGAACAGATGGTTGAAATGGTTGACAATTAAGAATAGGATGCAGAAATTGATGAAAAGTATACTAGCAACCTTAAGAAATTTGCCGAAACCGTTTTGTACTTTTAGGTAGGCAATGACATACTTGCACCAGTAAACAACTGTTAGGGAGCCCATGATGTAATAGGCTATGGTGTCCGTGTATAGCAGGCCTATGTTATGGTTGTATGCCAGAAAACCCCAGGTAATGTCTGTGATATAGTATATAAGCACACATAAGGCAAAGTTACGGTAAACCGTCTGGACTTCAGATTGCCTGGAGCATCTAAAAGAGTCGTGATTGATAATCACGTGGGTGATGAGAGCGATGATTCCTATAACAGAATAATAAATGTAATGCATTCTTTATTCTCCAGGAAAATCCTTAAAAAAAACAAAAGACCGTAACACTATTGAAAATGATAGTTTTTTGTAACAAAAAATGGAGATTTTTATCCTAAAAAATCTCAAAAAAACATAAAAAAGACGCCAATGAAATTGACGCCTTTTGTTTGAACGGGTTAATGCAACAAATTAGCCGCAGCGGAACTTGTCTGCGTCGATGCCGATGTAGTCGGGATAGTCGTTGTTGAAGCAAGCGGCGCAGTAGTTTTCGCCTTCGCCGGTACATTCCTTCATGCCTTCTACGCTGAGGTAACCTAGGCTTTCTACGCCCAGCATCTTTGCGATTTCGTCGGGAGTCATGGAGCTGGCGGCAAGTTCGCCCTGGCTGGGGAAGTCCATGCCGAAGAAGCAGGGGTGAGCTACCGGAGGAGATGCAATGCGGATGTGGACTTCCAAGGCGCCTGCGTCACGGAGCATCTTGGAAAGAATCTTCAGGGTGGTGCCGCGGACGATGGAGTCTTCCACCACGCAGACGCGCTTGTTCTTGAGGACGCCTTCGATGGGATTGAACTTCAGTTTCACCTTCTGTTCGCGGACGTTCTGGGTGGGGTCGATGAAGGTACGGCCCACGTAGTGGTTGCGGAGGAGGCCGATTTCAAAGCGGATGCCGCTGGCCTGTGCGTAGCCCAGGGCTGCGGTAGTGGCGCTATCCGGAACGGAAATGACGATGTCTGCGTCAACGGGGCATTCCTTGGCCAACTGCTTGCCCATCTTGCGGCGGACCTTGTCGCAGGACTGCTCGAAGATCTTGGAGTCCGGACGGCTGAAGTAGATGTACTCGAAAATGCAGTGGGCCAGACGGTCCTTCTGGGTGAAACGTTCGGAATGGAGACCGTTGGTCGTAATGGTAAGAAATTCACCAGGCTGGATGTCGCGAACGTAGTTGGCGCCTAGCAAGTCGAAGGCGCAGGTTTCAGAAGCGACACACCAGGATTTTCCCATACGTGCGATGGAAAGGGGGCGGAAGCCGAAGCCGTCGCGGGCCACGTACATGGTGTCCTTGCTGATGAAGATCAGACAAAAACAGCCGGTGAATTTGGTAATAGCTTTCTTGATTGCTTGTCCCAAGTCATCGGCTTCTGTGCGTGCGATTTCATGAAGAAGAATTTCTGAGTCGGAAGTGGTCTGGAAGATGTGACCTTCGTTTTCCATTTCCTGACGCAGTTCGGTGGCGTTGGTGATGTTACCGTTGTGAACTACTGCCAGCTGGCCCCACTTGCAGCTCACCAAAATGGGCTGGGCGTTTGCCAGGGTGCTTGCGCCAGTGGTGCTGTAACGAACGTGGCCGATGCAGGTGTTACCCGGGCATTCGTCTACGTTGTGTTCTTGCAGGAGGGTGGAAACCAGACCCATGGACTTACGGACGCGAATCTTGTCGCCGTCGGTCACTGCAAAGCCTGCGGATTCCTGACCGCGGTGCTGCAGAGCGTACAGACCCATGGTAACATTGCGGACTACGTTCTCGCCATTGAAAATGCCGATGACGCCGCATTCTTCATGAATTTCTTCGAGCATAACGCCTCTTTGGAAATGAAATTCTCCCTGCCTCAAGGGCCGTAGCTCACCGGAATTGGTGCAAGCGAGAGAATCAAGCGGAAAAAAAATAAACACCCATTGAATAGGAGCAAAGGGCGAAAATTTGAAAAATTTTGGCGAATTTTGCCTAAAAACGGCGATTTCTTTACGTTTTGTGTAAAAACAACCTTTTTTGAAGTTTTTGTTTTACAATTTCTGAAAATGTGTTTTTGCGATAAAAAAGCGCAATTCTAGTACTTCAAGGTTGGTTTCACCTGTGTATATGTAGCCGTATATATGCTGATATAGTGAGGCTCTACGACGGTGCTTACCACCAAAGCGATTAATCCCAGGAACATGGCAATCTTGATCAGGCCTTGGGCTCTGTGGTAGTTCTTTTGATGGGCTGAAATGATAGCTGCTCCAAGGGTTGGGGTAAGGGTGGCGGCGGCGACAATCAAGAACCATTTGGAAAAATAACCTTGCATGACTGGTAGAGGCAGGAGGACCCAACAGAAAATGGCTAGGGCGCCTGCCAGGCGGCGTGCGGTGGGGGCACCCGCAATGAGGGGAAAAGTCATGATGCCGGCCTTGAGATCTCCGGTTTCATCTTCAAGGTCCTTGTAGATTTCCCGGGTGGTGGTGAGCAGAAAGGCGAATAGCATGGCGGGATAGAGATTTCCGAGTCGCGAGGAAAATGCAATAGATGTCTTATCGATAACAACAACCGTGTAAAGTAAGTTCAGGATTAAAGGGGTGGCGCAGAGAAATGCAACCGTCATGTTCTTCAGCAGGGGAATGTGTTTCAGCTTTTTGTTGTAGGCAATAAGAAGAAGCACGAGGGCGACAAAGAACAGGAACGGAGTTACGTAAGCTCCGGATAAGATTCCGTCGGTAAGCCCGCAAACAACGGTAAGAACAGCCATGGCGATCCATGCTGCTTTTGCAGCGCCGATGCTTATGCGTCCACTAGGTAGCGGACGTTCAGGACGGTTCAGCTTATCGCTTTCAAAATCAAGGACGTCGTTCTGGATGTTTCCAAAACCGATGGCGAAGGCAAATCCAAATGCCTGCAGGATTAGTGTGTAAAGTGGGATGTCGGATGCGCCAAAAGTGATAGCGCCTTGCAGAAAATACCCGATGAATAATGTCACCACGGCGATGACAATATTTACAGGGCGTGTCATTTTAAAAATTGTAGCAAGCATAATAAAAAAATAGAATACTTGTTGAATTTCGTTTTCTGCAAGAGTGATTTTGGTAAAAAATATTTCAAAAGAATTCGCCTTGTGTAACCTTTGGACCTTTAGGTACATTGCCTATAGCTGTAAAACTTCAAAAGGAGAACCTTATGAAAAATCTGACATTCTTTCGTTGCCCCATGTGCGGAAACATCGTGGTCTACGTCAAGAACTCCAGTATCCCCGTGGTATGCTGCGGCAAACCCATGGAGGAAATCGTCGCAAACACCATGGACGCTTCCAAAGAAAAGCATGTGCCCGTGGTGGAGGTTTTCAGAAATTCTGCCATGGTTTCTGTTGGCTCCGAATCTCATCCTATGATTGATTCTCATTACATAGAATGGATAGCCTTGGAGACTGGATCTGGATTTCAGATCCACTATATGACTCCTGGGGAACAACCTTGCTATGAATTTTTTGTACGGGATTTTG
Source organism: Fibrobacter sp. (assembly GCA_024398995.1). Lineage (GTDB taxonomy): Bacteria > Fibrobacterota > Fibrobacteria > Fibrobacterales > Fibrobacteraceae > Fibrobacter. The sequence goes on from JAKSIE010000007.1 coordinate 42,193, forward strand.
ATAAGCCCGTTGCTGCCTTTGCCTATTGCAATCTGCATGGGCTTTGGAAAACAAATATGGTTTAAAATTTGCAGAGGGAGGCCTAGAGCCTCCTTTTTTTATTCTTGCTGCCGGCTGATTTTTTTTCATTACTATATTTTAAATCATGGCGTTTTTCACAAAGAGCAAGATAGAAGACCTTCGCAGGGAAGCGGACCAGCTTTCCATTTGTATAGAACATTTTCTGTACGCGTCGGATATTGTGCCCGAATGGGATTACAAGACCCGAGGTTTCTATGATAACTGCATTGAAAAGTGCAATGGCCGCTTGAAGGCCATCCATTTCATTATGGAATCCATTCGCCGTGGCCGCCCGGTAACGGAAGCGGAATTGGATGAGGCTCGTGAACGTGATGATTCTGAGGCGGGCCTTGCCGCCAAGAGGCGTGTGGAAGAAAAGAAGAATTTGAAGAACGGGGAAGCCGATGCGAAGTAATTTCGAAGCCGACAACGACTTTGAAGAGGAAGAAGCACCTCTCCGTTCTGTACGCCCTACCCGCAGAGACCATCGCAGCCGTCGCATTGACGTAATGAAGGAACTGGAAAGCGGTGTGGTGGATGAACGCCCTATTAAGGAACGTTACAGCCGCGAATTCAAGAAGGCAAAAATCAAACGCGTAAAGGACCCCATCGAAAATATCGGTGAGGAAAACTGCGTTGAGGGCCTGGTGATGGAAGTCCATCGCCGCACCTGCGAAGTTCGCTTTGATAATCGTGACATAGTTACCGCCATGTACCGTGCTACTACGTCCAAGACTCTTGGTGAATTCCCTGCTGTCGGAGACCGTGTTCTTTTGGGGCAGGTGAACGATGCCGAAGATGAAGGCGATGGCGTTGGCTCCCAGAAGTACTGCGTGGTCCGAGTCCTTCCGCGTAAGTCAGAACTTAAGCGCCCTGGCCCCCGAGACAGTTTCTACAAGCAGCAGACCTTGGCCGCCAATATTGACCAGGTGGTCATTGTGGCTAGCGTCACCCAGCCTGAGTTTAACTACGGCTTTATGGATCGCTTCTTGCTAGCATCCAACCTCAACAACCTGCCCTTTGTCCTTGTCCTTACAAAAATGGACCTTCTCCCGCATGGGGAGGCCGACCTGTCCGACGACATCCGGGACTTCATGTCCATCGCCGACAAGGTGATTCCGGTCAGCGTCAAGAACGGTACCGGTCTTGACGAACTCCGGGCCGAACTTCTTGGAAAGTCCTCTGTATTCAGCGGTCAAAGCGGGGTAGGCAAGTCTACTTTGGTCAACGCTCTTGTGCCCGAAGCAGAACTGCGTACCGGCGAAGTCCGTGAACGCGACGGCAAGGGCCGCCACACTACGACGTCTTCTAGTCTCTTTGATTTTCCTGGTGGCGGTTACGTTATAGATACTCCGGGCATCCGCTCCATTGGACTTATGGATATGGATGCAGAGACTTTGGCGAAAATCTTCCCGGGTTTCTTTGAAGATGACTTGTTCACTTGCAAGTACAGCAACTGCATTCACGTGAAAGAACCTGGCTGCGCTGTTCGTACGGCAGTGGAAAGCGGTAGATTGACTCCCGCCCGTTACGCCAGCTACTTGAGAATTTTGAACTCGAAGAATTAAGAGGCTTATGGATATTGCTATTAAGATAACATTAATCGCCTCCGTGATTCTCATAGGTTACAACCTTTCGCTGTTGTTGACCTCCTACGAAGTTGCCTGCGAAAAGGATAAGCAAATTAAGATCCTTGCTGCTGATACCGATTCTAGCGAGGCGGAACTTCGTTTTTCCAATACTTTGTTGACTGGAGTTCTTACGGTGATTTTTGCGGTTTTAACCTACTTGTCGGGCCTTGCCCTTTGGGTGGTGGCTGTGGTTGCCGCCAAAATGGTTGTGAGTTGCTGCATGTCTAATATGAAACTCAATCGTATTATGAAAAGCGATGTGGTGGACCAGACCTTTTTTAAGTTGACTAAGCTGGACGCCGTTACCAATATTCTTTTTGGAATGGGTGTTGCTTTAATTCTGGTCGCCTAACTGGAGTTTAAAATGAAAATGAAATTGTTAAGTGTTCTTCTTCTCCTTTTGGCTTGCTCGGGTTTGGGCTTTGCCCAGAATGCATCCGGCTCAAGTTCTGGGGCTGCCTCCGGTGGAGTCCAGGTTCCGATCTTTGTTGGCGGCGCTTTGGAATTTGGTTCTGGAACGGGTGTCGGTGCCCAGAATGAACGTGGCGTTGGAATGCGTAATATTGAAGCCATGGTTGGCTATTGGTATCCTCGACTCGGTTTTATTCGCGGTGGCTATGGTTATTCTGCATTTAACGAAACTGATGACAACAATGATTCTTACTCTGTAAAACACCACGACATTGATGTGGAACTGGCTGTCCATGTCTATGGCGATCTCTATGTGAAGGGCGACTATTCCAGGGCTCGTGACTTGAGCGATATTGGCGATGTTGCCTGGAACGAATGGGGCCTGGGCATAGGTTCCATTGTGAATATTATTTCTAAGACCTTGCTTTTTGCCGAAGTGGACTATCGTTGGGTTCTGGAACATTATGATCCCTTCCTGGATAAGAGAGTGAAGGGAACCCGTTTGCAGTTTAATTTTGGATTTGCGGTTTATGTCTACTAAGAAGAACGTTGCCATTCTTGGGGGCGCCTTCGATCCTGTTCACAAGGATCATGTGACTGTTGCAAAGACTTGTCTTGACCGTGGGTTCTGCGATGAAGTCTGGTTTATGCCTAGTCCCGATCGTTGGGACAAGACTTTGAATGCAAGCCCGGAAGATCGATTTGCCATGCTTGATTTGGCTTTTTCCGGCGACAAGCGTCTGGTACTTTCGGACTTGGAAATTCAGCAGGGCGATTTTCGTGGTTCCTACGTTTTTTTGATGGGCATTAAGGAAATGTTCCCGGATATTAATTTCCGCTTGCTGGTTGGCGCAGATAGCTATGAGAATATTCCTCACTGGCGCGACCCCATGAATTTCTTTGGCACCAACTACAATGGACACCTGCTGCTTCGTGATATTGAACTAATCGTGTTTGCCCGTCAGGACTATCCCAAGCCGGATGTGGATTTGCATAAATCCAAGGGCTACGCACCGATGCTGTGGCTCGGCAAGGAAGAAGGTTTTGAAGGTGTGTATTCCAGTACCGCGATCAGAAAATCCTTGATGTGCAACTATAATGAATGTCCTGAAGGTCTTGAACCCGTGGTATACGAGTATATTCGGGAACATGGGCTTTATAACGAGTAGCGAGGAATTGTTATGGTTCCTTCCGACATGTACTTTGAAAGTGTGGTGCAGCCTGAACATGAAGGCTGGCTGTTGCTGAAATCCTTGTGCGCCCGTTTTACCTACCATAGCGAAATGGACTGGGCGGACAAGCTTGCCCGTGGTCTTGTGTCGATTAATGGGGAAGTGGCGAATGCATCTACGATTGCTCACAAGAACGATAAGGTTGTTTATCACGTAGAAAACTACACGGAGCCTGAGGTTCCCACAAATTACGACATCGTTTTTGAAGACGACGAATTCATGCTGGTGGCAAAGCCTGCGGGCGTTCCAGTCCACCATACGGGTCGTATTTTCTACAATACTTTTACTTCCATTGTACGCCGTGGAACGGATTACGAAACCGCAACTCCTATGCACCGCTTAGACCGCGATACGGGCGGCTTGATGTTGTTTGCCAAGTATGCGGAATCGGCGGCAAGATTCCAAAAGAACTTGGATAGAATTTTGTTGCGCAAGTTCTATATGGCTGTGGTTCGCGGCAGCTTCCCTGGCGAGGTGGACTGCCAAATGCCTCTTCGGGAAGATCCCAATGACAACATCCGTTTGCGAATGCATCATTTTGAAGACGGTAAGCCCTGTCATACATTCTTTAGAAAGTTGAAGGAAGGTGTACTTTCTACGGGGGAGGCTTACTCCGTTGTCGAAGCGGAACTTTTGACGGGCCGCAAGCACCAGATTCGTGCTCATCTATCGGAGTTGGGTTTCCCCATTCTGGGGGATCGCCTTTATAGCTTTGGCGGTAAGTACTACGAGAAGATGACGGATAAGGTTGCCGAAGCCAGAGCCAAGGGCGAGCTTAGTCAGGAAGATGCCCTGTCTGAAGAGGATTACGCAATTTTGGGCGGACGCAGTCACATGCTTTATGCTTACAAGGCGGAAATCCAGTTGCCTTACTGGAGGGAATCTCGCACATTCTCCTGCGAGGGTTTTCCCGAAGACATGGCAAAACTGGTTTGATTATTAGAAAACTCAAAAAAAATCACTTTTTTTGCCTAAATCCCTTGACAACTATTTCAGATTATCTATATTTGGGCACGTCAATGAGAGAAATCCCAAAGACACTGATTGCTTCATAGCTCAGTTGGTAGAGCCCGCGACTGTTAATCGCGTTGTCCTTGGTTCGAGTCCAAGTGAAGCAGCTCAAGAGCCTCGATGAAAATCGAGGCTCTTTTGTTTTATGCTGTTGGCATTAGAATTCACGAAAAAAATTTTTCAGGTAGTTTTTGTGGGCGACATTGTTATATTTCATACGAAAAGTTTACAAAAAAGGAGAAATGATGAATCTTGTTAAAAGCGCTGCATTGCTTATGGTAACGGCTATGGCAACAAGCAGTTTTGCTGCAGACCTTTACGTTAGCAAATCCGGCAAGAACAAGAATGCCGGTACCAAGGACGCCCCGCTGAAGGCTATCTGGAAGGCTATTTCCCTGGCACAGCCTGGCGACGTGATTCACGTGGCCGAAGGTAACTACAATGGCGAGATGAACAAGGGTTGGATTCTTTTGGATAAGCCTGTTTCCTTGATCGGTGGCTACTCCAATGACTTTGCAGAACGTGACGTGGTGGCCCACAAGACCATGTTCCAGCCTACCAATGAAATGAACTCTACCAAGGGCCAGGGCATTCTTCACCTGAAGTACGATGGTGAATCCTCTAATGTTGTAATCGATGGTTTTATCTTTGACCAGGCCGAGGCCAACAGTTATCATCCGGTGAATGGTCAGCCCGAAGGTGTTTCTACCGGTATGTGGCTTGAACCTCCTTCCAAGGGTAACACCACCAATCCTTCTCTCAACAACTATAGCCTCTATGGCGAAAATTCCGATGGTACCATTACCATCCGCAACTGTGTGTTTACCAACGCCGGCAACATTGCCTTGAACATGAATCATCGTTCCGGCAAGATCAACCTGCATAATAATGTCTTTGTGGCAAACCGTATCCAGGCCGCCAATGTGAACTGCAAGAGTGCTCAGGCTGGTTGCGAAGTTGACTTTGCTAACAACACAGTTCTGTTCACTTGGACCCGTACCAAGACCTTCGAAGACATGGGTTATGGCGTCCGCGCTAATTCCAATTGCGTCACCAAGATCCATAACAACATCCTTGCCTTGAACATGATGAGCGGTTTTGACAACACCAAGGGTGATTCCAAGACCAAGAAGGTCTACCTGGATAACAACGCTTTCATCTTGAACAAGAAGGGCGACGTTTCTGTGACCGTAAGCCCCAGCATTCTTTGGCTCCACGTGGCGGACGAAGCTTTCGAAGATCTTGAAGACCAGCCGTCCATGGAAAGTGTCAATGGCAATGTTTCCATTAGCGATCCTGCCGTATTCAAGGGCAAAATCAACATGCCGTACCTGGAAGGTTTCCTCAACGCAACCTATACCGAACAGGTTTCCTATAACGAAAACTCTCCGGCAAACCAGTTCCGTGCAGCAATGGGTCTGAACAAGCAAGGTTCTATTTCCTCCAAGGTATCCATGTTCATGAACAAGTATCCTCTGGATGATGCCTTGAACCTATTCGGCGTTATGGCCGGCTACGGTGCTCAGGTTCCTGCGGAATAACAGCTGTAAGGCTTAATGCGCTTGTGAAAAGTCCCACGTATAGTGGGGCTTTTTTGTATATTTGAAAAAAATTATAGGTATTCTATGCTCAAGAAACTTGTATTCATGATTTTTGCGATGGCCATGATTGCCTTTGCTGGCCCCATTTCTGTTGAAGGTCGTTTGACCGAAATTCCCGGCAAGATGCCTAGCAACGATTTGTATAGCTACGTCTATGTTTTCAAGTACAAGGTGATTTCCGGTGTTGATGCCAAGGAAATTCTCGTGGGCGTATATAATCCGCTGATCGCCCGCGGCAAGGTCAAGGACAAGATGGCCGACAAGTCCAAGGGCAATGTTTCTGTATTCAAGGCCAAGGCCAAGCACAAGTTGACTCTGGTTCCGCTGGAAGGCAACTGGGATGGTGCTGTTGAAGATGAATACTTTGACGACGAAAGCCCCCGTTACCTGGCCATCGAAGTAAACGAGTAATGGTCTTTTCTTCCCAGCTTTTTCTGTTCTATTTCTTGCCGACCTTCCTGGTGGGCTATTTTGTGCTGTTTAAGCTGGGCGCAAAGCATTCCTACCTAAACCTTTTTATCACCATCTTCAGCTACATCTTTTATGGCTGGCTGGAACCCTGGCTTGTGTTCCTGATGTTCGGCTCCACGTTGGTGGTGTACATTGCCGGCAAGATGATTTCTGCGGAGGGGGCGAGCAAGCGTCAGCGCAATCTGGGTCTGGCTCTTGCGGTAGGTGTCAACCTTGGCGCCTTGGGCTTCTTTAAGTACTACATGTTCGGCATGGGGGCTGTTAACTCGGTCCTGGTAAAGCTTGGCTGTGAGCCTTTTTCCATTATGACGGTTCTTTTGCCGGTGGGTATCTCCTTCTATACCTTCCAGTCCATGAGCTACGCCATCGACGTATGGCGCGGCACGGCTCCTCCGGTGAAGAATTTTGCGACCTTCGCCTGCTATGTGGCCTTGTTCCCCCAGTTGGTGGCTGGCCCTATCGTCCGTTACAATACTGTTGCAACGGAATTGGAGCGCCGAAAGCATACCCTTAAGAATTTTGCCCGCGGTATTGCTTTCTTCTGCTTTGGCTTTGCAGAAAAGATTTTCCTTGCCAATCAGGTGGGCTCCATCGCAGACCGTGTGTTTGCTGCGGATGCGCCTGGGGTCATCAATAGCTGGTGGGGCGCCCTGGCCTACATGTTCCAGATCTATTTCGATTTCTCCGCCTACTCCAACATGGCCATCGGCCTTGGCCTGATGCTTGGCTTCCATTTCCCCAGGAACTTTAACGGCCCATACCGTTCCTGCAGCATTACGGATTTCTGGAAACGTTGGCATATTTCCTTGACCAGCTGGTTCCGCGATTACCTGTATATTGCTCTTGGCGGTAACCGAGTCAGCAAGCCCCGTCTTTATTTCAACCTGTTCATGGTGATGTTCGTGAGCGGTGTTTGGCACGGCGCCAACTGGACTTTTGTTTGCTGGGGCCTGTACCACGCCTTTTTCATGATTATAGAACGAGCCAATAAGAGAAAGACTTTCTATGCGTCGGCTCCCAAGATTGTGCAGCTGCTTATTACCCAGGTCATCGTGTTGTTCGGTTGGGTGCTGTTCCGTGCCGACAATATCGGCGAGGCCTGGCGCATGTGGAAGACCATGCTTGGCTTGATGCCGGTTAGCGCTTTCGATAGCGTTCTTGCTGCAGAAATATTTACGCCTACCAGCGTGGTGTTCATGATTCTTGCTGCGGTTTGTTCCTTCTGGAATTTCCGCTCTTACAACTGGTGCATTGCGGTGAAACCTTACCGCGTGGCAGTTTCCCTGGCGATCTTTGTGTTGGCGATTCTTGCGCTCTTTACCCAGAGCTACAATCCCTTCCTTTACTTCCAGTTCTAAAAAGAATTTAAGCAATAAAAAAGGACCGCTTGAAAGCGGCCCTTTTTTATGTAAAAAGCAAATTGAGATCCCGGCTCAAGGCCGGGATGACAAGCCTGATTACTTGAGGCCTGCGGCTTTCTTCAAAGCTGCGGCCTTGTCAGTCTTTTCCCAAGTGAAGCGCTTGCCGACCCGACCGAAGTGACCGAGGGCGGCAGTAGCGATGTAACCGGGCTTCTTCAGGTCCAGCATCTTGTTGAGGCCAGCCGGAGAAAGGTCGAAGTGGTCTGCTACCAGGGCTTCGATCTTGCGGTCGTCAATTTTACCGGTACCGAAGGTGTTCACGAGAACAGAAACCGGCTTGGAGTAACCGATGGCGTATGCAACCTGGACTTCGCAACGGCGGGCGAGGCCTGCTGCCACGATGTTCTTTGCCACGTAACGTGCTGCGTATGCGCCGGAACGGTCCACCTTGGAAGGATCCTTACCGCTGAATGCGCCACCACCATGACGACCCATGCCGCCGTAGGTATCCACGATGATCTTACGGCCGGTAAGGCCGCAGTCGCCGTGAGGACCGCCAACGACAAACTTGCCGGTGGGGTTGATGAGATAGCGAGTCTTCTTGTCCAAAAGCTTTGCGGGAATCACCTTCTTGATGAGCTTTTCGATGATTTCCTTTTCGATCTGGCTGTGCTTCAGTTCCTTGCCGTTAACCTTTTCTTCGTGCTGGGTGGAAATCACCACGGTGTCCACGCGGACCGGCTTGTCATTTTCGTCGTATTCCACAGTAACCTGGGACTTGGCGTCGGGACGGAGCCACTTGATCTTGCCCTTTTCACGGAGATTCTGAATTTCTTCCATGAGCTTGTGGGCGAGGCTAATGGGGAGCGGCATCAATTCCTTGGTGTCGTCGCAAGCGAAACCGAACATCATGCCCTGGTCGCCAGCACCCTGCTTGTCATCTTCCTTACCTTCTGCAGCCTTGGCGTCAACACCCTGGGCGATATCCGGGGACTGCTTGTCTACAGCCACCATGACGGCGCAGCTCTTGTAGTCAAAGCCGATTTCGGAATCGGTGTAGCCGATGTTCTTGATGGTTTCGCGGGCGATAGCCTGGTAGTCCAGGTCTGCCTTGGTGGTGATTTCGCCGGAAATCACTACGAGACCGGTGTTTACCAAGGTTTCGCAAGCAACGCGGCTAGCGGGGTCCTTGGCAAGGCAGGCATCCAGAATGGCGTCGGAAATCTGGTCGCAGACCTTGTCCGGGTGACCCTTGGATACGGATTCAGAAGTAAAGAGATAATGTGCCATTATAGGCTCCTATTGTGTTAACAGCACCGAAAAGAAGGTCGCACTTTTGACCAACCCAAGCGCTGAAAAAACGGTTTAAGTTTTTCTATGCATAAATTTACAAAAATGCATAAAGCTTGACTAGAGCTTATATCTGAAAAATGCTCAAAAGTGTAAAAAGAAAAATGATTTTTCCCAAATTATTATCTTTTCAAAAAACTTTTGAGATGGAAAATTACCATGGAAATGAAACAGACTGATTTTTCGGCTTGGCTCCAGGATTTACTCAAACCCCAGCTTTTTCACGATTATTGCAACAATGGCCTTTGCGTTGAGGCGAGTGACAAGGTGACCAAGGTGGTGACCGGTGTGGATTTCCGCGACCGTTTGATTGATGCCGCCATTGAAGAAGGTGCCGACTGCATTATAGTTCATCATCCCAACGGATTCTGGAAAGGGGAGGATCGCGTCCTTACAGGTAAGTTCGGTGAACGAATGCGCCGCCTCATTAAGCATGGGATCTCTCTTTACGGTTTTCACCTGCCTCTGGATGGCCACCTGGAGGTGGGTAACAACGCCCAGATCGCAAAGGCTATGGGCTTGAAAATTGTCCAGGGATTTATGCAGGAAGGCGAGGGCTTCGTCGGTGTTGTCGGTGAATGGGATTCTCCCGCTACTCAGGTGGAATTCCTGGAAAGTGCAAATCTTGCATTCCCCCGGGGGGTGCAGAATACACTCCTTTATGGTCGCGATACCATTAAGAGGGTTGCGATCTGCAGCGGTTCTGGCGCCAGTGGCATAGAGGAGGCTATGGCTCTCGGCTGTGATGCCTTCGTTACCGGGGAGATCAAGGAGGCGGTTCCTATCTTGGTGGAGGAGGTCGGTTTTAACCTGATTTCCGCCGGACACTACCGTACCGAGGTCTTCGGCGTAAGGGCCTTGGCGCAAAAAATTGCCGAAAATCTTCAAATTTCGGCACATTTCGTGGATTTGGATAACCCAGTCTAGAACAATTGACTTTACCGAGGTCTTTTTGTATCTTTAGAGCCCCATGGAATTTGTAAAGACTACAATACACTTCCAGAACTCGACTAAGTCCATGACGCTGCATGTGCCGGCGTTCCTGTTCAGGGCTTGGCCTGTTCTTCGTGTGCTCATGCTTGTGGGCGTGGTTCTTTTCATTATCCAGATGGCCGCCACCACCATTTACAGTGGTATCCTGAACCATCAGATCAGCAATCGCCTGGAACTGGACAAGGAAATGGCCCAGATCCAGGGCACCATGGATTACCTGAAGAATACCTCCTCGGACTTCCTGAGGGATGAAAACCGACTCTACGCGCGCTTTGGACTGCCCACCCAGGACGAAGCAACCCGTTGCCTGAGTACCGGTGGCAACATCAGCCCCGATTCCCTGTTGCTGCGTAATTCTTCCCCGGTCTTTGAACGCATGTCCGTGCTGAGCGAAACCGCTGGCCGCCTGACCAACATGATCGCCAACAACGATGCTTCCTTTAGAAACTTGAACAAGTATATGGAACAGAAGCAGTCTATGTGGCGCTTTGTTCCTTCCATCGCCCCGACCCAGGGTCGATATGCCTCCTCTTTTGGCCCCCGCATCCACCCCATTACCGGTCAGGTGGGTAAGATGCACCAGGGCATCGATATTTCCAACGAACGCTGGACTCCGATTTTTGCACCTGCCGATGGTGTGGTGGAAATCGCCCAGCACAGTAGTTCCTTCGGAAACTTTGTGACCTTGAATCACGGCAACGGACTCAAGACCCGCTACGGACATATGCAGATGTATATCGTCCATCCGGGCGAATTCGTGAGCCGCTATCAGGTTATTGGCTACATGGGAAACACCGGCCTTTCTGTCGGTCCGCACCTCCATTACGAGGTATGGATGGGTAACAACCCTGTGAACCCGCTTGCTTACATGCTGCCCAACGATCATTCTATCGACTAACGCGGTACTGGTCGGATTGATGGCTGCACACCGCCCGAGAACATAGCGCCGGCTTGGCTGGCTAAAGGCGGACCACCCCTCGGAGGGTGCTTTGTTTAAAAAAATTGAGGAGTCCTGCGATTTGCGGGCTTTCTTTGCGTTTCTGCTGTCGGTTATTTTGCCGATGGTGGTTCTTTTCTTTTTAATGGTACTGTTTAGCTGCTCGCCCGCCTTTGCCTGCCCGAGGCTGGTGGAGGTGTTTGCGGACCCGGTGGACGTGAGCGACCAGGAGGGCGAGTTTGTCGAGATTCGCCTGGGGTATGGACCTGAGGGGGCGGAATTGGATGGGGGCGGGACCTTCGATAGCCTGATGGTTCAGTTCGAGGAAAAGCCGGCGCTGCGGTTTATAAATCCGGGCTCGTCACCGGGAGTGTCCCGCTTGGTGCTGGTCCATGATTCCGCCTATTGCCCTCGGAATGCGTCTGTAGGGTGCGGCCTGCTGGGTAACATCTCCCTGCCTAATTCCAGAAGTTCCTACTGGCGGACTTGGGCGGTACGAAAGGGGGAGGCGGTGTGCTTGGACTCCGTGGGGCTTTCCAGCCCCAAGGCTGGTGCCAGCTTCCAGCGGGTAAAGGACTCGGACCGGTGGGTGGTGGCGGAACCTTCCCTGGGGGAGGCGAACCCGCTTTACGAGTCGGGCATCAGGGACTGCGGTCTGGAGCCTCTGGAGGCAGAGGAACTGTCACGAGGCGCTGGCTTGGGATGGAACCTGCGGTTTTCCATGACGGGGTGCGACTCGTCCTGGGTTTATTATTGGGTGGAGGACCTGTTCGGCGGGAAGGTGACCGCGGACTCGGCCCTGATCCGGGGGCGCCTTGAAATTCCCGAGGCGAAAGGCGGGACTCTGTGGGTAAGGGCGTCCCTGCCCTTGGACGAGGCATCGGGGAATGACCTGCTGGATACTTTGTTGGTAACCGCACGAAATTCGCCTGTTGTTGTTTCTGAGGTCCACCACTGCCCTCTGGAGCCAGAGCCGGAGTGGGTTGAGGTTTATAATCGGACGGGGCGGTCCCTGCCCTTTAACAAGTTCCAGTTCTGCGGCCGTGGCGGCCTCTGGAGCAAGAATTCGGGCGACTCTCTAGGGCCGTTCCAGTCAGTCATTTTTACGAGGGACTCCTCGGGCCTTCGGGATTTCCTTGGGTACAGGGATGCCCGACTCGTCCAGCTATCTTTAGGCTACCTTAATAATACGTCTGGAAATATATCCATTTGCTATGGGAATCTTGTCCTAGATTCCGTGGCCTGGGATAAGACTACGGTGTCCTGCCCCCAGGGCTTCAATCCTTTGACGGGAGAGGCGGAATACACCCCGGGTTTCCATAGGAGCAAAGGGTCTAAAATTGATACCCCGTTTACATATAAGTTGTCGTCCAGGGTGGTGAAGCGGGATGGAGCCCCCTTGCGGGTCCTTGTGGAAAGCGCTTTGCCGGTGGACCTGAAGCTTTTGGATTCCTCGGGCCATGTCCTTTGGAAAAACAGGATTCCAGCCCAATCCAATATGTGGTGGAATGTTCCCTTGGCGGGCTTGCCCAGGACGGGAATCGCCTACGTCTCTCTTTCTTCGGGTGTCTACGAAAATAAAGTCGGCATCGTCTTGCGTCCGTAGGTTTGTGTATGAGTTTCTTCAAGAAAATTGTAACCTTGAGCTTGCTTTGTTGCGCCTATGGTTTTTCGCTGGAAAATTCCTTGGGGTTGAAGGGGCTGCCTCAATACGGCTCGTCTCCGGCAAGGTCCTTGCAACCGGCCTTTGGACTGCTTTTTGAATCCGTCGGGAACGAAAACCAGCAACGCTACGAGGCTGCGGGTGAATTTGGGAAAGGCCCGTTTCGGGCGGGCTTTGTCTATGACCATTTTGTTCTGGACTCCATTTACAGAAAGTCCTATTCGGAGCTGGATCTAGGTTATTCCTACTGGTTGCTGTTGATGGGCGTGGGCTATGGGGCTTCCATGGAGTGGATTCCCGGTGGTGACTTGTGGGTACGTCACAGGTTCAAGGTGGGGTTGGCATTTGAGTGGCGGCAACTGTATGTGGGCGGTTTACTGGATGGCTGGTTTGACGAACTGACAGAAATAGAATTTCTGGTAGGTGGTGGTGCAAAGGTGGGGGATTCCTTTGACCTTTTCTTTCAGTGGAACGGCTGCCTGTTTGACTTGGGTGTCGGTGTCCAGATAAACCAGTTCCGGATTTCATCTGTTTACCAGTTTCCCGGCTTCGGAGCCGAGTTTTCCCTTGGGTTTCTATGGGAAGGGTGGGGACTTGACATTTTTTACGGATTTATAAATGAAAGTTTCCGTAGGTTTGGGGTAAAGGTCTCCAAAAGATTTGGGAAAAAGACTATCTTGTAGTATCATTTTCGGACAGCTATGTTTATTCATTCGAGCATTTTGGCCATTGTGGTTTTTGCAAACTTTGCCCTTGTTGTGGCATTGGCTATTACGCTTTTGTTGATGAGAGGCATAAAGGACAGGCAGAATTCCTATAAGAATTTCTCGGGAAACGTGAATGAGTTTATTCTGTTTGTGTCCAAGGACGATGTCTTGCTGGATTCCTTGCCCAAGTTTATTAGCGATCCCCTGTACGAGCGAATTTGCCAGAAAAGATCCTTTAGAGAAGTTCTTTCTGCAGAGGAATACCCTCGTCTGAAAGAATATATGAAGGGGGCGGATGCCTATCCCGATATCCCCTTTATTTTCTCCTTCAAGGGCGAAAACGGAACAGGCTGGTACGAGTTAAGGGCTTTCCTGAAGAAAAACTTCAATGACAGCTACTGGGAACTTTTGATTAAGAACGTAACCTTGGACGTGGTTTCTAGAACCCAGAGAGACCGCCTCCAGGATAACGTGGACATGCTTTTGCAGAACACAGGTGATTTCCTGTGGAGCTTTGATGTGGACACTCGTCAGATTACCTTGCTTACCCCGATTACGGACGAAGAAGGCAGGGTGATTCCCCGGTCCGTCGGTGTCCAGGATATTCATTCCTTGCTGCTTGACGAGGAATATGCCATGTTTGAACGTAGAATCAACGCTCGCATTATGGCGTTCCGTGCATCCAACTTCAAGGATGTGGATGAAAATTCCAGCATTAAGCTCCGCGTTATCGGACCGGACCATAAGCTTGTGTGGTACTGCTTCCGATACAGGGTTTACCTTGAGGAAAACGCAAGGATTTTGATCAAGGGCTCCGCAAGACGAATGGATTTGCTGTTCGATAATCCCATCTATGATGACTGCGTAAACCTGGACGCTGCGATTGGTACCATGCTTTCCTTCCCGGATATCCGAATTTTCTGCGTGGACCGCGATAACCGAATTGTCAGTTGCAATCAGGCTTTTGCCCTGGACTTTAGGTATGCCAGCCCGGAAAAGACTTTTGGCAAGCGCTTGCTTGAAGTGGTTAGACCGAAGTACTATTCCTTTATTCAGGGCACCTTGTCGGATGTTTTTGAAAGTGGTAGGGCTAAATCCTGGAAGGGACCCTTCAATAAGGAACACCGCTTGCTGTGGTTTAACGCTATACCTTTGACAAAGACAGAGGGCTTTGTCTATAGAGTGATGGGTGTTTATATCCAAATGGATGAAGCTGATTTTAAGGATGATAAGAATATCAAGGAGTAAATATGAAATGCAAAATGATTCTTTTGACATTAGGCGCCGCTTTGCTGCTTACTGCCTGCAACGAACAGAAGGCTGAAACCAAGGCTGAGGCTAAGGCCGAAGCCCCTGCTGCTGAAGCTCAGGCTGCCCCTGTTGCTGCTCCGGCTCCTAAGCCGGCAAGTGCTGCCATCGCAGATAAGATTTCCATGGTGGATTGGGAGACTGCTTTGGAAAAGGTTAAGGAAGGAGGCCTTTTTGTTGACGTTCGTAATCCGGCAGAATTGAGGGATGGCTTTATCCAGAGCTCTATCAATATTCCGCTTCCCGAACTGAAGACCCGTTTTGCAGAACTTCCCAAGGACAAGGATCTGTACATCTACTGCCGTTCTGGCCGTCGTAGCGAAGTTGCTACACATTTCCTGATGCAGCAGGGCTATGAGAAGGTCCATAACGTTCTGGGCGGCTTCATGGCCTATCCACACGAACAGTAATTTTAGGACTTGCTAGGTGGCAGAGATCTCTAACTATATGCAGATGGCCTTGGAAGAGGCCGTCTTTTCTATTGGCGTGAGCCGCCCTAATCCGGCGGTGGGTGCCGTTGTAGTTAAAGATGGAATCGTCGTGGGGAAGGGGCGTACGCAGCGCCCTGGATCTGCCCATGCCGAAGTCATGGCGCTGCGTGACGCGGGCGAGCTTGCCCGCGGCGCGGCCATTTATGTGACCTTGGAACCCTGCTGCCATTATGGCCGCACGCCCCCCTGCACCAAGGCCATCATTGACGCAGGAATTGCAAAAGTCTTTTACGCCCACGGTGACCCCAATCCCGTTGTCCGCGGGAACAGCTGTAAGATTCTAGAAGAAGCTGGCATTGAAGTTTACGAAGGTGTGGACGCCTGTATTCGTGCTGAAGTTGACGAAGGCTGGGACGACAGCGAAGGCGAATGCCATTGCCTTTCTGCAAGTCATCTTCACGAAAACGCAACTTGTCATCCTCTCGAACACTCCGGTGTCATTCCCAGCGAAGAACCGCAAGGTTCGGAGTCGAGGAATCTAGCTTTCTTCTCAAAAGCTGCTATAGACGCCGGTCGTGAAGTCTTCCACGACATTGAACGTTACTTTGAAGCTTACGATTATTTTGTCCGCAATAAGCGAACCTTTGTCGAAGTCAAGAGCGCCATTACCGACGAAGGCTCCATGGGCTATGTTCTGCCCGATGGCTCCCACAAGCCCATGAAAATTACGGGGGAGGGTGCCAACTGCTGGAACCATGAACTTCGCGCTATCAGTGACGCCATTCTTGTTGGTGCAGGTACCGTTCTCGCCGACAATCCTTCCTTGAATGTCCGCCTCGCCGCCGGAAACGATCCTGTGAAAATCGTCTGGGCTGGCCATCACGAATTTTCCGCCGAAGAAGTTGCAACTCTGAATGTTTTCGGCTTATATCGCTCTGAGCGAAGCGACGCAGAATCTAGCGATTTTCCCGTTATCCGCGCCTTGGTTTTCTCCTGCGTGCCTCAGCCCGCTATTCCCAACGCCGTGGTTTTGACCAAGTCCACCTTCGCAGACTGCTGGAACGAAATGCTAGATCACCTTTCTGCCCTGGGCATGCACCGCCTTATGGTGGAGCCTGGCGCAGGACTTGCCAAACAGCTTTTTGCTGATGCTGCCTCTGCAGGCGACTGTCCGCAAAAAACGCTCTGGAATCGCCTCGACATTTGGAAGTCCACCGACTGCCGCATCGACGATGCCATCGCAGATCTCGCTGCCTCCGGCAACATCAAGGAAGGCTTGGAATTCCCTGAACTTCCCAAGAACATCGTGGCCAAGGAATCCTTTATGGCCGGTCGTGACGTACTGACCGTTTATTACCCAGCTTAAGCCGTTGTGACTTTATTCCGTCCTCAAAGCCTTGGCACTGTCGTATGTGGAGGCTTGCTTGTTATTCCGAGAGCTGTTCAAAAATTTCATTCAAGAGTGCAATATATTGCGTGTTATGTGACTTTTTGCCGAGTATCGTTCAATCTACGTCATTTTGAACCCGTCCGTTGTTGCTAAAGGGCCTGAAATTTTCAGTTTGACTGACCTGCTGTTCATCTTCTTTTCTTTAGTCAGTTGATTTTTACTTTGTACGTAGTCTCGCGACTAACCAATTCGCCATTTCCCTCCCTTCAGTCAGTCAAATCAGAGAAAAACAGCTGCTGAATCAAAGCAAAACTGCAGCCAAACCCTGATTTTTAGTGAATTTGTTCAAAAAATGACTGACTAACTAGTCTTGTTTTGCCCCTAGGTCAGTCAAAGTGTAAAAATTGACCCGTTTGGGACACTCTGCCCCAGTCATCCTCGCGAGGGCGAGGGTCTAGCATTTTCGCCATCCCCAAAAACCTCGAAAATCCTTGCCTAAATTCACATTTTCTACTCTCAAATTGGCGAAATTTTGCGAAATACTTGACATTGTGTTTTTTTGGTTACATTTTAGTCTGGTTGCAAAGAAAAGTGTGTCTATATGGTGGATGTTAATACAAAAAGCAACGAATGCGAGCGTGGTTTTGATATGCCTAAAACCATAAAAATAACTGTTTCCCTGCTGGTGAAAGAAAATTTTCCGAACCTGCTAGAAAACCTTGCAGAGGAAGAGTTTCAGCTCTTATTGGATCCAGCAAATGCCAAGAAACAGTTTAAGCTCCATGGTAATATTCCATTCTTGTTGCCGGAAGGTGAATTGACGGAAAATGAGCGTAAACATTATTTCTCGGCCCTGACCATAGAGCGGCAAAATGGTACTAGGTACGTCTTAATTTCCCAGTGGTATGAAGATCAACGTGTTTGTGTGTTGCAGTGGGGTTTGGCTCATTCGTGTGAGGAATTGAAGCCCTTCGCAGAAAATCTGGAAAAGAAAGTCTTTCTTGATAAGTCTTCTCTGTTTTGGGACTTTGTAAAAAAATCACCTGCAGAAAAGAATTTAGGAACTGCTTTTGAAAAGGTTGTGCAGGAGTATGGGGACAATTTTTCTCGTAAAGGCTCTGGTGTAAAGTTCGTTATGCTTTATCGCGGTCACGAAAGCGTGTCCTATAAGCTGGTTCCTAGTGCTTTTCGTTTAGATGGATATTCCGAACGTGAGGGATGCCTTGCCGCCAAGAATTATTTCCCGAATGAACTTAAGGGAAAAAGTGAATTTGAACAGTTGGCTATTCTGCAACATCACGGTGTTCCCACAAGGTTCTTGGATGTTTCCTTGAGTCCGTTTGTTTCCTTGTACTTCGCTTGTCAATGGGGACCTGTAGGAAACAAGGATGCTGATGGCTGTGTGTTGGCGTTCCCAGCCATTGAATTGCCTAGTACGCATCAGCTGGTACAACGACTCTCAAAATATGCGATGCTTCCAAAGGAAAAGCAGGATAGCATTTACGCCCGTTTGATTGCAGGCAAAAAGGTTTCTGGTTACACTCTTGAAGACTTTGTAATGCCAATCGTTGTATCACCGGTTTCCGAAAATATTGATTTTAGAATTGAAGCCCAGAAGGGAAGATTTATAATTCCTCCTACAAGGGATTGTTCTGCGATTGAACAAGGTGTTTTGTTGAAGTATGTTGTTCCTGGTGCAAAGAAAAAGGAAATCCTTAAAGTCCTTGATTCTTGGGGAATAAACGAATTTACCTTGTTTGGGGACATGGATCATTTAGGAAAGTATCTAAGCTCCAGATAATTGACAAGGAGCAAAGGAGTACATTGTGAAAAAAAAGGAATTCTCGTATATGAAAAAATTAGCCTATGGGGCTTTTGCCTTGATTGCTATTTTCCTCGGGGCATGCTCTGGAGAAAACGGTGTTGATGGTCGTGATGGTGTCGATGGAAAAGATGGCAAGGATGGGGTAAGTGTTACTGATACCCTGTATATTATCCAGAAGGATACGGTGATCTTTTCTGGTGATACGATTTACATCAACAAAAAGGATACACTGGTCGTTAAGGATACAGTCTATATTGTAAATGGTAATTCTGGCTCGGGTACCGGAAACTCGGAAAGCGTCAACACAGGAACTGGTGGCGAAGATCCTAACTATGGAACTCTGGTGGATGAACGCGATGGCCAAACTTATAAGACCGTAAAAATAGGTGACCAGGTATGGATGGCCGAAAATTTGAATTATGAAATTAATGGCTCTATGTGCTATGAAAATGAACAATCAAATTGCGATGTGAATGGTCGTCTCTATAAGTTGGCCTTGGCGGACTCGGTATGCCCTGATGGGTGGCATTTGCCGAGCCGAAATGAGTTTGAAACATTGCTTCATTTTGTTGATTCGGCGATAGATTCAATTATTACATATAGAAAACAGCATGCGATAGCACTTGTTGATGGCATTGATGTTGTCAGCAAATACCTAAGAGATTTTAGTTGGAATGAGGGTTTTAATAGTTTTGGCTTCTCTGCGCTGCCTGTTGGTTATTACATATACCGCAGTGGATGGTACGATCTTGGTGGACAAACCTTTTTCTTGTCTTCTTCGGAGGAGTCTGACGACTTTTACTACTTGAACATTAGTAGCAAAAGTGCAGGTGTCGGAAAATTTGACAAAAAGTACAATGCTGATAATGGTCTTTCAGTTCGTTGTCTCCAGGACGAATTTTAATGGATTCACGCCAAGTTTGATTACAAATAATTCAAAATGTCTTAAGAACTCTTAGTAGATTAAGGATTACATCATGCACAAGAAGTCTTTTTTGAGTACGATTTTAGTATCAGTAGCTTTTTTTGCCTGTAGTGACGAAAGTAACGCCGTTTCTAATGAAAATGGAACGACACCAAGTGAAGAGCATTCCTCTGGTAATGATTCGGTAGATGTTGGCCCATTCCCTGTTACGGGAATTATTGTTGATTCCAGGGATGGTAAACAGTATAACACATCTTTGGTTGGTAATCAGATTTGGATGGCCGAGAACTTGAAATATGAAGCTGCAGATGCTTCTTGTGTGAATAGTGATCTAGAGGATTGCCAAAAGTGTGGCATGATTTACACTTGGAAAACAGCTAAAAACTCTTGTCCTGAAGGTTGGCATTTGCCTAGTGAAGATGAGTTTGAAATTCTGCTTACATATATGATAAATACGGCGAGTTCTGCGAACGATGTGTATAATTTCTTTTTACAGAATTCTGGATGTACCACTGATTTTTGGTCTTCTACGGAAGATGCTTCTTCCGGATTAATGGAAGAAAAAGCTCATGGATTGAGCGTGTCATCAAAAATTCTTTTTGAAAATCCAGTAGAGGGTGTGAAGAAAAATTGGTATGGTTTTGTTCGTGTAAAAGACTGGCGCTCACGAGTTCGTTGCCTCAAAGATTTTGTAGAGGAATAGAGGGTCGGTGAATGAAGGATTTTTTTCGTTATTTTTTTGTTTTTGCTTCAATGATTCTTGTTGCTTGTGGTGAGAGTAGCGTAAATTCCAGTGGAAACGATGCTGTCAATAATGAAGAAAATTCATCTATAGATAATTCAGCAGGAGTTGGCTCCTTCGTTACAGGAGTTCTTGTTGATTCTAGAGACGGGCGACAATATAGAACAACGAAGATTCAAACATCTTTGTTTGGCTATCAAGTCTGGATGGCGGAAAATCTGAATTATGAAGTTGATGATTCTCGTTGCTATGGAGATGTTCCTGAAAATTGTGAAAAATATGGCCGTTTCTATACTTGGTTTGTTGCGACGAGTGCGTGTCCAGAAGGGTGGCATTTGCCGAGTTCGTATGAATTAAAAACATTACTTGATGTGGTTGGAGATGTTGATCAAGAAAAGGTTGATAATTTAAAATCCGTTAGTTGGTCTGGTGGAGTAGAT
The DNA here is from genome assembly GCA_024398995.1 of Fibrobacter sp. Lineage (GTDB taxonomy): Bacteria > Fibrobacterota > Fibrobacteria > Fibrobacterales > Fibrobacteraceae > Fibrobacter. The sequence goes on from JAKSIE010000007.1 coordinate 62,682, forward strand.
AAATTTGGCTTTTCTGCGCTTCCTGTAGGCTATTATCTAGGTGATATGGGATATGTTTATTACGATTCTGGAGCATTCTTTTGGACTTCATCTCACGAAGCGGATATTACGGCTGATTTCTTAGAAATAGGAATGGATAAAGCATTCGTTAATGCAAAGCTTAAACCAAATGAAAGTTATGCATCCGTACGGTGTCTTCAAGACTAACACTTAGGAAGGTGATTCGTCGGGCTCATCATTGACATTGGTGACCTTGTTGCAAACCGCCCCAAAGGTTCAAACCCTTGGGGTGCTTTTTTTTTGCGTGTTATCCCAGCAGCCAGTTTGCTACGGAAATGCACTCGATTTCAAACCCGTCTTTCTCCAAAGTCTTTGATTCGTCTTTTGTGATAATCAGCAGCTTCTTTACGGAGAAAGCCTTGGCAAATTTTACAAGGGCATTGAGTTCTCGCTCGTAGGTTTCCGGCTTGTCGAGCGCATAACAAGCCTGGATGGCAATTCCTTCGTCTGGAATATAAAAGTCCACTTCGTAGCCGTTGGCGTTGTAGAAGAAGCAACTGTTGCCGTACCGTTTTCGAAGTTCAATGGCGACCACATTTTCAAGTAGCGAAGTCTGCGGATCCATCAGAAACAAAGCCAGGATTCCGTTGTCAATGAAATAGTACTTGCGGTTGCTTTCTTTTTCCTGGAGCTTGGCTTGGTAATTTTCGTAGGGGAGAATAAGCCAGGATTCCTGCATGTATTTGATATAGTCAATGCAAGCATCAACACTCAACTTCTTTCCGACGGTAGAAACGATGTTTGCGATACGGTTGTAGGAAACGGGCTGCTTCAAACTTTCCGCCAGTTTCTTGACTAGAATTTTAAGAGCGAAGTTGTTACGAATCTGGTGGCGGGTTACGAGATCCCCGAAGAAGATCTTGTTGAAAAGGCTGGAAAGCCAACTGCGTTTGTCCTGGATGCTTGGAAGTTCCGGCAGGGCTCCATAAGTGAAGTATTGCTCGAAGAGTTTGTCGATTTGCTTGCGGTTCTTAATCCTGAAATTCCGTTCCGATGGACTAAGACCAGATGCTGTCAGGAATTCCTCAAACGAATAGGGATAGACTTCATGAATGAGATAACGGCCCCCAAGGGTGGTAGCTATTTCTGCGCTAAGCATTTTCGCGTTGCTACCGGTAATGAATACCTTGAATTTTTGGTCGGCGAGTCTTCTTGCAAATTTTTCCCATCCGCTGACAATTTGAATTTCGTCTAAAAAGAAAATGGGTCTGTAGTCGTAAAGTTCCTCGTAGCAGGTTTTGATCAAGTCCAGGTCGCTAGCCTGCAAATTTTCCAGGCGGTCGTCTTCAAAGTTGAAGTACAACATTTCTTCGGATTTGTGTCCGCTGGCAATCAGTTGCTGCAAACACTGAAACATGGTGTAGGATTTTCCTGCATGCCTTAAACCCACAAAAACGTAGTTGCAGTTGGATTCTATATCCAGCTTTCTGGGGACTAGGCTTATTTGCTGCGCAAAACCCTGATATTCGATAATGAGTTCTTTGATTAAATTTTTATTCATAGGGACGCCTTTGAACTAAATATATAAAATTATCGTCTATAAACGATAAAATTAAATTCAAGTTATCGTTTGTAAACGATATATTGTTTGCGAAACTCATGCAAACTGCGTTATTCCTATGGATTTTGCAAATGTAAATGCGTTTTTTTTCGTATGAATAATGCAGTGTCAATTATGTTTTTCCTATGAAAAATGTAGAAATGATGTTTTGGGGACTCAGAATCTTTTTAGATATTTAAGGAGCCCTATTGCACGAAAGTGCTGTTATAAATTTAGTGATTCTGCACGAAAGTGCTGATATAATTTTGCGCAAAATGACGGAAAGTGCGGATATAGGTAGTTTTCTTTGTTAGTTGCATCTAACTTTCGCTACTGGCCCGCCCTAAAATCGGGCCTTTTTTGTGCAATTTTGCCATATTTTCGCCTCACAATCCTAATCACCAACCACCAACCACTAACCACTTTTCTAAATTTGCCCCCGTATGTTTACTGGTATTATTCAAAGTACGGGAACAATCCTTTCTCTGGAAACAAGAGGGGATGCTCTCACCATGCGCTTATCAGCACCCGGATTCTTTAAGGGTTGCCATTTGGGCGATAGCGTGGCCAATGATGGCGTCTGTCTTTCTATCGAAAGTTGCACCGACGACGAGGCAACCTTCTGCCTGATGCACCAGACGGTGGAAAACACCTCCTTTAAGCAGGCTGAACCGGGTAAACTTGTGAATCTGGAAAAGGCTTGCCGTGCGGATTCCTTCATGGGCGGACATTTTGTCATGGGCCACGTGGATACTTCCGTAAAGGTCTTGGCCGTCGCTAACCGCGAAACTGGGGTAGAGGTGGACCTGGAACTTCCCAAGGACCTGCGCCGCTATGTGATTCGTCGTGGTTCCGTTTCCTTGAACGGCATTAGCCTTACAGTGGCCGAAAAGTTCGAGGATTCCATCCGCGTGTGCATTATCCCCGAAACTCTTGCCAGAACCAATTTGCGCAACTGGGTACCCGGTACTATTGTGAATGTAGAGGTAGACATGCTTGGCAAATACATCGAGAATTATTTGAAGGAGCGTGACCTTGCTTAATACGATCGAAGAAGCACTTGAAGATTTCAAGGCCGGTAAATTCCTCATCGTAGTCGATGACGAAGATCGTGAAAACGAAGGCGACTTTGTGATCGCCGCTGAAAAGATTACACCGGAAAAGGTGAATTTCATGCTCCACGAAGGCCGCGGCGTTCTTTGCTGCCCGCTGCCTATCAAGCGCTGCCACGAGTTGAACCTTACCCGTCAGACTGCAGAAAACACTTCCATTCTGGGTACCCCGTTCACCATCATGGTGGATAAGATTGAAGGTTGCTCCACTGGTGTTTCTGCCCATGACCGTGCAGCAACCATTCTTGCACTATCCGATCCTGCTTCCAAGCCCAGTGATTTTGGCCGCCCCGGCCATATTTCCCCGCTGTATGCCCAGGAAGAAGGCGTTCTTCGCCGCGCTGGCCACACGGAAGCTGCCGTGGACCTGGCAAAGCTGGCTGGACTTCGCCCTGCCGCCGCCCTCATCGAGATCATGAACGAAGACGGCACCATGGCCCGCATGCCCCAGTTGCAGGAAGTGGCCAAGAAGTTCGACATCAAGATTATCTCTATCCACGATTTGATTGCCTACCGCCTGAAGAACGAAAAGCTGGTGCAGCGTGTGGCTGCTCCCAACGTTCCCACCAAGTATGGTGACTTCAAGGCCTACGCCTATCGCAGTTCCACCGATGGCGTGGAACATGTGGCCTGGGTAGCCGGCAATCCGGATTTTAGCAAGCCGGTTTATGTTCGCGTCCATAGCGAATGCCTGACGGGCGATATTTTCGGCAGCATGCGTTGCGACTGCGGTGAGCAGTTGGAAGCCTCCATGAAGTTCATTGGCGAACATGGGGGAGTGCTCCTGTACCTGCGTGGTCAGGAAGGCCGCGGTATTGGTCTTTGCAACAAGCTCCGCGCTTACGAACTGCAGGAAAAGGGCCTGGACACTGTGGAAGCCAACATCAAGCTGGGCTTCAAGTCCGACCTGCGCCAGTATGGTACCGGCGCTCAGATTCTTGCCGACCTGGGGGTAAAGCAGATGCGTCTTTTGACCAACAACCCCAGCAAGATCAATGGAATTTCTGCTTACGGTCTTGAAATCGTGGAACGCGTTCCTATCGAAATCAAGCCCAATAACGTTAACCGTTTCTATCTGCGTACCAAGAAAGAAAAGATGGGCCACGACCTGAAGTTGGACGAGGCTTAAGGAAGAATTATGAACGAACTGAAGAACTCTCTCAATGGTACGGGCCTCAAGGTGGCAATCGCCGTGGCTCGCTTTAACGAAATCGTTACCGACAAGTTGCTGGAAGGCGCTGTCCGCCAGCTCACCACTCTGGGTGTTGCCGACAAGGACATCACCGTGGCCCATGTTCCTGGCGCATTCGAACTGCCGGGCATCTGCCGCCGCTTTGTGGATTCCGGCAAGTACGATGCAGTCATTGCCCTGGGCGCTGTGATTCGCGGCGAAACCAGCCACTACGACGTTGTGGTGAATAATTCCACCGGTGGTATTGCAAACATCGCTGCCGAAGGCAAGGTTCCCATGATTCTTGGCATCTTGACCACCGACACCGTGGACCAGGCCATGAACCGCGCTGGCCTCAAGGCTGGCAATCTGGGTTGCAGCTGGGCTTCTACCGCCGTTGAGATGGTGAACCTCTACAAGCAGATTAAGAAGTAGTCTGCTATAGTTTGTACGATAAGTTTTAGAACAAAAGAAAAACGCAATAACTGGAAATCTTTTATGGCACAAATCAGTTATAGACCCGCTCGTGTATTTGCCATGCAAATGCTTTATGCTATGGAAATTACGAGCCAGACCGCAGGACAGGTTCTCCCCGGTGTTCTTGAATCTCAGCCACTTCAGGACAACCAGAAGAAGTACGGCATGAAACTGGTGGATTTGGTTCAGGAACATCGCGCTGAACTGGAAGAGGCAATCAAGACGAATTCTGTACATTGGGAACTTGACCGTATTGCCCGCATCGACCGCATTGTTCTTTCCATTGCCATGGCTGAACTGAGCTATGTCCCCGAAATCCCCATGAAGGTCGCTATTACGGAAGCTGTTCAGATTGCATCCAAGTTTAGCACCGACGGTTCTGATGCTTTTGTTAACGGTATTTTGGCTGGCTTTATGCAGAGCCGCGGAATGGCTGCCCCTGAATCTAAGGAGAAGTAATCGTGCTTAAGGAAAAATGGATGAAACATATTTTTGCGGGGATTTCCTGCTTTGTAGCTTTGATCATTTACTGCCTGACCATGGCTCCCACGGTGAGCTTCTGGGACTGCGGTGAATTCGTTGCTTGCGCAAACACCCTGGGTATTCCTCATCCCCCTGGAACACCGTTCTTCGTGTTCCTGGCACGTGCCGTTATCGTGTTGCTTCCCTTTGTTGGTGAAATTGCAAAGCGCGTCAACTACATTTCTGTGGTTAGCTCCGCAGCCACCGTTTACGTGACCGCGCTCTTTGCCTGGGAATTGCTCGCGATAGTTCTCGATTCCGCAAAGGAAAAGGGCGAAGGTATTGTGGAACGCCTTGCTGACAAGATTTCCGGCAAGACCCGTACCATCGTTCTGGGTACTGCAGCTCTCGTGGCTGGTTTCCTGCTGACCTTCTCTGACACCTTCTGGTTCAACGCTGTGGAAGCTGAGGTCTATGGCATCGCCATGTTCATCCTGATGCTGGTTTCCTACTTGGGCCTGGTGTGGTACAAGAATCGTGATGACGAAGATTTCAGCGATCGCATTTTGATCTTTATTTGCTACATCGCATTCCTTGGCGTAGGCGCTCACCTTTACACCATGCTTACTGTTCCCGCAGTATTTGTGTTGCTTTTGGTGGCTCAGCCCAAGAAGATTGTAGAACGCATCCCTGTTTGGATCACCGGTACTTTGCTGTGCTCTGTGATCTACATGGTTTCTGCTTTTATTGAAATCTCTCTGGCTTGCTTGGTTGTACTTGCTATCCTTGCCCTGGTCAAACCTTTCAAGGCTGGCATGAACCACAGCGTTCGTCTTTCCTTGGCTTTCGCATTCTTTGCTCTCATCGGCTACAGCACCCACCTTTATATTCCTATCCGCTCTGAACTGAACCCCACCATCGATGAAAACAATCCGGAAATCAACATCCGTGACGACCAGGGCAACCTGCAGTTGGGTAACCTGTTCAAGGCCGAAAACTGGGATGCTTTCAATGCCTTTATCGAACGTAAGCAGTACGGCTCCGAAAGCATGATCAGTCGTGCCTTCTATCGTCGTTCCCGCACCTCTCACCAGTTCCTGAGTTTCCCCCATATGGGCTTCGGTGGTTACCAGATGGCTCAGTACCTGCCTTACAAGGTGGGCGAGGTGAACTACGCCAATGGCGTTTACACCTTTGATCCGGGTGATAACCAGCCTCTGGAACGTTTGGGTATGAAGTTCAATACCCAGATGACCATGTTCGGCGATCAGACTCTGCCTCAGTTCCTGATATTCTTGATCTTTAACGGCCTGCTGGTCATGGTTTGCGTATTCTGCTGGAAGCGCAATACCAAGGTCGGTCTGTTCATGTCCGTGCTCTATGCTCTTTGCTCTCTGGGCTTGCTGTTCTACATCAACTTTGCAGACGGTACCCGCATGGAAAAGCGCGATTATGATTACTGGACCAGTGTCATGAGCCGTAACGTGCAGGATTTGAACAGCCGTGGAGCTGGTATTTCCGCTTTGCCGGATCCGAACGATTTGATTGACATGCGTCAGAACATCGAACATGCTAAGCTCCGCCTGGAATCTGCAAAGGTTCGCGGTGGTGATGACGCTACCCTCCTTAAAATTCAGAGGGCAATTGATGAATACGAAAACACTGCTGTATGGCAGAACTGGAAGAAGATCGAAAACGGCTTCGCTCAAGTTGGCCAGCGTGCTCCGTTCCCGGAAGCAGTTCATCTGGAAGTTCGCGAACGTGACTACTTCTACACTCCGGCATTCATCTTTATGAGCTTGATTTTCGGTGTTGGCGCCGGTATCCTGGTGTTCTCTGTCGCTACAGGCTCCATGGCTGTTGCCGCAACTCCGCTGGCTGCTGCACTGGTTCTTGTTTCCTTCTTGGTGCCTTGTGTTTCCAACTACAAGGAACATGACCGTTCCGGCCTCTGGGTTCCTTGGGATTACGCATACAACCTGTTGAACAGCTGCCGCCCCAATGCAATCCTCTTTACCAACGGCGATAACGATACCTTCCCGTTGTGGTTTGCTCAGGAAGTCGCTGGCATCCGTAAGGACGTTCGCGTGGTGAACCTGTCCTTGGGTAACACGGACTGGTACATTAAGCAGATGCTGGAAAATGAACCTGTCCTCAAGCTTTCTTACTCCAAGGAAGCTATCGATCGCGATATGGTTCTGGATAACAGTTCCGCAAACAATCCTAACCACCAGACTTCTACTTGGGTGAAGAATGCAAACCGCTTGATGCCTCAGCTCAAGCAGCGCATCGACGCCATGGAAGGCCAGCAGCTTTCTGCCGCTGACTCCGCAAAGCTTCTCCAGTTCAAGGTCCACTATCAGGTTTGGGATGCCTTTGTGGAATGGGCAGCCCGTACCCGTAGCAGCATGATGCTGACTCAGCACAAGTTGGTTATCGACCTTGCTCTCCAGAACATGGATAAGCCTATCGAAATTTCCACTACCGTGGGTATGTCCAACTTCATGGGCCTTGAAAAGTACATGGTCCAGGAAGGTATGGTGTATAACTTTGTGAAGGGCGACCTGACTCCTCATCGTAATGAATTCGACGCCGCTTACACTGCTGGCCTTATTGACTCTGTCTTTAAGTTCCGCGGTCTGGGTGATGGTACTGCATACATCAATGACGAAACAGAACGCTTGCTCTCCAGCTACATTTCCCTGTACCTGCAGATTTCCTTCAACGCTCGCGACCAGATTGAAACCATCCGCAACATCCATCCCTTTACTGCCGAAAGCAAGGCCAAGGTGGATAGCCTTGCCGCTTCTGCAGCCAAGTACCTTGAAATGGGTATGAAGCAGTTCCCCAAGGAATGGCGTAACTACTGGGCTGCCGCATTCGTCTACCAGGCTGCTGGTATGAAGAAGGAAGCTATGGAAGTTACCCTGCGTGGTCTCCAGAACGTGCCTAGCTACGAAGAAGGCGGCGTGGCTCGTTTGAACATGGCTGTCCGTCAGATTGAATTGCTGCCTGATGAACCGTTGAAGATTGAAGATCCCACTCCTGCCGCAGATTCCACTAAGGTTGAAGATTCTGCTGCAGTGCCCACTCTTGCTGCTGCTAATTAATTAGAGGCTTCAAATGGATTTAAGTTTGGTCATTCCGGTCAAGGAAGAAAGCGAAAACCTTCCGGACCTCATGAAAGAAATCGCAAACGCCATTACTCCCACCGGCTTTTCCTTCGAAGTGATTATCATCGATGATGGTAGCCGAGACAATACCTGGGAAGTGGTGGAGGGCCTGTCCAAGGAATATGATTTCCTTAAGGCCTATCGATTCCAGTTCAACTGCGGTAAGGCTGCAGGTTTGGCTTTCGGTTTCTCCAAGGCTACCGGCAAGTACGTCGCTACCTTGGATGGTGACCTTCAGGACGATCCCCTGGAAATTCCCAAGATGATCAAGATTCTTGAGGAAGGTTACGACCTGGTTTCCGGCTGGAAGATCCGCCGCTTGGATCCTTGGCACAAGACCTGGCCCTCCAAGTTGTTCAACCTTACGGTTTCTGCGGTTTGTGGCCAACGTCTCCACGACTTTAACTGCGGCATCAAGGCTTACCGCAGTTCCGTGGTCCGTTTCATTCACCTCTACGGCGATTTCCATCGCTTTATTCCGGTGATGGCCAAGTGGCAGGGCTTCCGCATTACCGAAATGCCGGTGGCTCACCGCGCCCGTATTCATGGTGTTTCCAAGTATGGTGTTTCCCGCTTGGTTTCCGGCTTCCTGGACTTGCTTTCCTTGCTGTTCCTGCGTAGCTTTGCTGCAAAGCCGTTGCATTTCTTTGGCTTGCTGGGCTTGATTTTTGTTCTTGCTGGCCTTGGCGTTACCGGTTACTTCGGCGTTGAATGGCTGCAGACTGGCGCTCTCCATGTTCGTCCCTTGCTGCTGGCTGGTGCTTTCTCCCTGGTGATGGGGGTCCAGTTCTTCTCTCTGGGCTTGCTTGGAGAAATGATGAACGGCAATAAGACTCAAACATATCCTGTGGCGGAATCCATTAGGGATTAGTCAAGGCTGTGTTTTTCTAGCGAGTCTTTTGTAAATTAGGATTGTAATTTTTGGAAGTTAGGATTGAGGAAATAAAATGGCGTATCCGAAGAGCTTAGTTATCATTCCGACCTACAATGAGAAGGAAAACATCCTGCTCATTATTTCTGCCATTCTGGAACAGAACGAATGTCTGGAAGTCCTGGTGGTGGATGATGGTTCCCCTGATGGAACTGGCGATATGGTTGAAGCCGAATCGCAAAAAAATCCTCGTGTTCATCTGCTCCGTCGTCCCGGAAAGATGGGCCTTGGCTCTGCCTACGTGACAGGTTTCAAGTGGGCTTTGGAACGCGATTACGAACGCATTTTCGAAATGGATGCCGACTTTAGCCATGCTCCTTCCGACTTGAATCGTTTCCTTGAAGCATCCGAAGAAGCCGACCTGGTTTTGGGCAGCCGTTATAAGGACCGTAAGATCAGTGTGGTGAACTGGGACCTGAAGCGTTTGATCTTGAGTTACGGCGCCAACGTCTACACCCGTATGGTGACCGGACTTCCCATTAGCGACGCCACCGGTGGCTTTAAGTGCTTCCGCCGTTCTGCGCTGCAGGCTCTGAATCTCGACAAGATGAAGAGCGATGGCTACTGCTTCCAGATTGAAACCACCTTCAAGATTTGGAAGAAGGGCCTGAACGTAAAGGAAATCCCCATTATCTTTACAGACCGTACTCGCGGTACTTCCAAGATGAGCGGAGGCATTATTTCCGAAGCCTTCTTCCTGGTCCTTAAGCTTCGTCTGGGTATGGCATAATCTGCCTTTAAAGGTTCTTGTTCATGGCAATCGATTATTCCTGTTCCGTCATTATTGTCGCGTACAATTCTTGCGACTTTATTCCTGCATGCTTGAAGTCTATTCGTGACGCAAGCGAAGGTATTGACACTCAGGTCGTTGTTCTGGATAACGGTTCTGCAGAGCCCATTTCTCCCGAAATCAAGGCTTACTTCCCGGAAGTTGTCTGGATTGATTCCAAGGAAAACCTGGGCTTCGGTAAGGGCTGCAATCTTGCGGTAAAGTCTGCCACTAAGCCTTACTTGTTCTTTGTAAATCCCGACACCTTGGTTTCCAAGGATTCCCTCCGTAAGGTTTTGGAATTTGTCCAGGAGCATCCGGAATCGGGTACGGTAGGTTGCCGCATTCTTAACGATGATGGTTCTTTGCAGCTGGCTTGCCGACGTTCTTTCCCTACCACGTTCTCTGCAATTTCAAAGACCGTGGGCCTAGCCTCCTTGTTCCCCAAGAGCAAGCTGTTTGCTTCCTACAACATGACCTACGCCGATCCTGACGAAGTGACCGAGGTGGACGCCGTCAGTGGATCCTTCTTCTGCATGCGTAGTGATCTGTACCGTCAGTTGAAGGGCTTTGACGAAGACTTCTTCATGTACGGCGAGGATTTGGATCTTTGCTTCCGCGCCAAGGCCGCAGGCTTCAAGAACTACTACACGCCTTCTACCAATATCCTGCATTTCAAGGGCCAGAGCTGCAAGACCCGTCGCTGGAAATCCTATGTGGATTTCTACAAGGCCATGATCATCTTTGTGAAGAAACACAAGAACCTTTACTTTGTGCCGACCTTGCTTGTGACCTTGGGCATTCTGTTTGCAGCCTTTGTAGGTATGTTCTCCCGCCTGATTCCTAAGTTCTGGAAGATATTCCTGGATTTGGGCGTAGTGGCTCTATGGGCTTTGATCGCCTTAAGCTATAGTACTACGGTGACGTCCGATTGCTTCTTATCTAGTGTAAACCTCGATCCGAAATTTGGTGTGGACGTAGCTTCATTCACTGAAGAATGTAAAGATGTGGTTGAGATTGTCAAACACCCCATTTATCACTGGGGGCAGTTTGAGGATTGGTGGCTTGTGGCCATTGTCGCCCTCGTTAATATAGTATTCCTGATTTTCCGTGGAGAATACGCCAGCGGTAGCCTTAAGGGAGAAAAGTTCATTCGATTCCTGGTGCCAGTCAACCTTCTGGCGATCGGTTCTTATGTGGCATATCGTTTTGCAACTCAGCAGGCAATATCCTTGACCCCTGATAGCGGAGCTTATCCGTATTCTGAAAGTTGGGCTGCAACAGTGCTTGTTTCCTGCCTGTTCATTCCTCTTGCTCTCAAAGCCTGGCGCCGTGTGGCATTTTGGATAAACTATTTCTATCGCATCTTTGCCAAGAAACGCCACCGCTCCATTCTGTTGGGTGGTACCCAGGATTCCTTGAAGTACTGGTTTGACCGTTATAACGTGATTCCGGGTATCGAAATCCTGGGTTGCGTCAGCAACGATACTGCCGAAGTTTCCGAAGAAAACCGCCTTCATTTGCTGGGTAAATACTCCGAGATGGAGTCCATTTGCAACCGTACCGGCTGCCGCGAGCTCCTTGTGGTGTCCAATTCTTCCGGTTTTCGCGAAAAATATGACGTAAAATGGCTTGAAAGCCTTGGTTTGCGCGTTTATTTGCTTATTGGTAATGGTGGCGAAGGTGATTATGCCCTCGTAAACCTCAAATACTTGCGTTAAACCGAACATTCTAAAAAAAATAGAGTTATCTTTACATAAGTACTTGATATAAAGGGTCTTATGTTGGATTCTAAACTTTTGGATATTATTTGCTGCCCAGAAACTAGGGGCGCCCTCAAAAATGCATCTGCAGAACGTCTGGCCGCTTTGAATAGCGCCATTTCTGCAGGTTCCCTTAAAAATGTTGCTGGTGAAACTATTTCTGAGCCTCTGACGGAAGCCCTGGAATCCGAGGATGGTTCCCGAGTCTATCCGGTTCGTGAAGGAATTCCTGTACTTTTGGCTGACGAAGCAATTCTGCTCTAATAGGAGTGTATATGACGGTCTCGTTGGAAACACTTAAGAAGTCTGTTGGTAAGAAAAATTCCAAATCCAAGATTTTTGCCTGGATTGCTGACCTGGAACGTGCCGCGGGCGAACCGGAAACGGCCCTGAATCGTATTGATGGGGGCTTGACCCTCTATGCAGATGATGTGGCTGCCTTGATTGTTCGTGCTAAGATTCTTTTCGAGCTGGAAAAGTTCGAGGAATGCGTTTCTCAGGGTGAAAAAATCCTCGTTAAGGATCCGTACAATCTGGCTGCCTTGAAGATCATGGGCGATGCATACGACAAACTGGGCGATGAGGCTCACCGCAACCTCTGCTACCGCCAGTTCCATGACATGGATCCCCTGAATAACTTCTGGAAGGATGAGTATGACGTGCCTGTGGAAGCCGCTTTTGCTGCTGCCGCAACAACTCTTGCCGAAGAATCCTTCGCAATGCCTTCTGACGACGATTCCCTGAATTTCAGTCTCGGTGGTGACGGTCTCTTTGATAAGAGCTCCGAAGATGAATATGTTGAAGAGCCTGCGGCGGAAAAGCCTGCTGCCGAAGAAACTGCGGAAGTGGAAGAAAAACCTGCGGAGCCTGCCCCGTCTCCTTTCGCTTCACCGTTCTCTTCACCTTTCGGATCTCCGTTTGAAAAGTCTGCCGAGGCTCCGGCTGTGGAAACTCCGGCTGTGGAAGAACCTGCCAAGAAATCTGTTTTCGGTAACGATTTCCTGGGTGGCATTGCTGACAACGACGAATTGCCTCAGGAATCCGCACCGGATGCAGCCCAGGCTCCGGCATCCTCCATCTTTGGTGGTTTTAATCTGAACGACTCGGATAGCGCTTCGGCTGATGAAGATGATCCGTTTGCAGCTTTGGCCGCAATGCTCCCCAATAGCGAAGCTTCCGATGATTCTATTCTGGAAGATCTTTCTGCGTCTTTGGATGCTGCTCTGCAGAATGCGGAATACGGTGCACAGAATGAAGAGTTCCCGGTGGATGACAATATCTCCGGAAACGATGTGAATTCGGCTCTGTCCGACATCTTCGGTTTGGATGACGATCTTGAAGCAGAAGAAACCTCTTCTCCCAAGATTGAAGACATCGTTCTTGATGAAGAAGCTGAAGCCAATGCTTCCAACATCTTTAGCGCACCCAAGGCCGCTGTTGAAGACAAGCCCATGAGTGTGGATAACGCCTTCGATAGCATTTTCGGTGAAGACGAATTGCCCGAAGAGATTGAACCGGCGGTGGCGGAACCTCCTGCAGTTGAACCTGTTGCTGCAGAACCTGCTGCCGAAGTGGAACCTGTTGCTTCTGACTTTGATGCAAATAAGCCCACTACTGTCAATAACGCATTCGACAGTATCTTTGGTGAAGATGAACTTCCCGAGGAAAAGCCTGTAGAACCGGCTTCCGCCGAAGATGTATTTGGCTCCGGCATGTTTGAAAAGTCCGCTGGCGCTGATATCTTCGGTGATTCTTTTGCTGAACCCGCAGCCGAAGAATCTTTGGAACTTCCCGCTGAAGAAACTGCTGAAGCTCCGGCTGCTGAATTTGAAATGCCTGCCGAAGAATCCTTGGAACTTCCCGCTGAAGAAACTGCTGAAGCTCCGGCTGCAGAATTTGAAATGCCTGCCGAAGAATCTTTGGAACTTCCCGCTGAAAAGGCCTCCGGCGTCGCAGACGCCTTCGGTTCTATCTTCGGCGACGACGAAGACCTTCCTGAAGAAAAGCCTGTTGCAGAAGTAGAAACTCCTGTAGAACCGGTGATTTCTTCTCCCATGGACTTTGTCCTTGAAGATGATACCAAGCCTGCCGAAGCTCCTGCAAGCGAACCTTCTCTGGCTATTGATAACGCTTTCGGTTCTATCTTCGGTGATGACGATGACTTGCCCGAAGAAAAGCCTGTTGAACCTGCTGCTGAAGAGCCTGTGGCAGAGGATTCTTCCGCAGACCTTACTCTTGCTGAACAGGTTGATTCCGCAGAAGCCGAATTGGAACTGCCTGCTGCAGAAGAAAAGCCCACAGATGACCTTGCTCTGGAGATGGGTGGTGCTTTCGCTTCTATGTTCGGTAATGACGATGAACTTGATTTGCCCGAAGCAAAGCCGTCCTCTGTAACTGACCAGGAATCCACCAGCGCTGCAATTGAAGAAGTTGCTGCAACCGTGGGCAGCGAAGAAGCAAAGTCCGATCTGGACAAGTCCTTCGATAGCTTGTTTGGTGACGACGACAAGTTTGACTTGGATCTTCCGAGTGCTACGGAAAAGCCTCTTTCTCCGGATCTGGGTGCTCTTGAAAATGAGGTCTCCGGTGCGTTCAAGGGTCTCTTCGATATGGAAGATGATTCTCTGGATGAATCCATGCCGTCTAACAAGGGCGTTGATTTCTTGATGTCCGGCGACTCCGACGACGAAGTCTCTGCAAGCTTGATTAACAATCCTGATGCTCCGCTGGATCGTGGTGCTCATGAATTGGATGAAAGCCTGAATACTCGTACATTGGCAGAAATCTATTTCGACCAGGGCCTTTATGGCAAGGCTGTGGATATCTACACAGACCTGGCCCAAAAGGAACCGGATAACGAAGAAATCAGGGCTCGCCTTGATGAAATCGAAAAGATTTATCGCACAAAGTTTGGAGGTAACGCTTAATGGCTGAACAACAGCAAACACTTCGTATTGAAAATCTTCTTCGCGAAATGGTAAATCGCAAGGCATCTGACTTGCACTTGCGTATTGGTGTTCCTCCTGTTTACCGTATTAATGGTGTTTTGCAGCGTCCCTTTGAAACCCGTATTGACCCGGTGATGATGGACTCCTTCTTGGATGACATTATGAACCGCGACCAAAAGCAGCGCTTTGAAAGGGATAAGGAATGCGACTTTGCTGTGGGTGCCCGCGATATGGGTCGTTTCCGCGTGAACGTTTTCCGTCAGCGTGGTTCTATCGCTATCGTTATCCGTCATATTAAGGCTAAGATTCCGGCATTCGAGGAACTGCACTTGCCCGAAGTGATTCGTGACCTTGCCTTGACCAAGCGCGGTCTTGTGCTTGTTACGGGTACAACCGGTTCTGGTAAGTCCACCACTTTGGCTTCTATGCTGGACTACATTAACCAGACGGAATCGGTAAATATCATTACCGTAGAAGATCCTATCGAATACCTGTATCGCGATAACAAGGCTATTATTTCCCAGCGTGAAATCGGTGTGGACACCCTTTCCTATGCAAACGCTCTCCGCGCTGCCCTGCGTCAGGATCCGGACGTTTTGCTGGTGGGCGAAATTCGTGACTTGGAAACCATGCAGATCGCCATGACCGCTGCAGATACTGGTCATATGGTGTTTGCGACTATCCATACCACTAACGCAACCGAAACCATTCACCGTGTGCTTTCCATGTATCCGCCGCACCAGCACGACGAAATCCGTTTGCTGTTGGCTGAAGTGCTTGCAGGCATTATTTCCCTGCGCTTGTTGCCGACCAAGGATGGCCAGGGACGAGTTCCTGCTGCAGAAATCTTGGTGAATACCGGTACCATTAAGGAATACATCCAGGATAAGGATAAGATTGACTTGGTGGAACAGGCTGTTGCCGAAGGCCATATGCAGTATCGTAGCCAAACCTTCGACCAGGCTTTGCTTGAACTCTATGCAGAAGAAAAGATTACCTTGGAAACTGCAATGAACGCTGCTACCAATCCTGATGACTTCGATTTGAAGATCCGCGGTATTTCCGGAACTTCCGAACGCGGCTGGATGTAATTTCTACATCAAGGCGAATATTAGAGAAACCGCAGTGAAAACTGCGGCTTCTTTTTTTGTGTGTAAGAAAGGCCCCTCGACGAATCGGGGAGCCTTTTGGTTGGTTAGGAGGGTAATTTCTTAGTTGTAGTAGACGGTGCTTCCGTTGGGGAAGGTGACGTTCTTGCTATAGCTGTTGACATTGCTTACGGTAGAAACCTGGCTGGTGCCTTGGATGTAGCTACCGGAAGTAGTGGGCTTGAAAGCGATGTTGGAATTACCGTAGTAGCCGTTCGTGTTGAAGCTGACGTTGTAGCTGGTGCCCGCCTCGGACTTACTTTTGCTGAAGCCGAGAAGTGTCTTTGTGGTGAGTGTTGCTGTGCCGTCAGAGTCGAAGGAACCGCCCATGCCACCGCTGATCTGGCATTCCACCACCACAACGCCGCCGGAAATGGTCAGTTCGCCGTTGGAGTCGATGCCGTCGGTATCACCGGAACCTGTCTTTACGTAGTGTACGCCACCGGTTACAGTAAGGTGTCCGCTGGAACTGCCCATGCCTCCCATGCCTCCCATGCCACCGCCCATTCCGGGACGATTGCCCCAGTTGTTGCCGCCAGTCTGGGTGTTATTGCCAGAACCGTCTTTTCCGCCTGCGGCATTCCAGCCATCGTCAGTTGCATAGACATCGGTGATGCCGCCGTTGGCCTTGATGTACCAGGCCTCGAGACCTTCGTAGGATTCCTTCACGTAGATGGTTCCATCGTTGATGTACAAGGTGGAATCTGCATGGACACCGTCATTGCCCTTTGCAGTAATCGTTGTAAATCCACCGTTGAAGTCAATGTTCATGTTGCTATGGACTCCATCGTCGCCGGAAGTCACCGTGTTTTCGCCGCCGTTGATGTAGACGCGGTTTTCGGAAACGATGCCCTTGCCCGTGGAATTGATCTTGATGGAAGGAACCGAGACACTATCGGAAATCATCACATAGTTGAATGCCTGGATGCCATCGTCGCCTGCCTTGGTGATATTGATGGTGCCGCCCTTGATGGAGACGATACCCTTACCTTCCGTGATGGTGGTGTCTGAGCCATTGATGGAGCATTCATCGCTCTTGATGCCGTCACCGGAAGTGGTTGCGATGGTGATGTTGCCTTTTTCAACATCTACGAGGCCTTTGCCCTTGATACCGTTGTTCTTGGCGGTGACATTGATGATGGTTTCGCCGCGGAAACGGAGATCGTTGGAGCTCTGGATTCCGTTATTGTAGTTGCCGGTGACGTTCAAGGTGCCGGTTCCCTTGAAGGTCATGTCGTCCTTGGAGTAGATGGCTGCGTTTGTGGTGTCTGTCTTGGTAACGCCGCTG
>JAKSIE010000070.1 GCA_024398995.1 Fibrobacter sp.
CACCAGCAACAGCCTTAGCAAACATTTCCTTGGTGTTAACCAAGCCGAGTTCCTTGTAAGAAACTGCCATTTTTTTACCTCTTGTTTTGTAATGGCGACTTGCGCCGCCGGTTTAAGAATTACGAGCAATAATTTAGCAAAAATGCCTTAATTTGGAAATAGAAAAGGGAAAAAATAAGTGTTTCTCTGAGGTTTTTGGGTCGACCTGTAGCCTGCATCAATTTTTTACTTGATGTTGTTACATAATTTGGATAAATTTTAGGATGGTGATGGGAAGGAAAGCCTTTATGGATATGAAAAAATCCTTTTTTTCGGGTGTAAAAGCTCTTTTGGTAACAGGTCTTCTTGTTGCCGCCCCCTCTATGGCCAAAGTGGAATACCACCTGAACAAGGTGGACAACCCCTCCACCGACGAACAGGATGCCTATAAGCGTATCGCTGCCGCCATGGATTCCGCGGTTTATATCTACAATACCTATACCCACCTAAGCAAGCATATCGAGGTTCACTACAATACTGGAGTGCAGACTGCCGACGCCAGTTACAACGGAACCATGCGCTTCGGTTCCGGACGCGCTTACATGAACGTCCGTACCGCCCTTCACGAAATGGGCCACACCATGGGCATGGGCACAACGACCGAATACCGCAATATGCTTAAGGACGGCGTATTCCAGGGTCCGATCGCCCAGGCCAAGGTCAAGGAACTGACCGGAGATCCAACCACGGTACTAAAGGGCGACTCCCAGCATTTCTGGCCTTATGGTTTGAATTACGATAGCGAGATGAAGTCCGAACAGGATTTGATCAACCATGCCTTGATGGTTGAGGCTATGTACCAGGATATCTTCAAGGAAGCCTTCTACAAGGAAGCGAGAATCCAGTCCATGACCGACGAAAAGTGCATGGGAATTACCTCCTCCAACGGTCTTGAATTGATGGACTGCTCCGCACCAGCAACCATCACGAAGATTTGGTCCGTAGGGGAGAACCCCACCACCTACCGCATCGAGTTTGGCGACCGCGTACTGGACATTCCCAACGAATCTACTGCGGCTGGCGTCGTAGCAAGTACCTATTACTGGAACGCGGGAGCCCACCAGAAGTATGTCTTCGAAAGCGCTCCAGTGAACATGCAGAACGCATTCTACCTGCAGAACTACAAGAGCAAGCTGTATCTGCTGCCTGACGGCAAGAACATTGTCCAGGACCAGCGTCGCAGGGACATTCAGTCCGGCGTCTGGATCTTGAAGGAAGTTTCCGCAGAGCCTCCTGCAGACACCTCTACCGTGAATCCGCCGGCAGACACTTCTACAGTCGATACTTCTACGGTTGATACATCCGCCACCGATTCCTCTCAGGCCATCTACAGGAATCTGGATCGAGCCAAGGCGCGGATTCTGCAGGTTAATCCCCGTAAGTTTGATGCGAAGGGTAGGGCCTACGGCGAAACAAGACAGAAGCCCAAGTACTTCAAGTTGTTCTAGCCCCAAAAATACCTGTTTCGACACATATTAGGACTAAATTCCAATCTCGCGGGATTTAGTCCTACAACAAGCGCTTTAATTGCGTCGCGCCACTAAAGGGGCTCGCAATACACTCGGGATTTCGTATAAATGCAAAAAAGGATCTCTCTTCAGAGATCCTTTTTAGCGGGATAGACGAGGCTTGAACTCGCAACCTCCGGCGTGACAGGCCGGTGCTCTAACCAAAATTGAGCTACCACCCCAAATTCTTCAACTTTCGTTGCCGAACTTTCGGTAGTGGGCGATAACGGATTCGAACCGCTGACATTCTGCTTGTAAGGCAGACGCTCTGAACCAGCTGAGCTAATCGCCCGAAAGGGTTGACCTACTGAAGGTCGTTCTTGTCTTCTTTTTTGCCCTTCCAGAGGATTCCCAAGGGAATGATCACCAGGTAGGCAAGGCAGAGAACAAGAGGTGCAACCGTAAGGGAAATCGGATTTTCGGCAGGACCTGTTGCCAGGCAGAGGAAACCGATAACGAGTAAAAGTACGCCGACTGCAATCAGAAGAAGATTCTTTTTATTCATCTTTGTTCCTTTATCGTTTTCACGATTACGAAGCCAAATATATAAACATTTATAGCACTGTCAAGCCCAAACCCCAAAAATTCCCATTTTTTTTCACGAAACTTACGAAGCAACGTTTCTGCCGGGGGTCCAAGGGGTCCAGGGGGCAACGCCCCTTGCATCACAGATTCTGGGGTGGGTTGGAGGCTAATGAACACTTAGGGCTTTAGCCCTTAGTGAGAATTGTCCACTTTGTGGATGATGTCTCCCTCCACCCTAGAAACTTTGTGTTACAAAGTTTCAGGCCGGGGTTCCACAAATGCGTAAGGCGAACGTTGCGAGCAAATTTATTTGCACATAACTGAGCCTAGCATTTGGCGATTTCGCCAGGGGTTGGAAACCCCTTGCATCACTAAACTCTATGGGGGTTGAGGGGGATGCCCCTCTATCGGAAACTTTGCTGCGCAAAGTTTTCGTCGGGGGTCCAGGGGGCAACGCCCCCTGCATCATTATTTTTGTCCCGGATACTTCACTCGGGTATGGTAGGTTCCATCCAAGCTATCCAGGAATGCCTTTTCAAGTTTGAAAAGTTCCTTCACAGACAGGTTACTTTCGTTGAACTGTCCTTCCATGAAGCGACCTTCAATGGTCTTGTGGATCATTGCAGACAAGTTTTCCGGAGTAGTGTCTGTCATAGAGCGGCTGGTAGCTTCGATAATATCTGCCAGCATAAGGATTGCTGTTTCCTTGCTCTGGGGCTTGGGGCCCTTGTAGCTATAGTCTTCGATCTTGACTTCAGTACCCTTTTCTGCGGCGAGTTCCTTAGCCTTGTGGTAGAAGAACTTGATTTCAGAGGAACCGTGATGTTCACGGATACCGGCGGCAACGATATCGGGAATATTGTATTCCTGAGCCAAAAGGGCACCTTGTTCTACGTGGCCAACAATAATCTTCACAGACTGGGCCGGATCCAAGGAATCATGGGGATTAACGCCCTGCTTCTGGTTTTCAGTAAAGTATTCCGGACGCATGGTCTTGCCCAAATCGTGGTACAAAGCCATCACACGCACAAGAAGGGAGTTGGCTCCGATGCTATCGGCCACCTTTTCGGCAAGGTTAGAAACCTGAATGCTATGATGGAAAGTACCCGGGGCGTATTCTGAGATACGCTTCAGGGCCGGACGGTTGAAGTCGGACATTTCCATAAGGGTCAGTACTGTGGTCAGACCAAACAAACGTTCTGCCAAGTGGACCAAAAGAACAGAAGCAAGTGCGGAGCAGACAATGATGTTGGCACTGGCAACCAGCAAGTTCTGGTAGAAGGCCACAAAGGAAAGACGGTTACGAAGCAGGAACATCACTGCGATTGCTGCAGCCATTGCAACAACACCCGCAACGATACCCCAAACGAACTGAACACGATAACGCATTCTTACAAGGGGCATGGTGGCGACAAATGTCACAGAGAAAGCGACGGTTGCTGCAGCAAGGTCGTAGCCATTCAGAATACCAAAAATAAAGGCGGAGAATACATTGAATGCAAGTCCGATGCGCTGGTCATAAAGAACCGTAGCGGTCACAGGAGCCAAGGCAAAGGGATACAGCCACATGAATTCGAAGTTCTCGGGCAGGATCGGCAGGTTAGCTGAGCTAAGATTTCCAGAGAAGGTATGCATGGCCCAGAAAGCAACCAGCTGCAGCAAAACCAAAGCCATAACGCTCCAAAGCTGACGGGGCTTCTTGAAAATGCCGCGGGAGGGCGTTACAAATATGAACAAGAAGAAGAAGGTGATGATGATGACAAAAACCAAGGCGTTACCATAGATGGCGGTAAAGGTCCTTGCGTTTTCTTCCTTTTCCTGAGCCTTCTGCAGGGCGTCAATCTTTTCGAGAACGTCCTTTGTGATGGGTGCGCCCTGGGCAACGATTTCCATGCCGCGGGGCACCATGCCCTTGATCAAGGTAACCTTCTTGCGAGCATCCAGACGGCTGGATTCAGTTTCCTTTTCCAGATAGAATACGTTAGGCATCATGAACACAAACAAAGTTTCATAGAATGCACTGAGCAAGCTCTGGTCGTTGGGGAAATTCATCTGCAGCTGGGCGAAGGCCTCGTCAATGCGACGGCGCAAGGGCTGGATATTACCAGCTTCGGTAGTGGCCTTTTCATCGTCCTTCAGCAAGGTGATGTTCTGTTTATTGTAGACGATATACTTGAAATCATCCTGAAGCTTGTAGTTATCGCGATAAAGTTCTGCGGCAGTTTCAGTGCTTGCAATGAAGGTGTTGGAAACACCCTTCTGCAAAGTCTGGTTGAACACGGAAAGCAGGGAATCGCGAGCCTTGGAGTTTTGGCTCAAGGGCTTAATGGCGGAAGTAGAAATGCGCTGCTTAAGTACGTCATAGACGCGTGAAGCTTGAATAACCTTAACCTGTACGGAGGAGTCTCCACCTTCGCCGGCCTGGTTAATCTGGTTCTGCAAGGAACCGTACTGGCCCACCTTGTGCAGGAAGGTCTTCAGGTCTTCGTAGATACGCTTGGTTTCGTCGCCATTGTACTCGAAGATGGCGTTCACCTTGTCGGCGGCGCGCTTGCGTTCCATTTCGATTTCCTGTTCGGACTTGGGAAGATCGAAGTTAATAGGCGCTACAATGGTACGGGTACTTACCTGACCCAAGTGAGGACGTTCTGCCTGGAGGGCGATGTTTCTGTCCGGGAAAAGGAACAGGGCCGCAACGACTGCAATGGCCCAACCAATGATGAGATGAAGTTTCATTTGCTTCTTCTTCATACTACTTGTCCTTTTGTTCGTAAGCTTGCAAGATGTCCTTTACCAAGTGATGGCGCAAGACGTCGGTGGCGGCAAAGTCCACCTGGGCAATTCCAGGAATGCCCTTTAAAATTTTCATGGCGTGCACCAGACCGGACTTTTGTCCCTTGGCCAAGTCCACCTGGGTGGCGTCACCTGTAATAATAGCTTTGCTATGGGGACCGAGGCGGGTGAGGAACATTTTCATCTGTTCTGGAGTGGTATTTTGCGCTTCATCCAGGATAATGAAAGCCCTTTTAAGGGTTCGACCGCGCATGTAGGCTAGGGGAGCCACTTCAATTGCGCCCGCTTCCTCATAACGGCGAAGTTTCTCTGAAGGCAGGAGTTCCGCCAAGCTATCCTGGATGGGGCGAAGGTAGGGGGCGATTTTCTCCTTGAGGTCGCCGGGCAGGTAACCTAGGGATTCGCCAGCTTCCACAGCCGGACGGACCAGGCAAATTCGCTCCGCCTCATGCCGTTCGAGGCTTGCCACGGCCAAAGTTACTGCAAGGAAGGTCTTGCCGGTGCCTGCAGGCCCCTTGGCGAAGATGACGTCGTTCTTTTCGACAGCCTTGACCAGTTCAGCCTGAGCCTGGGTCTTGGCAAAGACGGAAACACCAAACCGGTTTCTGAAAACGGGGGTGCAAGGAATACAGTTGTCCGGGGATTCATCCACCTCTACCGGACCAAGCAACCGTTCCACCTGCTTTGCGGAAAGAACTTCGCCGTGCTTGGCAGCAATTTTCAACTGATCCAATACAGCCATGACACCCGCCATATCGCCATTTTCCTTAGCCACAATGGTAAGGCCTGGCAGACGGGTCTGTATCTGTACACAAAAACGGCTCTCCAATAAGCGGAAAACCGTTTCGTTGTCGCCTGAAATTGTTCGTTTCAGGTCATCTGATAAAGAATAGCGCTGTATCTCGCTCATTCAGTACGATTACTTGTCAGCCGGAGCTTCGTCTTCTGCCGGAGTTGCAGTAGAGATGCCGAGCTTGTTCTTGGCGTCGAAGATTTCCTTGCGGAGCTTGTGGTTTTCTTCGTTAATAGCTGTAGCTTCCTGTTCGGTCTTCTTCAGCTTATTTTCGTCGATAACTTCCTTGGGAGCTTCCTTCTTCTTGGCCTTTGCACCAGAAGCGGTTGCTGCCGGAGAATCATCGTCATCATAAGCTGCATCGTCAGAACCACCGTTACCACCCTGGCAAGCAGTGAACAAAGCAACAGTCATAGTTGCAACAATCAATTTCCAATTTTTAAAAAGAGACATTAGTTCAGGCTCCATTCTAGTCTGTGATGGCTAAAATATATATAAGTAAATCTAAAAAGAAATGTAAAAAACAAAAAAACAACAATGAAAAACAGCTTTTTTTAGATATTTTTGGCTTTATAAGAGTTTAAAGAGGTCAAAAATGGCTGCAAGTGCCTATTCCCAGGTTTTTATTTCATCAAAAGAATATAACAGCAAAAGTCTTTATAGTGCACGCCGCAAGGCCATGATGAAGGAATTGGACTCCATTTGTGTATTTGCAGGAATGCAGATTGACCCGGGTACCGAAGAAGCTTTTGTTCAGACTTGGAACAAGATGGTCCAGGAGCCAGCCTTCCAGTACTTGACTGGAATTAATCAGGCCGGCTGCTACTTGCTTTTGAACCCTGATAGCGGGGAGGAGGTACTTTTCGTACCTCGCAAGAATCCTTTCAAGGAATTCTGGAACGGCAAGCGCCTAGGATACGTGGACGGCGACAAGGAGGTAACCCAGATTACGGGTATCAAGGATGTTCGCCCGGCAGATGAACTTTGGGAAACCCTGCAGGACATTGCAGGAATCCGCTCCAAGCGCCCCGCAGACCAGCGCTTTATTTACGCCTACTACTTTGAAAAATTCAAGGAAGATCATAACGATCTTTTCAAGAACCAGCTGCAACGTGCCATCAAGGGCTCCGGCGTAAAAATCCGCTCGGCAGCAGACATTCACTGGAGACTTCGCCTGCCTCTGGAAAAACAGCGCATTCAGGATGCCGAAAAAGCACAGGACATAACAAACAAGGCCTTCCGAACCGTTCTCGCCAACATGTCCAAGCTGAAAAACGAGCGCCAGTTGGGCCTTATGCTGGACTACGAAATGCAAAAGAACAGCGATGGCGACTTGGCGTTCCCGACCATAGTCGCTGGCGGCGCAAACGCCTGCTGCCTCCACTACGTTAAGAAAGACGAACCTTTGAAGGCGGGAGAGCTGGTGCTTCTAGATTTCGGCATCCGCTGGAACTCCCTGCATAGCGACCTTTCCAGAACCATTCCTGTAAACGGAAAGTTCAACCCTCTCCAGAAAATGTTGTACGAAATCGTACTGGACTCCCAGACGGAATACCAAAAGTATGTCAAGCCTGGCGTCTCCCTCCGGGAAATCGGCATGGTTCCCTGGGAATTCATCATGAAAGCTTTGGACGAACGTCTTGTGAAGGGTGCCAAGGGTAAGTTCAAGCTGCTTTACGATGTGCGCCCCCACGGCGTAAGCCATTTTATCGGTGAACAGATCCACGAAGGGGACCCGGGCAGCCGATCCCTGGACGTGGTGCTGGAACCGGGAATGCTCATCTCTTGCGAGCCGGGCCTTTATGGCGAATTCGAGGCAACCATTGCCGGAAAACGCTACAAGGAAAAGATCGGCATCCGCATCGAGGATGACCTGCTTATTACCAAAGAAGGCTTCCGTAACCTTTCTATCGACATTCCAAAGTCCATTAAGGACCTGGAATCCCTTACTAGATAGATTATAATGCTAAATTTTATACACTTGAGAAATTTGTAAAAAAGGAAAAAACATGTGGAAAGTTAAAGGTGCAACTCGATACTTCCTCTCAATTTTAGCTACGACTTTCGTGCAGCTTGGCGTGTTCATCTACGCCCAGAAAATTCTGGCGGGGTCATTCTCCGATGAAAACGGAATGATCTGGCAAACCTTTATGCTGCAGGTTTTCTTTGTCGCACCTTACATATTGATGGTTTTCTTTGCAGGATTCTTCACCAACAGGTTTTCAAAGAACAAGGTCCTTGCCTGGACTTCTTTATTCATGACAACATTCGTTGTCGCCCAGGCGGTTCTCGTTACTTGTGGTTGCCCTCGAGTCGCCTTCTGGCTTTCCATTGGCCTTGGCTCCGGTTTCGCTATCCATAGTTCAGCCAAGTACGGTATCCTTAAGGAAATGTTCGGCGTTAGAAACTTGAGCTATGCCAACGCATTCCTCCAGATTTTCGGCATCGCAGGTATGATTTGCGCCTCCTGGCTTGTGATTGTAGGCGTAAACCTCATTGATATGCAGGCTCTGGAATCCTACGCAGCAGTCCACCGCATTACCTCCAATTCCATTGTTATTCCCTGGCTTTTGGCAGGAGTTAGCATTCTCGGCACTGTTGCAAGTTTCCTGATTCCCAAGGTCAAGTACGAAAACAAGAACACAAACATGTCCAAGGTTAAAAAGCACCTTACCCTGGGCTGGCGTGTTCCCACCCTCCGTGGTTCCATTATCGCCCTAGCCATGTTCTGGGCCTTTGCCCAGGTGTTTGTTCTCGTGTTCCAGGATGTGTCCGGATCCAACGTGATCAATATGTTCCAGGACTTCATGATGTTCGCTATCTTCGGCTTAATGGTTGGATCCATTTTTGCAGCGCACAAGTCCAAGGACTTTATTGAAACCGGCTTTATCCCCATGGGTATGATCGGCCTTTCCGTGTGCATGCTGTTGCTTCCCTTTATGGCAAATCCCATTATGTTGGCCATACTCTATGCCTTGACCGGCTTCTTTGGCGGCATGTACCTGGTGCCTGTAAACGCCTTGCTGCAGTACAACACCCGTCCCAACAATTCCGGTTCCGTGTTGGCATTTGCAAACTTGATCCAAGCTTTGGTCCTCATTGTGTTCCTGTTCGGCTACGCCGCCATGACCAACTACACAAGCATGAACCACAAGCTGTATTTCTTGATTATTGCAGCCATTTCTCTGCTTGTGTTCGTCTGGACCCTTTCCAACCTGCCCCAGGCCATGATCCGTTCTGTACTTCGCGTGGCATTCTCCCGCTATAAGATTCACGTCGTAGGCGTGCAGAATATTCCTAACGAAGGTCCCGTGCTCCTGGTTGGTAACCACCATAGCTTTATTGACTGGGCAATGATCCAGATGGCTTCTCCCAGAGCATTCGTTGTGGCAAGTAACAAGGACCATTTCGAAAAATGGTATCTCCGCGCCATTCTGAAGCGCTTGGGCATGATCCGTATCGACAACAACAACCCCAAGCCGGCCATGGACAAAATCCATGAGGCATTGCTTGCAGGTAAGGCCGTGGTCATTTTCCCCACAGGCGAAGTTTCCAAGTCTCCTCACGTAGAACCCTTCAGCATCGATTACTCTTCTGCAGTAGAAGGAACCGAAGCCTCCATTATCCCGTTCTACATCCAGGGTCTTTGGGGTTCCAACTACAGCTATAGCGGCTCCGATATGTACGCTTCCGCTGCAGACAAGACTGTTGTCGTTGGCTTTGGCGAATCCATTCCTGCAAATACCGACCCGGACCAGGTTCGTGACATTGTCCGTAAGATCTCTATCGAAGCCTGGTCCTACGCTACCAATTTCTACAAGCCTATTGCAGAAACCTGGCTTGCCACCTGCAAGAAGTATGTGAAGAACGGCCCGGCCATTTATAACCCCGATGGCGGTCATTTCTCCGGTTTCAAGCTTATTGGTGCAGTCATGGGCTTCCGCGGGCTCCTCAAGAAGAAGCTGAACAAGAACGAAGTGAACGTCGGTATTATGCTTCCGCCTAGCCCCGCTGGCGTTATCGTAAACCTGGCCCTCTGGGTTCTTGGTAAGACCAACGTGAACTTGAACTATACCTCCTCCGTTGATAACGTCAAATATTGCTGCGAACGTGCAGAAGTCTCTACCGTGATTACCAGCCGCATGTTCGTGCAGAAGCTGAAGGGTAGGGGTGGAGACTACAGCCAGGTGGCATCTGACAAGGTCCGCATCCTTTACGCCGAAGACCTGATGAAGGAAATTCCCAAGGCAAAGATTGCAGCCCACTTGCTGTTCTGCGCCGCCATTCCCACCTGGCTCGTAAAGCTCCTGTACTTCAAGCGCACCAAGCTTGATAACAACGCCGTGATCGTGTTCAGTTCCGGTTCCGAAGGTACCCCGAAGGGCATTGAACTGACCCACCGCAATATGATCGGCAACATGCACCAGTTGGCTTGTATCTTGAATATTAGCCGTGGTGACGTGATGCTTTCTGAACTTCCGCTGTTCCATAGCTTCGGCCTTACGGTGACCACTTTGCTGAACCTTGTGGAAGGTTGCCCCATTGTTGCTGTGGCTGACCCCACCGACGTAAAGACCATGGCCCGTGTCTGCGCAGAATTCCATGTGACCTGCCTTGTGGCAACACCCACATTCCTCCGCGCCTTTACCGTAAGTCGTTACGTACACCCCTTGGTCTTCAAGTCTATCCGTTTGATTATTGCAGGTGCCGAAGCTCTCCGCCCCGAATTGACTCAGGCATTCCGTATGAAGTTCGGTAAGGAAATCTTCGAAGGATACGGCTGTACTGAAACTGCTCCGGTGGCTTCTGTAAATAGCGAAAACACCTTGATGAACGACTATACCACCATGCTGGTGAACAATAAGCCCGGAACAGTGGGTATGGCTTTGCCTGGAACCCAGTTCCTTATTGTGGACCCGGACACCAACGAACCTCTGCCCGTTGGCGAAGCCGGCATGATTCTCATTGGTGGTTGCCAGGTCATGAAGGGTTACCTGAAGGATCCGGAACGTACCGACAGCGTCATCGTAAAGAAGGACGGCATCCGTTACTACCGTACCGGCGACAAGGGTAAGTTGGATAGCGACGGCTTCCTCACTATCGTGGACCGTTACAGCCGCTTTGCAAAGTTGGGTGGCGAAATGGTAAGCCTCGGTGCAGTCGAAAAGAAGATCCAGGATACCCCGGTTCTGGAAGGCTGTGACTACCTTGTAACGACCGTTCCCGATGCAGCCAAGGGCGAAAGAATCGTACTTCTCTACCAAGGCGAAAAGGAACCTGCACAGGTTCTCTCCGAACTCCGAGCAACAGATTTCCCGCCCATTATGCTTCCGTCTCTGGCATTCAATGTGGATAAGGTTCCCAAGCTTGGCTCCGGCAAGGCTGACTTTACCACAGCAAAGAAAGTGGCAAAGGAATTGGTGGAATCCCGCAAGGGCTAAACGCCAAAAGGTTGGAATATGAATAAAAATGGTTTGACAACCATCCGAACAGGCCGCCTGGTAGCCGCGTTTAACGGCGTTTTGGGCATGCTGTTCCTGTTGTTGAATCGGGTCTTGTCTGCAGTGGTGGATATGGCCGGCAACGCTGTCAACATGGGGCTTGCCCGCTATAGCAACTTCACAGGCCGCTTTGCTGCAGACAACTTTGAAGAAGACAAACAATTGCTCGCTCTCCTAAAGGAAGCGAATGAGTTGCTGCCCTTGGCAGATACCGCCTTGTCCATCCTTATGGTTTTGAGTGTGGTATTTATTGCCATAGCGCTTCTCGGTTTGTTGATGCCTCGCAACTTTGTTCATATTCTTGTTGCACTCAGGCTTTTAAAGTGGGTACCCAAGGGAGGCGAATCTTACAAAGGATCCAAGAAATCCCTGAGCCCTCTTCAAAAGAAAATCGTCCTCGGAACCGTTGGCGGACTGGTACTTTTAATTATTGTCTGTGCCGGCATTTCCAGCTGCGTAGAAAAAGTAGAAACAGCTACGAAGCAGAATTACGTAAAGAACATGCAAGAACAGGCACTGGTCTACATTAACGCCCAGAAGGAGTTCTACGGTCGTAACCAGAAGGTGGGCGGCCCCAAGGGTTTGCAGTTACCCGACAGCCTGGAAACGGAGGGCTTTAGCTTCAAGGTTACCGGAAGTCGCTTTATCGCGGTGTCTAAGGTTCAAATCGACAGTTGCGCAGCCGGAGCCAAGTGGCAGGTTTCCTCTGCGGTCAAGGGCTTTTTTACCACGGAACTGCAACTCTATAGACAACCGCCTAAGGATCCCCATTGCGCAGCCTTGACCCCCGATTTCAAGAATCTTGGTCGAGTAAAAGCACAAACACAACCTTAACACACATTTGTTCACATTTAAGAGGCCGACGGTTTGAATCGCCGGCTTTTTTGCATATATTAGGGTTATAAAAAAGGATGTGTTATGGGTAAATTTTTTCGTTCCGGTATAAGTATCGGCAGTTCTGTCCTTGTTTTATTTAGCGTAGCCATTTCTGTAAATGCCGCTACCTACAAGCCAGTCTGTGTTTCTGCAGGCCACACGCTGCTAGCCAATTCCGAGCATTTCGAAATTTGTAAGAAAGCAAAACACGATGATGGCACGGCAAACAACGCCACTCTAGATGCAACAACAGCGCAAAATGCTTTGAATACCTTGGAACATATTTTCTCCGTGTACCACGATTCCATTCAATGGATGTACCCGCAACCCAGCAATGCCAATGAAAAACTGAAAAGTGTTGCCTATCTGTTTGAAGATTCCAAGATGGGTGCGCTTTATGGCGGTGCAAATACGGAAGCTTGCGTCAAGAATGGGGCAGGGAAGGATGAATGTTCTCCGGGCCTTTGGCTTGGCTCTGGCGCATTTAAGGACTTGTGGGGCTTGGCTCACGAATACGCCCACGGCTTGCAAAGTGTGGCAGGATGGATGGGATCCAATGCAACCGCTGGCTGGATCTGCGAATCCCATGCCAACTGGATGGCCCATCAGGTAAACCCTACGGACGCTCATTACTGTTCTGAGGCGCTGATCAATTTCCCGTATTTGTATTATGGAAGCACTCGCGACCGCTATTGCAACTGGCAGTTCATGGAACACCTGAAGGAAGAATTCGGTGGCGGCTGGAAGGGCGTTCA
>JAKSIE010000071.1 GCA_024398995.1 Fibrobacter sp.
TGCAGAAGATGTACGAACACAAGATCGTTGACGTTCTTGGTTCTAACGACAAGCTTTAATAGATTGCGTGCATCGCTCGCAACATTCTAAAAAGCATGAAATGGACCTGCCCTACAAAGGCAGGTCTTTTTTGTATATTGAAAATATGACACGCTCAAAATACATCGCTTCAATTGCACTTGTTTTCACAGCATGTTTTTGTGGAGGCTGCGACTCAAATTCCTCCACAGAAGCAGGTAAAACATTTGACCCAGAATGCGAAAAAAACACATATAAAGAATGCATGAAAAATGTAGAAGATTCAATCTTAGGTTCAATAGCATGTGACATTGCCGTAGAAGAAGCCTGTTATATCAAAGAATAAACCGAGAATTTTCCATGAATACTTGCCCCCACTGCGGCGCCGAACTTAAACCTGGCGCAACCTTCTGCCGCCACTGCGGTAGCAATAAGGATACTGGCTGGAAAGAAGGAGCCGAATTCGCCGACGAAGAACTCCCTGACTACGACGAAATCCTGGAGAACGAGTTTGGCGAAGTATACAACCCCGACGGTACTCCCGCAGGTAAAAAGAAAAAGAACGGCTTTGGCGGCGTTGTAGGCACAATCGCCGCGATTATTGTAGCCCTAGCTTTTATAGCCACCATGATTTTCTAAAAAAATCTTCCGTTTTACATGAAAAAATCCCGAGGCACTGCCCCGGGATTTTTTACGCTTTGCGATGGCGAGCCGTACTCGCCATATCGTTGCAGTTTAGTCGTTCTGCTGCATTTCGTTGACCTTGTCAGCGAAATCGGACTTGCCATTGCCTCCCCTTTCGAACGGAACAAGTTCCACACGACGGTTCTGGGCACGGCCTTCTTCAGTTTCGTTATCGGCCACCGGCTTTCGTGTACCGAAGCCAACTGCACGGAGACGGCTGCCTTCAATACCATTCTTGATGAAGTAGTCGGTCACAGAATGAGCGCGTTCTTCAGAGAGCCACTGGTTGTAATCTTCAGTACCAACGATGTCCGTATGGCCCTGAACTTCCAGGTTAGCTTCCGGAATTTGCTTCATCAGTTCGATGATATCATCCAGAGTGCCGTAACTGTTCTTGGTCAGCTTAGCAGAGTTGAACTCGAACTGAATTCCCTTCTTCAGCTGGTCAAGGTCCTGCTTCTTCTTGAGCGGGCAACCCACATTATCTACGGCAACACCAGGCAAGGTATTGGGGCACTGGTCAAGATGGTTAGGCACGCCATCCTTATCAGAATCCAAGGTACATCCGACAGAGTCGACTTCAGCGCCTTCCGGAGTATCCGGGCATTCATCCTTATAGTTGGGGACGCGGTCCTTATCATCATCCAGCGGGCAACCGACAGAGTCAACGGCGACACCTTCCGGAGTATGGGGGCACTGATCCTTATAGTCAGGAACCTTGTCATTATCTTCGTCCAGCGGGCAACCGACAGAGTCAACGGCGACACCTTCCGGAGTATGGGGGCACTGATCCCTATAGTCAGGAACCTTGTCATTATCTTCGTCCAGCGGACAGCCGACAGAGTCAACAACAACGCCTTCCGGAGTGTTCGGGCACTGATCCAGATAATCAGGAACCTTGTCATGGTCAGAATCAACCGGGCAACCGTCAAAGTAAACTTCTACGCCTTCCGGAGTATTCGGGCACTTGTCAAGACCATCAAAGACCTTATCCTTGTCGGAGTCAATACCGCAACCATCGGCGTCAACCACGATGGGAGGAGGAGTATGGGGGCATTTATCCTTGTCGTCGTTCACGCCATCGCCATCGGCATCGCCTACGGGCTTGGGTCCACCTAAGGTGATGTTCAGCTTAGCAATACCAGCGACGAGCGGATGGGCCACATAGCAGTAACTTGCCTTTTGACCCAGAGTACCCCTGTACTTCAACTGGAAATCTTCACAGCCTTCCATTTCCTTATTGACATCGTAGCCAATGTTCAGCAGGTTACGAACACCGATGTCGACACCCATGGCAAATTCAACCTTGCCAATGAAGTCCAGGAACGGCAGTTTCACGTTAATACCCGGAGTAAGCAACATGGGGTCCACCAAGGGATTGATGGGATACTTATTGTTACCCAAGCGCATTTCTCCGCTGAATTCCAGGAATGGTTGTACCCAGCGGTGCATCTGGTAATTGACGCCAGTACTATAAACCAAAGTATTGGAGCCATCACCAAAGACAACCATGTAACCAAGGCTGCTATTCCAAATAATGGGATATCCCTTCTTGGTAAAATCAAGGGAAGCGACACCGGTCAAACCAATAACAAGGCTATTGGCTGTGTATGCATAGGTGTAACCGCCTTCACCATTGAGGAACCAGGCATGACGGGGACGGAGACCCGCACCCTTCCAACCTGTAGGCAGATACAAATCCAGTACTGCTGCCGTAGAAAGGTATTCCGGGCCAAAATGAGGAATGCGATACTTGCCGTAAAGCTGGATATCGCCGAGACCACCCTGCACCATGCCAGCCTGAATTGCTTCAGTGGATAGATCCTTAGAATGATCGTAATAGATAGGAAGGCTGATACCTACGTCCAAATAGTCCGTGATACCAAAGGCAACGTTGAAGTTACCGGCAAGGGCGCCATCAATACGGCCTTCTTCGATATTGGCATCCCAAACTTCGAACTGCTGAGGTTTGCCATTACCATCCGTAAACTTACCAGCACGGGTGTAACCCCAGTTATCAATGGCGAAGGTACCACCGGTACCGCCACGGATCTTGAGGTATCCCACGGTATTTGCATCTTGCTGATGGAGACCTACGTCACCGCCTAGCAGGCCCGTTTGCGCAAACACTGCTGCTTGCGCAAAGGCTAAAAGCAATAGAGATTTTTTCATACTAATCGATTAACCCCAAAAATCTCGATGCTAGTTTGCTGCTTCAACCCAGATGTTGTCTTCACCGAGTTCGTAGATTGTGGTGCTTTCATCATCATTTACGAGAGTGCAGGATTCAGACTTGGGTTCTACAGTACCGTTGTCGGTAACCTGGAGAGCACACTTTGCCTGAACAGTAGTGTCATCTTCCCAGTTGCCGGCGAGAGTCTTTACCTGGGGAGTTTTGATGGTCTTGCCAAGCAAATCTTCGCACTTTGTACCGGCGAGTGCATCTGCATTAACGTAGTCACATGCCTGAGCAGCAGTCTTACGAACCCATTCAGTCTTAACTTCGCCTACAGACAGAGTTGCATACGGATCTGCGCGGTTTTCATCAACGGCGAAGCAAACGTAGGGGTTCGGAATAAGCTGTTCACCGGAAACATTATTCACAGTAGTTGCAGCCTTGGTGCAGAAGCCATCGAGAGAGGTTTCGCCAACCAGTCTGCCGGCGAGGAATACCTTGTTGTCCTTGAACTGAGGCTTGAGAATGCAAACGTCACCATCCTGAGGATTACGCTGTTTCCTATGCTTAACCTGAGCGGTGCAGAATGCAAGTTCGCTTTCTGCTTCAACCCAGTTACCGTAGGTTTCGCCTTCAACGTCTTCGCAAACGTAGAGAGCATTCTTATTCTGCTTCTTGGAGGTTACAAGTTCGGTGCCGTAGACATAGATACAGGTAGAAGAAGCGGAGGTGGTCAAATTGCTGCATTCGCCATAAACTTCGGTACAAGCAGCAGGACCGTCAAACCAATGATTGTTGTCGGTTTCCGGAGTGAGGTCTTCGTCCGGAGAAACATAGTTTACACCCTTATAGACGCAAGTTGCAACAAGTTCCCAGTTTTCGGTGAGATCCCAGTCAATCATATAGAAATCGTCGCTCTTATAATTGAAGGCGCAGTATTCTTCAACGGTATTTACAACCCAGCCTCTATCGGTGCAGATGTATTCGACACCAGTCTTGGGGTGAACCTTGATGTTGCCGTAGAAACCTTCCATGCAAACTTCGCCGAGTTCAGCATCAAGATCCTGAGCATGAAGCCAGAGATACTTAGTTTCTTTTTCGCCTTCTTTTTCAACGGTCTTGCTTACGCACTTGAAGCTATTATTGCCAGTATAGGAAGAATTCAGGAGTTCAGCTTCGTTAGCGGTCTTGACAGTGCCGACATTTTCGGCACCACATACGCCCAGGACCTGAACCAAGTCATCCTGGTTAAGATCGTTGTCAGAAACATACCAGTCGGATTCGAAGTCAACCGGAGTCCAAATAGCTTCCTTGGCGATGCACTTGAATGCCTTGAAGTAGCCTTCGCCTTCAACTTCCTTGACAACGTCGTCTTCGCAAGCCGGCAGACCGTAAGCGTCAACAAAGCCAGTCTGAATGAACTTCTTGTGTACATCGTAGTAGCCGGTGTTGAACAGGAAGTCTACCAGGAACTTGGCAGATTCGTTGTTGTAGCCCTTAACGACGCTACTTTCGAGATTGTTGCTCAAGGTAATCTTTTCGTTGAGAATGGTCTTGAAATCGCCATTTTCAGCAAAAATCTTCTTGTAGCCATTGTAGACAATCAGGTTTGCAGAGTAGAAGGTTCCGCCAATGTAAGCATTCATCAGAGCACCCGGCAGAAGAGTCATGATTTCGAGTTCTTCCTGGCTCAGCTTGGAAGAAATGACGTGGTCGAATGCAGCTGCATTTTCGGCAAGACCAAAGGCTACGGCCAATTCTTCATTAGCCTGCTTGCTAGCTTCTTCGAAGGAAATAGACTTCAACAGAGTCTGGATACGAGCAGCCTTGTAGTCGGAAAGGAAGTCAAGAACGATGGTATCGCTTGCATCCATATCAACGAGAGCGCTGAAATTGAAGTGGGTTACAGAACCCCAACCAGCCGGCAATTCGATGGTGGTGGAAAGCTTAGCGTAGGAGTTCATCATGTTAGTGATGCTGAAGTTACCCTGCATACGCAGCAAGTAGGCGCAGGCTTCAGTTTCGCTACCAGTGACGGTATTGTAGGTCTGGAATTCGTTTTCGTCCTTCTTCAGGATCAATTCAGAAGAGAAACCCTTGCCAGTAGCATTGAAGGCTTCGTCAACTTCCATGATGTGGAGCATGGCTGAAGAAGACATCTGCTGGAAGAAACGGCCCTGTTCTTCGCAGCTGCCAGCCAAGGCCGGGAAGCGAACGAACACGCTCTTATTATAGACTTCGTCGAGATTCTTGTTCGGAATGAGAACCGGGATGTCAAATTCGCTGGTGGCACCGCCGCAATCGACGGTCACAGTCATAATGCCCTTGTCTTCGTCGGTGCTCTGGTCTGCAACCTTACAAGCCAACTTCTGGGTCAGATCTTCGGTAATCTGGGCAGAAGCAGAAGAAATGGCGTTGTCTACCCTTTCAGTTACAGCCTTATTAATAGTGTCGAGGGATGCCTTGTAGAGATCCTTGTAAACACTGTCGTACACAGCCTTTACAACACTGTCGGCATTGATACCTTCACCAGCATCACCCTTTTCGCCCTGAGCGCCATTGGTAACGGTTGCAATAACCTTGCCATCGCAGATGAAGTTGTAGCCAGTAGAGTCCTTAAGAGTTTCGGCAGAGCAACGCTGCTGGATAGATTCCTGTGCGCTTACGGCTACCCACTTGCCGTCGGAGCAAACATACATAGTTGCAGTGGACTTTTCGAAGGCCATGCTACCATCGCTATCTTCGTTACAATCAACGTCTTCAATACGGTCTACAGTAACGTAGCTATCGGTCTTGTTGACCATAATGACGTCATCGCCGCAGGCGAAGAGACCAAATGCTAATGCACAGCTAGATGCCGTCAAAGCAATATGTTTGCGCTTCATATTTTCCTTCCTTTTTTAAATTTTCGCCCCAAAAATAGATGTTTGTAAGTTTTTTGTAAAGTAAGTTTTTTGTATTTTCCAAAAAAAAGTGTGATTTTTATCAAATTTTTCATTTTTTACGAAAAAAAAAGGACTTTTTTAGAAAAATTTTCGTATGTAACGACTAAAACCAGGCTAATATGAGAATAGAAAAGGACGAAATCTATATTTCATGCCCTCATTGTGGTGCTGAAATCAAGGCAGATGCCACCTTCTGCCGTCATTGTGGTAGTGACAAAAACACCGGCTGGAAAGAAGGTGCCGATTTCGCCGACGAAGAACTCCCCGACTACGAGGAGATTCTGGAGAATGAGTTTGGAGACGATCCCGACAGCCCCTACGCCAAAAAGAAGAAGGGCATGGGCGGTATCGTAGGTACTATCGCTGCAATCATCGTGGCATTAGCCTTTATGGCCGCCATGGTAATGCATTAGCCTAAAAAAGTTTTTTTGTTTTTCATAAAAGAAACCGTTCGGTAGCCCGAGCGGTTTCTTTTTTCTATCCCAAAGTTTTTTCTAGTTCGTTCAATGTTTCTTCGGCTTCGGTGTAGTCGTAATCATCGATCTGCTCCTTAAGCTTTTGCAGCAGAGTTTCCTGGGCCGGTTCGAAAGCGATGTTTTCAATGTCGTCCAGAACTCGCTTACACTGGGTCGAAGAGCAGGAGTCCACAGCGGCCTTAAGCTTTTCGATGGCGTCCCTCAGCTTATTCTGAGCTTCGGGATCCACAGCCTTGACAGAATGTGTATTCTGTTCGGAAGCAATATTGGACAGAACCTTTTCAAGACCTTCAATTAGAGTCCGCAGATTGGTGGCAAAGTCGTTATATTCCCCGAGGTCAAACTGCTTTTGGCTCAAATTTGTTTCTAGCTTCAGGGCCAGCTTCTGCATGGCGGTTGCACCGATGGTTCCGCTAAGGCCCTTAACCGTGTGTGCCACTCTTGCAGCTTCTTCATACTGATTGTTTTGGGCATACTTAAGAATGCTGCCATTCTTTTCGTTATAGTCCTTAACGAATCCCTGGAGAATCTTGAGGTAGAGACTTCTATTGTTATTAGAATGGTAAAGGCCCTGAGATGCATCAAAATCACTGATTTTCTGGAACAACCCGATGAATGCAGCATCTTCAGAGGACACCTCCTCAGTATCCTTCTTCATGATGTTCACGATATTCTCGGCACGGGCGTCTGCGTCAATAGGCAGGAACCTGGCCAATTCTTCGTACAGCAACGTGGGGTCGATAGGCTTTACGATATGAGCGTTCATTCCGGCGGCAATACATTCCTCGGTATCCTTCTGGAAGGCTCGAGCACTCATGGCGAGAATCGGCACTTCCTTGAAGTACTTTTCGGGCTTTGCACGAATGGCCTTTGTGGCAGTCAAGCCGTCCATAATGGGCATCTGGATGTCCATAAGAACAAGGTTGAATGCGTTCTCCTTCAAGAGGTCCAGAGCTTCCTTACCGTTGTTGGCAATCATAGCGGTAAGGCCAACACTATTCAGCAAGGAGACTGCCAGTTCCTGGTTCATCTGGTTATCTTCAACTAGCAGGATCTTTGCTTCCTTGAAGTAAACCTTGCGCTTTTCCTTCTTGGTGGCAATCTGGTAGGTCAAATCCTCACCAACGGCTTCCTGCATGGCACTGAGCATAGAAGCAATCTGCAACGGCTTATGAACAAAGCTATTGAAGCCCAGTTCTATCGCCTTTTCAGTGTTTGCCTCGTCGAAGTTCAGCGGATGCATTAGCACCTTAGGAATATTCAGCATCTTCGGGTCCAATCCGCGGGCAAATTCCAGACCATTTGTAATAGGCATTGCGTAATCAACCAGGAACAGATCGTAGGGATCCTCCCCTGCTTCTTCATGGGCCTGAATAAGATCAAGTGCTTCATCCACAGAATGGGCTTCTTCGACAATGCACTGAAGCTTTTCAAGATAATGGCGCAATACGTCACGTAGGTTGTCGCAATCGTCCACTAGGAGAATGTTCTTGTTGCGGAATGTCTGAACCTTTGTCCAGCGCGGTTCCCCAGCATTGGTTGCCACAGGCAGCGTAATGGTAAAGAAGAATCTGGAGCCAACGCCTGCTTCACTGGAAACCTGCAACTGACCACCCATCAATTCCACCAGGGACTTGGAAATCACAAGGCCAAGGCCTGTACCACCGTATTTGCGTGTGGTGGAACCATCTGCCTGGGTAAATGCGTTGAATAGCTTACCCACCTGTTCCGGAGTCATGCCAATACCCGTATCCTTGACGCAGAAGGACAACTTGACACTATTGGGATTCTGCTGAACAAGCTTGACACTTAAAGTAATATCACCTTTTTCGGTAAACTTTGAAGCATTGTTGATCAAGTTGGTAAAGATCTGGGAAAGTCGCAGAGGGTCACCCATCAAGACTTCGGGAATCTCGGGATCCACGTCCACAATCAATTCGATGGGGCGTCCGGCAATTCTGACTTCGGCCAAGGCGGCCACTTCGCCAATGACATCTTGGAGCACCAACTGGGTAATTTCAAGTTCGGTCTTCTTAGCTTCGATTTTGGAGAAATCCAGGATATTGTTGATGATGCCCAACAGGGATTTTGCAGCACTGCTGATTCGTTCCACAAAGCTGTGTTGGCGTTCGTCAAGCTGTGTTTCTAGCATCAAGTGGGCCATGCCGATAATGGCGTTCATCGGAGTACGGATTTCATGACTCATGTTGGCCAGGAACTCGCTCTTTGCCTGGGTGGCCTGTTCCGCAATTTCTCGGGCGGCCATGACTTCGGAAATATCGATCAAGGTGACCATGTAGCCCACCACAGATTCCTGGACCTTCAAGGTGCATGCCTCGCCACTGAACCAGGTTTCGTTTTGGGTTTCATTTGACTTGAGAACGAAAGAATCCTTCCAAAGTTCCTTCTTATCAAAGGACGTCTTTAAAGAATCCACGACATTTTCGGGAATGCCGATTTCCTTCAAGTCCTTAATGGAGAGCCCGATCATCTTACGCCATTCGACACCAAGCAGGTCGGCCAGCTGTTTAGATACGTACTTGATTTTGCGAGCGCGATCGAAAATCATGACGATGGAATGGTCAGCGGAGGTCATGATGGTATCCAAGATGGTATCCTTCTGGATACCGCTGGTTTCATCGTTGATCATGAACAGATAGCGCATAGCACCATCGTCTTCAACAAGGACCTGGAAGACGATGCTCCACCATGCGATTTCTCCATCTGTATTGCGAACGGGTACGAGAATTTTTCTTTCGCTTGCAAGCATTTCGCCGCCCAGGGCGACTCGATGTGCGAATTTATTGAAATTATCCGACGGGAAATACTTGAAGAGAATATCGCCCTTGATGTCCTCCCCTGCATTCAAGAAGTCCACAATGTAGGCGCTGGCGTGCAGAATATCAAAAGAGTCGTTGGTAAGGATCAGCCTAAAGTTGTCGCTGCCAAGCAACGTATCGAACATGGTACTGGACTTAACACTGTCATCAAGATCTTTTTGGATAAATTTCTTGAACAGAATATGGGCGATAAGGGCGGCAATGGCCATCATGATGAGAACTGCCAAGGCTACAAGGAGTATCATGGCCGTAAGATTGCGCTCGATACCGGCGACAATCTTGTTCTGCTGCATGATATGAACAATGTAGAACGGGGAATCCTTTAGGGGTGTAATCATGAACACCATGTTCTGGTGCTGCTGATTTGCCTGCTCTATACGGACAACAGTACCTGCCTTAAGCGTGTCTGAACTGTATTTGCCAGCAATCAACTGCAAGAGATTGGTGACAGTATCGTGCTCCACCTTGCCACGGCTGGTCTCGTAAGGGAAATAGGTAAATAGATTGTCGTTTTCAAGACCGATAAGTGCAGTAACGCCACCTTCATCGCGGGCAAGGTTTCCCATGGCAACTCGGATTTTATGCAGGTCCAAGTCTTCTGCCAAAGCGCCTCTAAACTTTTTGTTCTTATCCCAAATGGGATAGGAAATTGTCATGACATGCTTTTTAATGTCGGTACGTAGAGTTGGACCGCTAATGGCGATACCGCGCTTTCTTGAAGCTTCAAGGTACCATGCCTTAGTTCTGACTTCGGCGTTCTCGTCGGAAAGCTTTGTGCCTCGTCCAGAAATAAAGTCCCCGGAAGTGTTTCCGTAATAAACATCCAGAATGACGTCGTTGCCCTGGTAGTGCCTGCTCATGACAGGCCTGGACTGAGCTTCCTTGGGCATGTTCTGTTGGACCTTTTTGGCGACGTTCATGAACGATTTTTGATAATTGCTCAAATAAACGTCCATTTCGTTCACCACCTTGTCCTGGAGGGCGGTTTCGGTTGCTCTATAGGATGACTTGACAAGAATATTCTTCACCGAAGCGTAGAATATAAAAACGAGCACAACAGCTGCAATAAAAATCGGCAGCGTGTAGACAAGAGAAATTTTCCAACGAAGGCGTCTACGTTGTGCGTTTAAAGGGCTATGCGTCATAGAAACACCTTAAGGAGCTAATTTGCATCTTTGAACTTGTCGTAGATGGCTGGAAGTTCGCTTTCAATTTCTACAAAGGCTTCGACCACATCGGGGTCAAACTGGGTTCCGCTCCCCTTCTTGATTTCCTCTACGGCCACATTATGGGGGAAGGGTTCCTTATATGGTCTACGGGAAACCAGGGCGTCGTAAACGTCGGCAACGGCCATAAGGCGGGCGCCCACAGGAATTTCGTCACCTTTCTTCTTTGTGGGGTAACCCAATCCATCCCAGCGTTCGTGGTGATACAGAGTAATGTCTGCCGCAATCTTGATAAGTGGATGCTGACCCAGTTCGCGGGTTGCTCTCACAAGTACGTCGTACCCAATCTGGGGATGGGCGCTCATGACATCTCTTTCTTCTGGATCCAGGCGACCTGGCTTGTGAAGAATTTCGTCGGGAATACCCACCTTACCAATATCATGAAGCGGTGCGGCGCTGGCGTAGTAACCAATGTATTCCTGGCTTGGAATAAACTGAGCAAAACGAGAATGGGTCTTAAGTTTTTCGGCAAGCATTTCTACCAATACCTGAGTACGCTTGATGTGCTCGCCAGTATCGGTATCGCGATGTTCTGCCAAGGAACCGAGGCAGGTCAACATAACGTCCAAGGTCTTGCGCAGGACTTTAGTCTGTTCGTCCACAATATCGTGGAGGTGGTCGCGCTGGTGCTTGAATTCCAATTGGTTTTTAATGCGTAAACGAACCAGGTCGGGGTTAAACGGCTTTGTAATGTAGTCCACAGCACCCAGATCCAATCCGGTCTGTTCGCTTTTGGAGTCAGCCTTGGCTGTCAAGAAAATGACGGGAGCGTTTTCCACGAGCCCGTTGGCTCGCATTTGACGGAGCGTCTCGTAGCCATCCATTTCGGGCATCATAACATCCAAAAGGATAAGGTCGGGTTTGACCTTTTCTGCCAGCGTTAATGCCTTTTTGCCATTAAGGGCTACATACATGTCGTAGTCGTTAGAGAGAATACCCTCGAGGACCTCAATATTGGTCTTGGTATCATCAACAACTAAAATTTTCGCTCTATCTAGTTCCATGTATTTGAATATATGCTTTCAAAACGAAATAAATCAATATGTTTTATTCCAAATTGGAAGATATCTCAATTTTTGGGGGAATTAGTGTAATTTTAAAACATTTGTGTAAGGATAAAATCAGTTTTGAAAGCCTGTAGCTGCTCTCTGCAGCTTTATAAAAGCATTAATGGGGTCTGCGTAGTTCCAGATTCCGCCTAAGCTCGCCACACCGGAAATCGGCATCTTCTTGAAATCGTCCAGGGTTTCGGGTTCCACACCGCCCCAGGCGATTATGGGGATTCGAACAGGCTCCTGGATATCCTTGAGGTAATCCTGAGGCAATGTTTTAACCACCTCCAGCGCAGAAAGGGGCTGGTAGAAGGGCCCAATCAGTGCGCCGCTGACCCAGTCAGGCAACTGGTTGTATTCTTCCATGGAATGGCACAGCGCGATACAATTGACACGTTTCCAGCATTCGGGAACGTCCCCCATGAGGCTCTGGGCTTCGGCCACGCAACCACGGACATCAAGACGTTCCGCCAGGTCGGGAGTCCCCCTGACCCAGATTCTGTCGCGATATTCCATATTGAGGCTCATGAGCCAACGCTCGTACTCGTCGTCGGTGGCCCTGGGCTGGCCTCCCCTGCTCCTTTTGTCCAGGATCAGACGGGAAAGGCCGCGGCGGAACATTTCCTCGATATCTTCATATTCTGCGGAAAAGCCGTCCGGACAGGTGACCAGCCAAAGTCTCAAATTCTTGATTACGGAATCCATGGGAGAAAAAGTAGGAATAAAGCAAGGAAATCGCGGATATATTTCTTTATGCAAATGTCAAAAATAGGCTTGTTTTTAGAAAAGTAATCTTTTTGTAAGCTTTTAGAAAGGTCGTTTGTCCTTCAGGACCTTAGTTTTTCAAGACAGCTTTACATAGAGTGTTCAAAAAATCGGTAATTTTTAGGAAAAATTTGAAAAAAGTTCGCTTTTCCTTAAAAAAACTAAGTAAATTTACGTTGGATTTTTGTAAAATCACGATTTTATATAACTAACACAATAATTGGAGACACACATGGCAAAGAAGATGATTGCGTGTGACGGTAATGAAGCTACCGCTAACGTTGCTTTTGCAGTGAGCGAAGTGGCTGCTATCTACCCGATTACACCGTCTAGCCCGATGGCTGAACACGCCGATAACTGGAGTGCAGCAGGCAAGAAGAATATTTGGGGTCAGGTTCCCCGCGTTTTTGAAATGCAGTCCGAAGGTGGCGCTGCCGGTACCGTTC
>JAKSIE010000072.1 GCA_024398995.1 Fibrobacter sp.
GAGATTTCTCCCTACGACCTCAATCGTGGAAGAATCACATACCGTTACAAGTAATAGGTATTTTCAAAGAAGGTCAAACCTATGAAAATCAAAGCCTCCATCAAACCCAGATGTGAAAACTGCAAGATCATCCGTCGTAAGGGTGTATTGCGCATCATCTGTTCGAAGAACCCCCGTCACAAGCAGAAGCAGGGATAAGGAGATCGTATGGCACGTATCGCTGGTGTCGATTTACCGAGAAACAAGACCGTTGAGTATGGTCTGACGGCAATCTATGGTGTCGGTCTGTTCACCGCTAATAAGGTCTGTGCTCAGCTGAACATCGACAAGAACAAGAAGTGTGACGACCTGACTGAAGAAGAACAGGGTAAGATCCGTCATCTCTTGGAAGATGAATACTCTGTTGAAGGTCAGCTTCGCGCAGAAGTTACCTTGAACATTAAGCGTTTGCAGGATATTGGTTGCTACCGTGGTATCCGCCACCGCAAGGGCCTCCCGGTCCGCGGTCAGCGTTCCCGCACCAATGCCCGCACTCGTAAGGGCCCGAAGAAAACTGTGGCTAACAAGAAGAAGTAAGGAGTCTCATCGTGGCTGAAGAAGTAATTAATGAAACTGCTGCCGCTGTTGAAGCACCTGCAGCTGAAGAAGTCAAGGTTAAGAAGGGCAAGAAGCGTATCGACGTTCAGGGCATTGCCTGCGTTTTCGCTTCCTTCAATAATACAATCGTTTCTATCACCGATGCTCGCGGTAACGTTGTAGCTTGGGGCTCTCCCGGTAACTCCGGTTTCAAGGGCTCTCGTAAGAGCACTCCGTTTGCTGCACAGCTCGCTGCAGAAGTCGCTGCCCACAAGGCATTCGACCTCGGTATGCGCAAGGTGGATGTCCGCGTCAAGGGCGCAGGTGGTGGTCGTGAATCCGCTGTCCGTGCTATCAAGAATGCGGGCCTCGAAGTTCTCTCTATTCGAGACGTGACGGGCGTTCCTCACAACGGTTGCCGTCCTAAAAAGAAGAGAAGAGTCTAATTCAAAGAGGTATCGCCAATGATGTGGAAATCACTTCAGATGCCGCGCAGCTTCCAGAAAGTTGAGACCGGCGAAGATGGCCGCTACGCAAAGTTTGTCGTAGAAGCCTTGGAACGTGGCTGGGGTATCACCCTCGGTAACGCACTCCGTCGTTCGCTCCTCTCCTCTCTGCAGGGCGCAGCTATTGTCTCCGTGAAAATTGAAGGCGTTGACAAGGAATTTTCTACTGTTCCGGGTGTCAAGGAAGATGTCACCGACATTATCCTGAATCTTAAGAGCATCCGCGTAAAGCTCCTGTCCGACCATGACGAAACCCTCCGCCTGGACATGTCCGGCGACGGCGAAGTCACTGCTAAGGACTTCATGGAAAATCCGAATGTCGCTATTCTGACTCCGGACGTTCATATCGCAACTCTGAACGGAAACGCATCTTTGTCCCTGGAAGTTAAGATCTCCAGCGGTCGTGGCTATGTCACCGCCGACGAATTGAAGGACAAGGACGCTCCGATTGGAGTCATTGCTATGGACGCAAACTTCAACCCGGTGCAGAAAGTCGCTATGCACATCAGCGATACCCGCGTTGGCCAGAAGACGGACTACAACCGTCTGGAACTCGAGATTACTACTGACGGTTCCATCGATCCTGAAGACGCTCTTGCATACGCTGCAAAGCTCCTCATGGACCACCTGGAAATCTTCATCAACTTCGAAGGCGACCTCGAATCTCCTGAAGAACTTGAAATGGATGAAGAACGTCAGCGTATCGCTCAGCTCCTGCGCACCCGCGTGGACGATCTGGAACTTTCCGTTCGCTCCAGCAACTGCCTCCGTATGGCAAACATCCATACCGTTGGCGAACTTGTGCGTAACAAGGAAAACGATATGCTCAAATACAAGAACTTCGGTCGTAAGTCCTTGGTTGAACTTAACGAAGTATTGACCTCCATGGGCCTCAGCTTTGGTATGGACG
This sequence comes from Fibrobacter sp., assembly GCA_024398995.1. Classification (GTDB taxonomy): domain Bacteria; phylum Fibrobacterota; class Fibrobacteria; order Fibrobacterales; family Fibrobacteraceae; genus Fibrobacter. Next base: position 1,993 of record JAKSIE010000072.1, read on the forward strand.
TCGATGACTACTTGAAGGATTAAAAATGAGACACGGTGTAAAAAACAAGAAACTCGGCGTTAACGCCCAGCACAAGCGTGCCATCCTCCGCGCTCTTACCACTTCCATTCTTGGAAAGGGTATGGAAGCCGAACAGGGCAACCGCTATGTGCGCACCACTCTCCACAAGGCTAAGCTCGTTCGTAGCTGTGTGGATCGCATGATCACTTATGCAAAGAAGGGTGACCTTTCTGCACGTCGTGAAGCTGCTCGCTTCGTGATGGACCCGAAGGTTCTCCAGGATTTGTTCAACACTATCGGCCCGCGCTATGCTTCTCGTAACGGTGGTTATACCCGTATCCTGAAGCTCGGCCCGAACCGCGCTGGTGACGCTGCCGAAATGGCTCTCATCGGTCTCGTCGAAGACGAAATCGTTGTGAAGACCAAGAAGACTGCTGAAGCTGCAAAGTCTGAAGCTGTTGACATGGTTGAAGGCGAAAGCAAGAACTAATTCTTGAACCCCTAAGTGTTTGCTAGTCATAGCGAAGGCTTTAAAAAGTCCGGTCGAAAGACCGGGCTTTTTTTATGCAAAAGAACATTTCCCAAATCGTTTTTTTGTATTTTTATAAATGTCTCTTAACGAATTATGGTTTTATTAATGCAGCGCATTATTAGTGTTCTCCTGTTTTTATGTGTAGCCGCCTTTGCAGGCGATGCATCCTTCGGTGCCCTGGCCGGTTCCAGGGTTCAGGGCCCCGCAAACCGCAGCGGTATTGCGATGTCGCCCACCTATGCCGAAGAAGCTATTGATTCCAGCTATGTGCTTGGTCCTGGCGACTTCCTCGATATTATGCTTGAGCAGAGTCTGTTGACTGTCCAGATTTATCCGGATGGTTCTGTGGCTATTGAAGAGTGCGGCATGGTTAATGTTGCCGGCAAGACCCTTTCTGAGGCCAGGGAGTTGATTCTCGATCTTGCTGCCAAGCGCTACAAGCGCGACCAGTGCTTTGTGCAGTTGGCCGCCCTCAAGAGATTCCGCATCAATGCCATGGGCGCTGTGGCCCAGGTGGGTCAGCACCTGGTTGAACCCCAGACCCGATTGAGTTTCTTTATGCGTCAGGTGGGCGGTACCGTGGCCCGCGCCAATACCGAAGATGTGCAGGTGATTCGTGGCAAGGATACGATTCACGTGAACTATTCCGATATGTCTTCCCAGGGCAATTTCGATAGCGACATTATGCTCAAGCAGGGCGACAAGGTTTTTGTTCCCTATGTGGCTGAAGTCGATAACGTTACCTTGATTTTCCCGGATGCAAGAACCAGCGTGGCCTATAAGGAAGGCCGTACCTTGCAGGATTACTTTGACTTGGCTGGTGGCAGCAGACGCCCCGCCAACAACGCCTACAAGGCTGCCTGCGTTCGTGAGCCTGGCAAGGATTTCCGCTGGGTGACCCTTAACGAAATGAAGCAGATTACTGTGGCTCCCAATACCGAGGTAGAATTCTCCACCCAGGAGATGTTCGTGTATGTAAGTGGTGCAGTGAATGCGGTGGGTCGTTATCCCCATGATCCTGAATGGCATGCCATCGACTATATCGCAGCTGCCGGTGTCAATCCCATTACCGGTTCCTGGTCCCAGATTAGGGTCTGGCGTGGTGCAAAGCCCGAGGCCCTGGACCTGAATGTGACTCAGGATTCGATTTTGCCGGGCGACGTTATCGAAATTCCCAAGAGCCGTTACGAAACCTTCAAGGACTTTACCTTGTTCATGGCTTCACTCTTGTCCATCATTTCTTCTGCCCTCGTGGTTTACATCAACTTTAAGTAATTTTTATGGAAAAGCAGGAATCTGCCGGTTTTATTGAGATTTGTCTCCGTTTGATGAACAACAACTTGAAGCATTTCAAGTTGTGGCTCACCATTCTGCTTTTGCCCACCATTACGGCCTTTGTCCTGGTCATGTGGGTCATTAAGCCTATGTACGCCGCTTCGGCAACGGTTACCCCTCCCGCATCTACAACCACGTCCTTGAGCGGCCTCTCCTCCATGCTTGGCGGTTCTTCTTCTGGACTTTCCTCTATGCTTGGCCTCTCTGGCAATGACGAAGATGAGAATGCTGTCTGGACGATCCTTAATTCCTGGGAACTGCATAACGAGGTAATCGAGAAGTTCGACCTTAAGAGACGCTACAAGTTCAAGGGTGATTTCCATTCCGACTTGTTGAAGGCTTTCCGCAAGAATTTCGGCGTGGCCCTGAACAAGGAACAGATGATCGACATCTACGTGGAAGACGAGGACTACCGTGTTGCTGCCGAGATGGTTTCCTTTATTCTTGATAAGGCGGACTCCGCTTTTAACGCCTACAAGACTGCACAGGCCCGTCAGTCTAGGATCTATTTCCAGAGCCGTCTGGATTCTTGTGAACACGCCCTAGATTCCCTGCTGGATGACTTTGCAAAGTTCCAGGAAGAAAACAACTTCTACGATCCCGAGATTCAACTGGAATCCACCTTGAAGTACTTGAGTAGCCTCCAGGTTCGTCGCGAAGAAGTGGCTATGGAAATGGCTTACGAGAAGGCCGACCGTGGTGAAGGCAGCAAGCGTTATGACGAATTGCACAAGCGCTACAAGGGTGTCAATTCCGCATTGAACGCTACCTTGAAGGGTAAGAACGACAACGTGGGTATGGTATCCCTGAAGAAGTCTCCTAAGCTCAGCGCCGAATACCTCCGTCGCGAAACGGAGGTCCGTGTGCAGGAGGCCATGTACAAGCTGCTCCGTCAGCAGAGCGAGCAGATGCGTCTTGAGGAATCCAAGATGCTTACCAACCTGCATATCCTTGTTCCGCCTTGGGAAAACAACAAGAAGGTCTATCCTCTCCGTGGCGTGACCTTGATATTCGTTTTCTCCTTGGCATTCCTGCTTGCAACTCTTATTTGCAATATTATCGGCTACATCGAAACCGAAAAGACTCGTGGCACTCCTGTTGCTAACGAATGGAGCACCTTCAAGGGTTTCTTTGGTAAGTCTAAGGGTTAATCCATGCTTACATGGGTGACTGAATATCCAGTTAGCGTTGCGCTGTTTCTGGTCGTCCTTTTCTGTCTTCTGCAGTCGCTACTGCTGAAGAAGGACTTCTTTAGTCCCCCGACGGTCTATTGTTTCTCCCAGTGCATTACCTTGGGTATCGCCTATTTCCAGGTGGACAAGACCATGACCGATTTCAAGCCCCTGACCTGGATGATTTGGATCGGGGCTCTGGCGGCCTTTTCAACGGGTTCCTTTTTAGCCCGACTGATAGCGAAGCAGAAGGGCGTGCCTGTCAGGGTTAGCAAGCCTTCTACGGAATTTACCATGAACTACCGGTGGGGCTGGCATGTGGCGCTGTCCTTTATTCCGTTCGCCTTGTTCCTTGTGGGTGTCTATGGAATTATCCAGCATGCGGGAAACCTTTTGCTTCTGACCGGCAATCCTGCGAAGTACATGACCAAGGATACGGACTTTGGCTGGTATCCAATCTTTTTCACAAGCGCCCCTCTGAGCGTGCTCCTGTTTGGGGCGGCCTCTTTCAAGAAGTTTAACCCGTGGCTGAAGCTGCGAATCCTGTCTCGCGTCATGGTGGTGGTTTCGATCTGCCTGAACCTGGTGGCTTATCCGAATCGCGGAACTTTGTTCTTTAGCCTAGGCATTCTCGTGATTTTGTACAACTACCTGCATAAGAGGGTTTCTGCCGGCTGGATTATCATTTGCCTTGCCCTGGCCGCGGGAGCGTTTGTGGGGATCAGTAGCCTGCGCAACCAGTACTCCGGCAGCTCCGTGGAGAATATGGCTGCATCTGCTGTCCTGGAACTGCCCTACAAGTACGTGGCCAACAACTACTGGAATCTGGATTACGCGGTGAACCCTCCGGTGGATAGGGAGTATCATCCCCACACCTATGGTATCGACTTCTTCCACGGAATCTTCGAGTTCCTTGGCCCTGGTCCCAGCTTTAGAAGGAGTTTCCACTGGGATGGACTTTTCAACGAGCATATCGAAAAGATCCACGGTTTCAATACGGCCAGCTACCTATGGGAAGTGTACAAGGACCTGTACATGCCCGGCGTGTTCATTTTGCCGTTCCTGGTAGGTCTTGCCTTGTCTACGTTGCATTTGAAGCTTTGCAGGTCGTTTACGCCCCGCCAGGTGATTTTCTATGCGTTCTTCATCTACTTTATTGGCTGGTGGTTCTTTACCCCTGGCTACAAGCAGGGTATCTACTGGTTCTGGGCGTACATTATTTTCTTCATTACTACCGTAAGCATGAAAGGTTCCACCAAAAAGGTGGCACCGACGGCTCAGTCCTCGGAACAGTCTTTGGATCGGCAGCCCGCTTTACCAGCGGATGCGCCTGTTCTTGATAAAGTAGAGGGCCAGCTGCAGGCTGAGCAGTAAGTCGCCGGTCAGTGTCAGGGCGGGAATCAGCTTGTTGTCCAGGAGGTTTCCTCCGGCGAGACATACGGCGATATTGACAAGCCCGCCTACAGAAATCATAATTCCGTAAGTCCAGGTACGCTTTTCCTTGAGCATAGTGGAGATCATTCCCATGCGGGTGGCCTGCAGTATAAGCGAAATAGAAAGGATACGTAGGCAGAAACAGCTGGTTGCCAGCACGTCGTTTGTCCAGGGGGCTGCAAAGAAGATGATTCTTAAGGTGTATTCTGGGAAAAGCCAGAAGGGGGAGCAGGCCGCTGCGATGAACAGGGTGAATACGATCTGGTCCCGGAGGTGCAGGGTCTTGCTGTCGGTCTGGTGTAGCGTAATGAGGCTGCTAGAGATGAAATGGACCATCAGGCCTGAAGCAAGGATTATTAGTTTGTGTGCAAAGTTGTAGGCGCCCAGGAAGTATTCGCTGGCGAAACTTGCCACGGTGTAAAGACCAACGGGAAGATAGGCGAAGCTTGCAAGACTTGCAATGGCGTAGGGGCCTGCAGCCTTGAACATCAGCTTAAAGAAGGCGGACATGTGCCTGCCGAAATGCAGGACCTTGGTGCTGAAGGCCTGGCGCACGCCAAAGCCGAAGGCGGGAATGGCTGCTACTACCATGGTGCAGGCGATGGCGGGTATGGAGTCAAACTTAAAGTAGCACAGGGCGATGCCCATGATGGTGGTGTAGGAAATGGTATGCAGCACCTTTGAAATGAGCAGTTTTTTCCAGAACTGCCCGCAAATAAAGAACCAGTCAAAGAAGGCGTGCTGGAAAAGGAGCCCAAGGGCCAGGACGAGCTCGCCGAGGAATACGGGGCTGCCCCTTCGGACGGTGCAGGCGAAGATGACCATGGCCAAGGCCGACAGGGCGGTCATAGAGAGCCTGAGCTGCAGGATGTTGGTAAAAAGGCGTCCTTGGGTGGCTCTTTTGCCAAAAAACGCTAAAATAAGGGTCGCCATGCCGAAATCGGCCAGGGCGCAGAAGATGGTGTAGTCACTTTGTAAAATTCCGAAGTATCCAAATTTGACAATTCCCAAATTATTTGCGATAACATTCTGGACGAGGACAGAAACACCCTGGATGAGAATATTCACCAGGGAAATGAAAACTCCGATCTTGATGTTTTTTAACGCTTGCAACGAGGCATAAAATAGATGTTTAAGCTCCAAATGTCTTTGGCATTTTGTATCTTTGGGTGCAAAATCGCGAGAGTGGCGGAATTGGCAGACGCGCCAGACTTAGGATCTGGTACTTCGGTGTGTGGGTTCGACTCCCACCCCTCGCATCTTTTTAGTTAAATCATCTATTCTATAAAAAACGATTATCGGAGTTTTTATGACCGCTGAAATCAAAGAAACCAGCGCTACCGTGCGCACCATCGAAATCACCATTCCGCAGGCCGACCTGACTGCTCCCTTCGAAAAGAAGCTCTCCCAGTACAAGAAGCAGGTTACCCTCAAGGGTTTCCGCCAGGGTCAGGTTCCTAAGGCAATGATTCTGAAGCAGTTTGGCGAATCCATTCGTCACGAAGCTGTGGACGAAGCTGTGAACAAGATCGTTCAGGACGAACTCAAGAAGGCTAACATCCTCCCGGTTGGTCCCATGAAGGTTGTTGATTTCAAGGACGACAAGTCCGCTGACATCGCTCTTAAGGTCGAAGTCGAAATTGACCCTGAAATCGATATCAAGGGCTACGCCGACACCGGTATCACTGTCCCCGCCACTGCAATCAGCGAAGAAGAAATCAACGCTGAATACGATCGTCTTGTCCAGATGTGGAGCCGCGACGAACACGTTGACCGTGCCGCTGCAAAGGGTGACGTTGTCGTCGGTAACTACATCGAAGTAATCATCGATGGCGAAAAGCAGGAACTCCCGGAAAACCGTGAATTCCGTTCTCTCCTCGGTGAATCCGCTTCTCCGGGATTTGACGCAGGTCTCGTAGGCGCATCCGCCGGCGAAACCAAGGAAATCAACTTCCAGTATCCGGAAGACCACAAGGACGAACGCTATCGTGGCAAGACCGCTCAGTTCAAGGTCGAAGTTACCGATATCCGCGCCATCGTTCCTCCCACCATGGACGAAGCTTTCTTCGAACAGGTTGGCGTCAAGGATGTGGAAGACCTGAAGAAGAACCTTGCTGAAGGCCTCGAAAACCAGAAGAAGGACGCTGCCAAGAACAAGGCTGTGAACGAAGCTATCGAAAAGATCATCGAACAGAACCCGTTCGAAGTTCCCCAGGCTCGCGTCTATGACCTCATCCGCTGGTCCATCAACCGCAACGCCCAGAGCGAAAAGGATATGGTGGAACCCACTGAAGAACAGGTCAAGGCTCTCGCTCCCGAAGCAGTCAAGGAAATCAAGAAGCATCGTATTCTCGACTTCGTAGCTAACGCAGAAAAGCTCAAGGCTACCCAGGCTATGGTTGACGAACGTCTCCAGGCTATGGCTAACGCATATCACGTGGACTTCGAATCCTTGAAGAACCACTTCCGTCAGTCTGGCCGCATCAACGGTCTCCGCGACGAACTCCGCATCCAGAAGGCTGCTGATTTCATCGTCGGTATCCGTGAAGCCGCCGAAGAAACAAAGTAAGAGGTTAATGAATGATCATCCCTACCGTCATTGAGACCACCGGACGCGGTGAACGCGCCTACGACATCTATTCCCGTCTCCTTAAGGAACGCATCATCTTCTTGGGCACCCCCATTAACGATGAAGTGGCCAACAACGTTATGGCCCAGTTGATTTTCCTTGAATACGAGAATCCGGAAAAGGATATCACGCTGTACATCAACAGCCCCGGTGGTTACGTTTCGGCAGGTTTGGCCATTTACGACACCATGCAGCATGTTCGTCCGAACATCGCTACAATCTGCATTGGTAGTTGTGCATCGATGGCTGCAGTGCTTCTTGCTGCAGGTACCAAGGGCAAGCGCTACGCTCTCCCGCATTCCCGCATCATGCTGCACCAGCCGTCTGGCGCCGCTACCGGTCAGTCTACCGACATTCAGATTACTGCCAAGGAAATCGTCCGCACCAAGGACACCCTGGCAGAAATCGTTGCAAAGCATACCGGCAAGTCTATCGACGAAGTTCGCGAAAAGACCGACCGTGACTTTTACATGGGACCCGAAGAAGCCAAGGCATTTGGCGTCATCGATGAAATCTTCGTTCCGCGTAAAGAGGGCATCTAATGTATCGTAACGGGAAAAACCATCCGACGGTGACCTGCAGTTTCTGCGGCAAACCGGCAGAGCAAGTCGAAAAGATGATTACCGGCGCCGGTGTACACATCTGTAGTGATTGTGTGTCCATGTGCCATCGTATCATCGAAGAAGACCGTTCCCGTTCTCAGCAGGCCGAAGCCGCTGCCGAAGCTGCTTCCAAGCCGCTCCCGTGTCCTTCCGAAATCAAGGCCCACCTGGACGAATTCGTTATCGGCCAGGACCAGGCCAAGATGGCCCTTTCTGTAGCCGTCTACAATCACTACAAGCGCCTGCGTTATAAACAAACTAATGCTGGCAAGTCCGATGTGGAAGTGGAAAAGTCCAACTTGCTGTTGGTGGGCCCCACAGGTTCCGGTAAGACTCTTCTTGCCCAGACCATGGCCCGCTTCCTGGACGTTCCCTTTACCATCGCCGATGCGACGGTCTTGACCGAAGCCGGCTACGTTGGTGAAGACGTTGAAAACATTATCGTTCGTTTGCTCCAGGCTGCTGATTACGACGTGGCCAAGGCTGAACGCGGTATCATCTTCATTGATGAAATCGACAAGATTGCACGCAAGACTGCAAACCCCTCCATCACCCGCGACGTTAGCGGTGAAGGTGTCCAGCAGGGCCTTTTGAAAATCCTCGAAGGTACCGTGGCTGCTGTGCCTCCTAAGGGCGGCCGTAAGCACCCGGAACAGGCCCTGGTGCAGGTGAATACCAAGAACATTCTGTTCATTTGCGGTGGCGCCTTCGAAACCTTGGACAAGATCATTGCCCGCCGCGTGAACAAGGGCGGCATGGGCTTTGGCGCTGACATTCGCAGCACTGAAGAAAACACCTTGAGTGAACTTTTCAAGGTGATGGAACCCGATGACTTGATCCAGTTCGGTCTCATTCCCGAAATCGTCGGCCGTTTGCCTGTTGCTGTTGCACTCGAAGAACTTGATGAAGCCGCATTGCTCAACATTCTGACTCAGCCCAAGAACGCCTTGGTAAAACAGTACAAGAGTTTGTTCGCAATGGACGGTATCGAATTGAATTTTGAAGACGATGCCCTCAAGGAAATTGTCCGCGAAACCATCGTCCGTAAAACAGGTGCCCGTGGCCTCCGTTCCGTATTGGAAAAGGCATTGCAACGCTATATGTTCGAAATGCCCGGCACCGATGCCAAGAAGCTGGTACTCACTGCCGACATGGTCAAGAAGGCCTTGAATCCCGCTGCAGAGGCTCCCAAGAAGAGCCGCAAGAAATCCTCCTAGTTCGCGCAGACAAGCGTTAAAAGGGATGATTAGCCTTCATAGGCCGTCATCCTTTTTTGTATTTTTGGCAAGGTAAAATTGGAGATTGAATTTTGGCTATAGATTTTTCGAAAAGCTTCCCGTTGCTCCCTTTGAGGGATGCCATTGTATTCCCCTTGACAACTCGCCGCATTCTTGTAGGTCGAGATATCTCCCTGAGGGCTTTGGAATACGCCGAAGCTCACGATAACGAGATTATTCTTTCTGCACAGAAGAACATCGAGCAGGAAACCATTGAGAACCCCATGCTGGATCTGTATTCCGTGGGTGTTCTTGCACGAATCAGCAACGTGACCCCGTTCCCCAACGGTTGCGTGAAGGTTGTACTGGAAGGCGACGTGGTGGTGGACCTTCGATCCATTGTGGCAAACGACGGCTTTTTCAAGGTCACCGTTTCTCCCAAGGTTCCTGCTATTACCCTGAAGGACAAGTGCGATAAGTTTGAAACTGTTTTAAACCAGTTCCGTGAATATTCCATGCACAGGAATATTTCCGAAGGCATGGTGGACGCTTTGTTCACCATGGATAGCCATTTGAATGCCTTCTACGGTATGATTCCCTTCCTCCAGGTTTCTCTGGACGAACGCCAGCGCCTTTTGGAAATCGGCGACATCAACGCTTTGGCCGACCGCCTGCTCGAAGTGATGCAGGTGGCCGCAAGCAACGACAACGTGATGGTGAAGGTTCAGCAGAACGTTCGTCAGAAGATGGCCCAGCAGCAGAAGGAATGGTTTATTTCCGAGCAGATTCGCCAGCTGCAAGATGAACTGGATGGAGACAATGGTCAGTCCGAACCGGATCAGCTGCTGAAGAAGATCAAGGAAAAGAAATTTAGCCCGGCCATCCAGGAAAAGCTGGAAGAAGAAATCAGCCGCATGCGTCTGATGCAGCCCACTTCTCCGGAATACGCCGTGAGCCGTAACTATCTGGACTGGTTCCTCACGCTGCCCTATGGCGTGTATACCGAGACCAGCCTGAACATGAAGAAGGTGAAGTCCGAGCTGGACGCAAAGCACTTCGGTCTGGACAAGGTGAAGGACCGCATCATGGAATACGTGGCCGTGCTGAAGCTTACCGGTACTGAACGCCGCGCACCGATCCTCTGCCTGGTGGGTCCTCCGGGCGTCGGTAAGACTACCTTGGTGGAATCCATCGCAAAGGCAATGCAGCGTAATTTCGTCCGCATCACTTTGGGTGGCGTTCGTGACGAAGCAGAAATTCGCGGTCACCGCCGCACTTACATCGGCGCCATGCCGGGCCGTTTCATTAACGCCCTGAAGCGCGCCAAGTGCATGAATCCCATTATCCTTCTGGATGAAATCGACAAGATGGCTAGCGACTTCCGCGGCGATCCTGCCAGCGCTATGCTGGAAGTCTTGGACCCGGAACAGAATCACGACTTTACCGACCACTTCATGGAAGTGGGCCTGGATCTTTCCCGCGT
>JAKSIE010000073.1 GCA_024398995.1 Fibrobacter sp.
CCGATGGCGGCGCTTCCAATCCCGAAGCAGAATCCGAAATCCAGAGCGTCGAAGCTTTGGCTCGCGACCTTATGGAACAGTTGCCGGAACGTGAAGCAAAGGTTATTACCGGAATCTTCGGTATCAACCAGGAAGCTCCCCAGACTTTGCGCGAAGTGGGCGAATCCATGAACATTTCCCACGAACGCGTACGTCAGTTGCGCGACCAGGCCCTCCGCCGCATCCGCAAGTACAACAGCAAGGAATTCCTCCAAGAAAAGAAGGACGCGTTTTTGGCCGCGATTAACAAGTAATCGCGACCAAGCCTCATGGGGCTTCGCCCCCTGAAACCCCTTTTCCAAACGTCTATTTCATATTAAACCCGCGGTATTCTGCGGGTTTTTCTTTTTGCAAAAAAAATCCCTTGGATCCCTTGGCCTGCAACTTCATGTTGCAGGCGTTTTCTTTTGGCGGAGCGAGACTTTCTCCCCGCAATTTTATAAGAAAAAGGCCCCCGCCTCGGCGGGAGCCCTTTACATTTTACTCTTGGTGTTCAGCACCAGCGCAGAAGCTATTTCTTCCTGTGCTTTTTGCGGCGGACGCCCCACTTGTCCTTCATTTCTTCTTCAATCTTCTTGTCCTTATAGCGGACAATCATCTTGAACTGGACTGTGTAAACGCCGGTACCCACGAAGCGGTTATTGTTATCCTTGAAGTTCCAGTTAACAAAGACCTTCTTATCGGTGCTCAAGCAGTTGTTGTTGAACTTCGGGCTGTTACATTCAACCACAATCACAGTGTCGTTCACAAACTGGCCCAAGTGATCCGTAAAGTTCACGATGAACGAAATCATCACGTCCTTCGGGTCGAGGGAATCGAGAACGGCAGGATCGTAAGTACCGTCGGCAGAAATCTGGGCGCGGTCAATCAGCTGAGGAACAAAGCGTTCGCCAAGCTGAATAAGATGACCCAGGGCACCTTCCTTCTCCATGTCTTCCTTCGTTGTCGAACCAGGGACATAACGGAGGTTCACAGAACTTACAGTCTGCATAATGTAGGTAGTGTCGCCAGCATCCTTTTCTTCGGAATCGTTAGCATCGAAGGAACCCATGTTGGTAGCCTCCACCATGTGGTTCAGCAAGCCACCGATAATCACAGGCTGCGGCTTTTCGCCAGTAATGTTACCTTCCAAGTCGTGAATTGCATCGTACACATCCTTACGGGCATCGTACTTGCCGCGCTTCACCAACAGGAAGTCACCCGGCAGAATCGTCACGTTAGAGCCGTTCAGAATCAGCTTAGCAGTAGCGTCATCAGAAAGCCAGCTCAGTTCAATGGGATCCAGGTGGAGTGTATCATTACCGTGGATAACGTAGAAGTAGTCGTCACCCTTCAGGTTCTTCCAGTCAATCTTTTCGGAGAAGGTCACCAGCAAGGTATCAGCTTTCTTGCCGTAGCTCAAGGTTGCGCTGGTTACGACCGGAGCCATTCTATCGACCAGCGGTGCAGAGGCTTCGTTCACGAAGGTTTCGCCGAAGATCGGATAGTAGGTGAACACGGTTGCACCCGGGAGGTTGTCCTTAATGCTGGTCAAACCGGTATCCAGGGGAACCGTAGAGTTAACCTTCCAAATGACTCGGGTCGGATCTTCCGGATCGATAGTCAAGCTGGAGGGATAGACCTGCATCTGGGTAAGCTTACCGCGGTTGCTGTACCACGGGAAGGTAAAGTACAAGGTGTTTTCAATTTCTTCGGCAGTCAGCGGAGCATCGAACACAGCGACGATTTCGTCAAGCACGCCGTTGCCTTCGGTATCCCAGTATTCCACATACTTTGCAGAGGGGAAACGGTCCACCACGGTCACAGCGACTTCGCGTTCGTATTCGTCGGAGGTGATGTAATCCAGATTGCGGAAGGTTGCAGCGTCATGGATAGAAACGCTATCCTTCAGGTTGCCCTCAAGACCGAAGTTCTTGCCCACAAGAATAACGATATCCTTGGACGGCATATAAACCTTCTTGACATTATCCAGAGCGCAGCGGTGTGCTGTGGAATCGTAGAGAGACTTGTTGCGGCAAACGTCTTCCTTGAACAGCACCAGCAATTCGGGAGTGCCAACATCTATCGGAGCCAGGTCGATATTGAACTGGATGAAGAGCGAGTCGAAGTTAGTGGTTTCAGACTTGGGGTTCAGAGTATCGCGGATAGCATAGGCATCCTTGATCAGATGAATACCGTCAAGCAGCGGAGCCTCGCGAACGTAGGACGTGGTCTTGGGAGTACCGTCTTCGTTAGTGCCTCTGACGTACTTGTAAGTCACAAGGACCGTTGCATCATCCGGGAACTTGCCGACCACAGGCAGCTTGTCCTTAAGGTCGTCCACATCCACGGAGATTCGTTCCCTGGAACTATTCAAAGAGCTATTGGAGCAAAGGAGCGTATCACCATTGATTACGAGGCTAATCTGGTCAACAACTGCGTTGGAGTCCAGAGGTTCCTTCAAAAGGATTTCCACGTAATCCAGCGTATCGTTATTGCTTACATCCTTGATGTAGCCAATGCGAGCATCCGGAGTGGGATCCACGAAGGTGATGTTGTCAATAATTACGACCTTGCTGTTACCGTAGATCTTGATGGAGCCGGATTCAACTGCTTCGTCAGCGGTAATCAAAATCGTTACGCTACCATCGTTTTTCACAAAGATCTCACGATTCTTGGAAGCGTCGGCAGGATCAACAATTTGCAGGTTATTTGTTGCAACAACTCTCAGGGAATCGATGGAACCGAAGTATTCATCGACCTTATCCTTATCGAGCGTAATAGCAATAACGTCGCCAACGATAGCAGTGTTATCGCCCATGTTATGGCGGAAGTCCTTCATGTCAGAGGGATCCGTGCTGGGCAGGTAGGTGTCGCCACCCACAACGATTGCGTTAGGATCGCTGGAACCCGGAGTTGTGGGAACAAGAATCGTTGCAGAAGAAACAATCGTATCACCCTTGTCGAAGGCGTCAGAAGACGGATAGGCATCGTAGCCGTCATCTTCTTCGTACTCGTCTTCCGCACCATAGTAGAGGTTGGAGGAGCTGGAGGATTCGTCATCCATTTCGCCATCACCATTACTATTGCTGGAGCTGCTGGTAGAACCAGAACTTCCGGGAGTACCATCAGAGCTGCTGCTTACAGAACCATCGCTGGAGCTGTTAATATCAGTACTGGAGCTGCTGTTGATATCGGTGCTGGAGCAGCTGTTAATGTCAGTGCTGGAACTGCTGTTGATGTCGACGCTAGAGCTGCTGTTGATGTCGGTACTGGAGCTGCTGTTGATGTCGACGCTAGAGCTGCTGTTGATGTCGGTACTGGAGCTGCTGTTGACATCGGTGCTGGAGCTGCTGTTGATGTTACTGCTGGAGCAGCTTTCAGGATCATTGCTAGAACTGCTAATAGAGCTACTGCTCTTTGCAGAAGAACTACTCCTTGCGGAGGAACTGCTGCGCACCACCATGGAGGAGCTGCTTCTTGCTCCGCTGCTACTGGAGGTAACGTCAACCTTACCCACAGAACCCTTGATAAGATCGGCACCTGCACCTACGAGGGGAGCCAAGTCATCCAGGTAGTAGTCAACCCACTGTACTTGAACAAAAACGTTGTTATCAATGCGCTTTTGCCTGTTACCTGCAAAGTCAACGAAAACCATGTGACCGGTATTGGAGGCAACAAACAAGTGTCCCAAGCCATCGGTAGTACCCTGGTCAAGACGCCAGCCGCCTACACCGCTAGTCTTGTTCTGGCCACTAAAGCCATCATCATTAAAGAAGTAGTCACGAAGGTTAATGGAGGCCACAACCTTGGGGTCAAACACACCCTTGTCGGTGTAAGGTGCAATCTGCACGATCTTTGCGCCACCGAACAAGAAGATGGTTCCGGAGTACTTATCGTAGGTACCGCCGTGGGCACCTTCCAGGGAATCGATCAAAACCTTCTTTCTAAGGGAGGTAATGACAGAGTCGCCAACTTTACCACCAATAGTGCCCTGGTTCCTTGTGGTCACAAGGGTTTTTACCGTATCCGTCAAAATGCCGAAATAGGCATCTGCCCTATTCGCCGCTCTTTGAGTTGCTGTACAACCTGTGCCTTCGCAGCCACCGCCCAAGTAACCGGAACGGGTAAAGTAAGCCCTCCCGTAGTCATCCCAAATAATGGTAGACAACGTTGTATCCTTGGAATGTTTTTTGGTATCGGGCAACACGGTAACTCTGTAACCAAAGTCAGCAAATCCTTGGGTGGCAGCGTCCTTGTCCAAATCCGTAGAGAAGCGGAAAAGTTCACCCGGGATATTTGCGCCCCACAGCAGTTTCTGGTTGTAGTCCGTCATCAAATGCCAGATACCCTTGGAGGCACCTTCGTTCTTAAGGCCGGCCTTCTTTGTTAGGCAATTTTCACCTGCTGCGGTTTCCTTCTTGACCATGTACACAGTCTTGCCCTGGCCAGCAACCAGCAGGTGCTTGCCATCGGGATGATGCACAATGCCATCTGCACCGCCAACACCATCGGACTGATAACACAGAGTCTTACGGTCAGACTGCTTCATCAGCAAAAAGCCGGCACCATTGTAGGTATAGCTAATACTCTTAACGCGGTCTCCAACCTTATCGAACTCGTACTTGGTGTAGTACAAGGTTGCGCCGGTCGGATCCTGGGGTTCGATTTCGCCCACCTGTTGACTCCAAATACCATTGGCCGGATTATACGGATCACCGTATTCAGCCAAGGCAGCCATGGCCGGAATACCGGTCATGAACAACGCTGCGATAGAAACAATTTTAGACATCGTTTTCATCTTGCTAACCTCTGAAATTCTCTACGACAGGTTAATGTCTTGTAGACGTAATGCCCCATCTGTAGATTCTTTCAATTTTAAAATCACTCTGCGCTCCGAACACCTTGACCTTGAACTTTGCCAGATAGGCGCCCACACCGACCTTGCGGCCATTGTCGGCGCGCATGTTCCAGCGAACGTAAATCTTTTCGGGATTTTCAAGGCAGTTGCCGTCAAAGAAATATTCGTCGTCGCACAAAATCGTTTCCCTGGCGCCACCGACGTAGCCACCCAGGTTCGTATAGACATTCAATTCGTAAACAAGACCGATTTTCTTGAGATCAGGAACGGCGCCGCCTGCGGAGTCCTTTTTCATGATGGTGGAGAAGCCAACATCCAGGAGCACGCCCAGCGAAGACATGGCGTCGGGATCGAAGTCGCCCTTGATGGTATCGCTTGTAAAAGGCTTGACGCGTGTGCTGAGTTCTGCAGCGAGATTCAGGTCGGCATAAGAAGCAGTTTCGGTAATCACACGAGGATCCCCCACGACCATTACTGCGGGAGATGCGTCAGAGGCGTAGTTTCCCTGCTTGTCGCAGATGCCCGAATCAAAGTTATCGAAGCGGACGGAGTCGGCGGGGTTCATTCGACGGGTCAACTTAACGCCGGTTTCCATACGGACCGTAAGCGTGCGGCCACCATTGCTCCATTCCGGATTTTCAAGATCGTAATTTACCCAGGCGCCATCCACAAAGAACGCCAGGCTGGACTTGTCCAGATCGAACTTATCCTTACCGATGGGTTCCGTAAAGGTAATGGTAAACTTGTCTGCTTCCATGTACTGGAAGGATTCCGGCATGAGGAAAGTCTTGTCAATTACCGGCGGCATGTAGTCGTACAGTTCAAGAGTCGTGGTCTCGATCTTTTCCTTGCCATCTACGGTTACCTTGTTTTCAATTTTGGCATAGCCGTACTTTTCGGACTTATGGTAGGCAGGATCGATGTCGGTGAGCATTTCCATAACGTCCAGCTTATTCTGCATCTTAGGCGTCAGAGCATAGCCCAGAACATTGCCATCGTCAGAAAGAACCAGGTCGTCCTTATCGGGAACAATCTCAAGCAGTTTGCCCTTGTTGTCCAGCCAATAGAAAGTGATTTCCATGTTCTTCAAATTCTCGCTGGTAATGGGAGAATCAAAGCCCAGCGAAACACTATCCATGCGGCCATCGCCATTGCGGTCGTACACGCCGTTCTTTTCGTTGGCGTAAATTCTGCCGGAGTTGTCCACGGCAACGTACTGGTTGTTTGCTGCGGTGGGCACACCGTCGTCGGCAGTAATCACGCCATCGTCGGACTTGCAGTTGGTGTTAATCTTAAGAGAGTCGCCCACTGCAATCTTACCAGCGTCCACAACAAAAGTCCAAACGTTCTTTTCGGTCTTGATGACTTCCACATCAATGCCGCTACCCTTGGAAGCGTCGGATGCCAAGTGCAACAAGCCCTGACCTTGGGTCCAGGTTGTATCTACAATCTTGTTGAAGTTGATTACCAAGGTATCCTTGTCAGAATCCACGGCGCCAGGAATAAGAGTGACAGACTGGATCACGGCGCCGATGCTGTCCTTCAAACTGCTCTTGACCGTTGCGCAGCGCTTACCACCCAGGGAGGTGCAAGCTTCTGCAGAAATGGAACCTTCGGCACCCTCAGGATCCTGCAGCCTGGTTGTTACCTGGGGCAGCGTGTAAAGATCCTTGTCGCCATTCACGGAGACGCCGCCGTCGTAAGCCTTGAACTTGCCATCGGTAGGCCAGCTGTATTCGAAATCGTCCAGCGTTACAGAGGCTGTACTGCCAGAAAGCTTTACGCGGATGCTGTCGCCAATGCCATCGCCATCGCGGTCGAAGATTGCGGCCTCCTTGATGGACGGAAGGTCGCGGTCCGTAAACTGCAAGTCGCCAGGGAACGGGTCGCCAGCGAAATATTCACCGTACTTTTCGTCAGAAGGATCAACCTTGTTGGGGAAACCCACCAGACCAAAATGAGAACCATCGGTAACGGACTTGGTGGCGGTAATCATGAAAGAAGCCTCGCCCTTCACGAAATCCATACGGATGCGGCCCTTGTCTTCGAGCAGCGGTTTGCCGCTGGTTTCGAGGAACACCAGGTTTTCGGATTCGCCCGGGGTCTCGAAATAGAAGGGAGCGTTAATGCTATCCATGGTTCCGCCATTGGGGCCAAATTCTTCGGGAATAAAAAGCTTTGCAGTAACAGTAATGGTGTCGCCCACGTTGGGATTGAATTCAGTAGCGCTTGTGACCAGTTTGTCGTCCACGTAATACTTGACTTCGGGAGTGTAGAAGTTCAGGATGAAAATCAAGTTGGGATTAACCATGGACGAGGTCTTGACACCAAGACGCACATCGTTAATGGGATAGAAACTGTAGGCCCTCAGAGAGAGGTAGCCGTCGCTGCCTGCGGTAACCGTTTCGCCATTGGAAAGTTCCGCGTTGGTTTCGCGCAACTGAATATGAAGGCCCTTGGCTCCAGCTTCAGGTGCATAGACATCGAATTCTGCGCCAGGGACTAGATGCTCTGCAGGGCAACCCTGGATTGCGGGATCATCAGTAGCGCAAAGCTTGGGCAAGGCAGAAGACGGACTAGAAGCATCGGCGTTAGACACGCGATAGTACTTGCATCGAGGATTAGTCTTGCCATCAACGTACGGTACGCAACTCTCTTCTTTGGTCTGTGCAAAAGCACCCGTTGCCAAACAAAGCAACGCGAGCAAAAGCAACGAAACCATATGGGAATTACGAACACACATCTTTGCCTCCATATCAGCTATAAATGTATGTTTTTTTTAACGGTTTAAAAACGGCGAAACCCAATCTGTGACTGTAATCGCAGGCTTTTTGCGAACAGCCTTATTCCAAGTTGGAGCAAGAATTCATCAGGTCTGTAACGATATCGTCCATAAAGATCCAGCCGCGGTCCACAAGTTGCAAAAACCTGTGATTTACGCCACCCACATCCCTCTCAATTTCTGCCAGAAAGCCCTTGGAAATCCACTTGGAAAATCCGTTTTGCATTAGGCGGATTCCGAGTTTTTTCAGCTCGTCAAGGTCCAGGCCCCGGGCCTGCCGCATGGAGAGCCAAATCAGTTCCGCCAGCTTGTCGTCGGCGCCTAGGGCATCGACGGTGAGGCCGCTTTCACCGGCGCCGGCGTTCACGTAATCGCGCCAACGGGGGTACATTTCAGGTGCGTAAAAACGCCTGGAACCCAAGAAACTATGGGCTCCGGGGCCGAATCCCGCATATTCGCCGCGGTCCCAGTAATTGCGGTTGTGGGCGCTTTCAAAGCCTGGTTTTGCAAAGTTGGAAACCTCGTAACGTTCAAAGCCCTTGCGCCTCAAAATTTCTACGCCGCCGCAGTACATGGCCTCGTAAAGATCCTCGTCCACCGTCAAAACGCCCTTGGAAACTTTCTGCCCCAATACCGTGCGGGGCGAAACCGTAAGGCCGTAAAAACTGATATGGTTCAGGGGGTAGCTTGAAAGTCGGTCCACATCATCCAGGAACTGCGCCACCGTCTGGGTGGGCAAATCGAACATCAGATCGCCGGAGACCTGGAGACCATCGATCTTCGTCAGCAAATCCAGCGCCTCTAGCCCCCTTTCCACCGTGTGGGCGCGTCCAATCACCTTGAGGAGGGCCGGGTCAAAAGTCTGGAGGCCCAAGCTGATTCGCTTTACCCCGCAGGACATGGCGTTGTAAACCGATTCCTCTGTCACCGATTCCGGATTAAACTCCATGGAAACTTCGCGCAATTCGCCAAGGCGCACGCCCTTATCTCTAAGACAGTCAAAGAGTTGGCGAATATTGCGCCCCGGCAGGATCGATGGAGTGCCCCCGCCAAGGTACAAAGTTTGGGCCTGAGCCAGCAAACCTGGGTGATTCTCCTCAAAAACACCAATTTCAGCACAAATTAAATCCGTGAACTCCTGAAAAAGCCGTTCATGGGCCGGCAAAACGTGAAAGTCGCAGTAATCGCAGACCTTGGCGCAAAAGGGGATATGTAGGTAAATACCCAGCATAGTTTACAACGAAATAATATTTTTGTTAGTTTTGAGGATTATAATTTAGATTATATAAAAGAATATGGAAAATGAAGAGAAAATAAGCTGGAAGAAAAGGCTAAAGAAGAAGGTCCCCCTTCTGATTTTTTTGGCTTTGTCCACAACCATATTCTTTTTTGCATCCACCCTGCTTTTGGATGACTCCTACAAGGATATCATCCTTATAGCCATGATTTGGGCCCTGCCCCTGTTTATTCACTAGTATGGCGATTTCGAGACAGACAGAGCGAAAGTTTAGAGGCGTATGCTACTACGTCATCAGTTGGTTTGTCGCCTCCACCGGACTCTCCATGTTGCAGAGCTACGGTGCCACAGGCACAATCGACTGGTTCCCTGTGCTGTTTATGCTGCAGTTCTCCATACTCATGGGCATTTCCCACGGTATCTACGACATCGTGATCTTGAAGGACGAAATGGACCAGCGCTCCGTGTGGACCGCCATGATGTTCCGTTCCTTCTACTTTATTACTGCAATCTCCGCCAACTTGACCCTCTGCATTCTGCTTCTTAAACTTAAGAGCGGCGAAGGCCTCGTAAGCGAAGAAAGCATTCTCAGCGTGATCGACATATTCAAGAGCACCGGCTTCCACGTGCAGTTCACGGAATTCTTTGTCATGGGCTACATCATCACCTTCATCCGTTCTGTGCACAAGAAGTTCGGAAAGCGGGTGTTCTGGAACACCCTGATGGGCAAGTCCCAGGAACCTGTGGAAGAAGACCTGGTGTTCATGTTTATCGACCTGCGCTCCTCCACCACCATTTGCGAAGAGCTGGGTAACTACAAGTACAGCTGCCTTATCAAGGACTACTACAGGCTGCTCTCCAACTGCTGCGAAGAAAACCACGGCGAAATCTACCAGTTCGCAGGCGACGGCGTGTTCATCACCTGGAAAACCAGCGACTGCCAGAAGAAGGCCCGCCCCCTGGACCTTTTCTTCGACTTCAAGGAAGCCCTGTACTACACCCGCCGCAAGTTCCTGCGACGCTACGGCGTTGCCCCCGACTTTAAGGCCGCCGCCCACTGCGGCAAGGTGATTTCTACTGAAGTGGGCAACTTCGGTAGCGAAATGGCATACCACGGCGACGTGCTGAACACCACCGCCCGCATCCAGAGCCTCTGCTCCAAGCTGGGCCAGGACTTTTTGATATCCGAGGAGCTTTTCGGCAAGTTCCCGCTGCCCCTGCCCCACGGATTTTTGTGCAGCAAGGCCGGTTCCTTCGAACTTCGCGGAAAAAAGAAAGCAATTTTGATTTTTTCTCTCCAAACCCCCTTGACAGAATACGATTCTTAATCTAATTTTGGGTCACCTCGCGGGAATAGCTCAGTTGGTAGAGCACGACCTTGCCAAGGTCGGGGTCGAGGGTCCGAGTCCCTTTTCCCGCTCTAAAACAAAAGAAGACGCTGCAAAGCGTCTTTTTTGTTTTATGTACGTGTGGATGGACGCGGGCCCGAGAAGAGGGTGCGATATTATTTGGCTCATGTGCGAAGCACGTAGAGACAAATAATCGCTCGGGGCTCCTTGGGAGCCACGTGCCCGCAGGGTCAAAGACCAGCCTTGCGAAGCAAGGAGACTGGGATTTGACAGTCCCTTTTCCCGCTCTAAAAAAGAAAAACCACTCTTTATGAGTGGTTTTCTTTTTTTTATAGTCTGAAGTGGGGCTTGGAGCCGAGAAGAGGGTCCGATATTATTTGTTCCGTGCACGAAGTGCGTGGGAGCAAATAATCGCTCGGGGCTCCTTGGGAGCCACGTGCCCGCAGGGTCAAAGACCAGCCTTGCGAAGCAAGGTGACTGGGATTTGACAGTCCCTTTTCCCGCTCTAAAACAAAAGAACCACTTTTAAGTGGTTCTTTTTGTTTTATGTACGTGTGGATGGACGCGGGCCCGAAGACCCCTCGGGGTCGGGGGTGCGCGCGGGCCCCGAAAACCCCTCAAAAAGAGATAATTTTCGAAAAACGCCCTTTTTTACGGGAGTAAACTCCTTTTTTCGGTGTTTACTCCCGTAATTTATTAGTTTGTTAGTGCTAATATTACCCAAACCCACACCGAAGCCACCCAAAATCCGGGGAAAACTGCTCCAACTCGGCCCTTTGGCAACGAAAACTCCCCGATTTTGGCCCCATTTGGTATGGGAAGTGGTATTTTTTCAACTTTTTACGCCCGAAGCCGTTACTTTGTTACAAAAATTACGGGAGTAACAGCCCATTTTGCAGCCCAACTCCCGTAATTTGACCACTTTTTTAAAAATTATCTCCCGAAGCTATATCAAGAACCTCTCTATGACCCTCTGAATTCGTCTAGAATCCAGCGGATGCGACTTCGTTTCCATAGTGAACACGAAGTTCTCGCCCAGCAACAGACCGTTTCGTTCATACACGTCCAGCTTTTCGATAGCCCCACACACGTAGTCGGCGTCGTCCATCATTCCGAAATGTTCCCAGACGAACTCCTGACGCGTACGCGGATTCAAGCACATGAAATCCGGAAAGACTTTCACCTGCCGCACGCGCCCATCGGCGTCCCGCCAATTCATCTTGTGCGGGAATTCATAGCGGTACGGCACCCCGCTGGCAGATAATGCATTGGCGATCATCATCTCCGACTTAGACCGCATCTTTACTCCATCGACAGACACCAAGGACGCGCCCTCCAGGCTCTTCCCTCTGTAGCGGACACTTTTCCACGCAGCCACAAATTCCTCGCAGGTCGGAAACATTGTTTTGACGAAATTCTGAATCTCCGGCCGCATGGAAGCGTAAATTCCTTCGCAGTCGTCGGGAGCGTAATCCTGCAGCAAGCGTTCCAGAGTAGCGCGCTGCTTGCGCAAGTCTTCCAGCACCAACTCGTAATACCTCTTTTGCGCAAGCTCCCTTATGCAGGCATAATCAGACTGCGGCAAATACTTCTTGACGCCGTTTACAAAGCAATGCCACTGCAATTTTCCATGGCTAACAGATGGGCAAAGCGCCCCCTCAGGAGCATGATCCAAATGATTTTCCAGGACTTCAATCACAGTTCGAAGCTCATCAATGCGTTTTAGAGCACATTCCCGCACACAGTCTGCGGGCAAATAAGTGACACTATTCATAGTTATCCTTTTTTTTGCGAAATACACAAACCTCAGCCATTCCTGCGAAATGGCTGCACAAACAAGATTTATGAAATGAAAGTGGAACCCCGATTAGGGACGCCCGTATAGAAATGATATAGGAAAAGGTCTATTCGACGCCTTTAAAATACAAATTTTTCAACTTTTTTTGTTACCACCCGTTGCCAAGCGAAAATTAATTAGCTATATATGGGTCACCTCGCGGGAATAGCTCAGTTGGTAGAGCACGACCTT
>JAKSIE010000074.1 GCA_024398995.1 Fibrobacter sp.
CACTACCCGGAGTACCCACCACTTCGCAAGTGCCAAGGAGGCGATCGAAGAAGTCAAAAGACTTTTCGCCTTCGGCCAGCTTCCACCAGATGTAGGGAGCATGTTCGCCACCAAAGACGGTGTAGCCAGCAGCTGTCAGCTCGGTACGAATCATGGCAGCGGTGTCCATATAGCCCTTGATGACGGCCTTGGTCTGTTCCCAACCTACGGGAGTGTAGATGGATTCGGCAGCGCGCTGGACCACGTAGTTCACGCCGTTAAACTTGGTGCACTGGCGACGGTTCCACATGGAGCGGAGCTTGCCCAGTTCGTGAGGAACGATGGTGTAAGCGCAACGAACGCCGGTAAAGCCAGCAGTCTTACTGAAGCTGCGGAATTCAATAGCGCAGGTGCGGGCGCCGGGGATTTCGTAAATGGAGTGAGGCAGGGATTCATCCTGGATGTAGCAGTTGTAAGCACCATCGAAGAGGATGAGAGCGCCAGTTTCGTTGGCGTAGTCCACGAACTTCTGGAGGGTTTCGCGGCTAAGCACAGTACCCGTCGGGTTGTTGGGGCTGCACAGGTAAATCAGCTGCACCGGGTTCTTGGGAAGGTCCGGCTGGAAATTGTTTTCGGCAGTAGAAGCCAGGTAGGTAACTTCAGAGAAGTGTCCGTCGTCCTGCATAAAGCCGGTGCGGCCAGCCATCACGTTGGAATCCAGGTAAACAGGATAAACCGGGTCGGGAATGGCAATCTTTACGTCGGCGGCAAAAAGTTCCTGGATGTTGGCCACGTCGCACTTGGAACCGTCACTGACGAACACATCGTCCGGATCCATTTCAACGCCGCGGGGAGTGTATTCGCCACGGATGATGGCTTCGCGCAAGAAGTCGTAACCCTGTTCCGGACCGTAACCGCGGAAGGTGTCCTTGCAGGCCATTTCGTCAACAGCCTTGTGCATGGCTTCAATAGCGGCAGGGATAATGGGAGTGGTCACGTCGCCGATACCCAGACGGATAATGTCGGCATTGGCGTGGGTGCCCTGGTATTCCTTGATCTTCTTGGCGATGGTAGAGAAAAGGTAGCTGCCAGGAAGACGATCGTAGTACGGGTTGATGATTGAATTATTCATAGGTTCTATTATTTTTTTTGAGTTTAAAATCTGCGTTGTTTTCTTTTTTAGGGGCTAGGGGCTAGGTTCTAGGGGCTAGGGCATTTTAGGGGCTAGGGGCTAGGTTCTAGGGGCTAGGGCCGCAGAACGCAAGTACAGTCTATTTAGAGAATGTTTCGTCTTTAAGACTCAAGCATAACCATCCCAACACCCCTAATCTCTAGTTTCTAATCTCTAACCTCTAAATTCTAGTTTCTAATCTCTAAACACATCCTCTAAAGCATTCCTTCGCGGGGCCGGTCATGAGGACGGGGCCACCTTCTTCGTGCTTGATGTGGAGGGTTCCGCCATCCAGAATCACGTCGGATTCAAGGCCTACGCGGTTTGTACGCTGGGCTGCAACCAGAGTGGCGCAACTGCCGGTACCGCAAGCCATAGTAATGCCACAGCCGCGTTCCCACACGCGCATACGGATTTTGCCCGGTTCCAGAACCTGCGCAAATTCAATGTTGCAACGGTCCGGGAACTGCTTATCGTGTTCCAGAACGGGGCCCCAACTTTCCAGTTCCACCTTGTTAATGTCATCCACGAAAATCACCGTGTGGGGATTACCCATGGAAACCGTTTCGCCGGTAAAGACAAAGGCGTTTGCAGTCAGCTTGATGGTGCCCAGGAAGTCGCGGGGAGCACCCATATCCACACAGACACGGCCATCGTCAAGAATTGTAGGCTTGATCAGGCCACTCTTGGTGTGCAAAACAAAAGAAGTCCCGTTGCCGAGGCCACGAGACACAATAAACTTAGCAACGCAGCGGGTGGCGTTACCGCACATGGCAGCTTCGGAACCGTCGGCATTAAAGATGCGCATCTCGAAATCGATGCCGTTACCCTTGCCGTCGCTAGTTGCGCGAATGTCCTTTTCGGCCACCACGTATTCTTCGGAACTCTTCAGGGGCGTCACCACCACCACGCCATCGGCACCAATACCAAAGCGACGGTCGCAAAGTTCAATGACACGCTGCTCCAGGTCCTTGCCCAGAGTCATATCGAAAGATTCGCCCGGTTCTACCAGAACAAAGTCGTTACCCAGGCCAGTCCACTTAGAAAATTTCAAAGACATAAATTGTAATCCTTATTTTCGCCCTATTTTAGCAAAAAACATGCCACTTTTACATTTTCAGTAAAAGTGGCAAATTTAACGCAAAAAACGAACTTTTAAAAGATTACCGAGATTTCACGATTTGAAAGACTTTACATTTTATGTAATAAGCAATACTTTGCTTTACACAAGATGTAAAAGTACATTTTTCTATCGATTCAACACAACAAAACTCTTGCTTAAACCAGTCGACCGCATTTGTACAATGTATCGCCCCGCCGGCAAACCGCGAGTGCATTCGGAGGCAGTCAACGCTCTTGCAGCAGGAATACGACGTACCGCATTTCCGTTCAAGTCAAAGACCAGAACTTCCTGAACAGCAGGTACATTCATGCGCAAAACCTCGACTACGGATTCCTTATGGTCTGCATCGCTAGTATCCACCGCAGTAGAATCCGTTCCCGTAGGCACGGTAACCGAGGTGTCCTTTGTAGAAGTGTCAGCAACAGCAGTATCCTTAGGCAACTCCGGAACCTTGATTTCTTCCAGCAGTTTCAAATCAAACTGGTCCAGATTCGGACCATCGTTTCCGCCCACTGTAGCAAACTTGATTTCGTTTTCTCCAGGACCCAAAGTCAGCTTAGTCGTAAGAGTTTTCCATTCAGTCCAAGCGCTGGTCTTAGCAAAAGCTTCGGTAACCTTATCGGCTACAGCGCTTCCATCAGGCAACGTCCCGCTAGAAGAAATATCCAAGCTACGCGTTTCACTGGAACCATTGGTAAAGTCAATGTCAAGCTGATACACGCCATACTTTTCAACAGAAACATTTACAACTAAATCGCCGTCCTTATCAAAGTTCACATAACCAGTGCCGGCAAACCCAGCATTGGAACTTTCGAGGAAGCCTCCATTCACCGTACCTTTTTCTGCCTGATAAGCCTTTTCAACTACTGGCTCCGGAGGTGTGGGAGGAACATAGTTGGCATCGCAAACCGTAGGGCTAGACAAGGTGGCGCCAGCATTTGCCTTCACGGCAGCCTCAACATCATTCACATTCAGCATATAGCCGGTGTAATCGTAAGGCGGCGTAAAGGAGGAGCCATTCCCCTTGGTATTGCCAGAACAACTGGTATACTTGTTATCAATGACTTCGGCAACACCAATCGTTCCAGAAAGGCCCAAATAAATCGGTTCACGTTCGTTGATAAAGTGGTTTCGTTCTGAACGGATACGGCACTGGTAGCCGGGAGCCATGCCCAGGACGTCGGTACCGGCAGAAATGTTGGCGTCTGCAGTAATCAAGTTGTTCATCACATGAATGTTACCGTAACGGCAGCGGGGCTTGCGCTGTGCTGCAGCCACCCACCAGTTAAAGGCGTAGGTCACATTCAACTTGCCTTCGCTTTCCGGTTCAGAATCACTACTACCGATAAGGTTGGAAAGGTTATGGGTGCTGCGCTTCTTGTAGCCGAACTTGCACCAGGTAAAGGTTACATTGTCGGCACCCTTCACCACGTCGGCGTTACCATCCTGGCCATCCCAGAATTCGCAATGGTCCACCCAGATGTTGGTAGGATACTTGCCGGAGCTACCTTCAATGACGATGTTATCCCAGGCCTGGTCTGCATTGGAGCCCGGACCCTCGATAACGATATTACGAAGAATAATGTTCTTGGCAGAACCCGCAATACGGATGCAGGCGTTCAACTTGGTACCGGCCTTAAGGCCTACGATGGTCTTGTTCTGGCCATCGATGACAAGGCGGCTTCCGGAACGGTTAAGCCAGCCATCACCCAAGGTGCCATCAATGTAGATGACTTTAGGGGTCGTTCCCTTTACCAAATTTTGGAGCTGACTAAAGCTGCGAACAGTATCGGCAGCAACGTTTCCACCGCCAGTAACTTCAAAAGCGGTAGCGGTACGGCCACTACGGGTTGCCCAGCCAATAGGCTTACACTGATCAACAGCAGCCTGCGCATCCAGAGCACAAAGAGCAAGCACAACAGAAGCCGCAAGGGCATTTTTCAACTTAGCATTCATACAAACACTCCTATACAAAACTAAAAATACCCATTCCCCCATACAAAACACAATTTTTTCACAATTCTTCCTTGTCAAATTGTCTATAAATCCTTACGAGCCCCCAAAAAGCAGCACCATTTCTTATTATTTAGGCCATGAAATACGCAGTAATTACAGGCGCTAGTTCGGGTATCGGCACAGAGTTCGCAAAGGATTTGTCAGCCCGCGGTTACGGTCTAATTCTGGTAGCTCGTCGCGAAGACCGCCTGCGAGCATTGGCTTCCGAATTAGGATCGCCCGCCGAGATTTGCACCGCAGACCTTTCACAACAAAGCGAATGCAAACGCCTTGGTGAATTCCTGCAGAATTTTGACGTTGAGGTTTTCATCAACAATGCTGGCTTCGGCGATTGCGGGTTCTTTCTTGAAACAGATCTGAACAAAGAACTGCAGATGATCAACGTAAATGTGGTAGCACTACACCGGCTTTCCAAAATGGCGGTGAAGATTCTTGCCAAGAACGGCGGCTACCTCCTGAACGTGGGTTCCAGCGCAGGGCTTATGCCTGCAGGCCCCTACATGGCAACCTACTACGCCACCAAGGCTTATGTAGTCAGTCTCACCCAGGCCATCGCTATCGAGTTGCAAGAAGCCAAATCCAACGTTTCTGCCAGCGTTCTCTGTCCGGGCCCCGTGAATACCGAATTCAACGACGTTGCAAATGTCAAATTCTCTTTGCCGGGTATTTCAGCAAAGTTCTGCGCCAGCTACGCATTAAAGCAGATGTTCAAGAAGCAGACCATCATCGTTCCCGGCCCCGTTATGAAGGCCGCAGGAATCGCAAGCAAGCTCCTTCCCCGCCATCTTGTAGCAAAAATCGCAGGCAAGCAGCAAAAGAAAAAGTTAGGACAGAAATAAAAAATCCAGGCGAAAAATTTCTCACCTGGAAATTCCAATACAAATAGCGGTTTTTACTTGATTGTATAAACCCTTACCATTCCATCTTGCTTTACCATATAAGTGCCAGACACCTTATAGGCGTCGCGGAGAGCGTCCTCTACGTTCATACCCTTCAACGAGAGAGTGCCAAGGGAACGCCCCTGCATATCAAAGACTCGTGCCGTTGCAGCCTCCCTCTGGACAAGCGGTCCAGCCACGATAGCATCGGGTTCGGAAACAATCGGGCCTGGCTTATTGGCATCCGTATACACCCTTGCATAAGAGAAGTCAATAGAGCCAGAAGCATTTCCGTTTTCGGGATATTGTCCCGCTTCACCCAGAACCTTGGCCTCGTACATGGAACTTCCTAGTGCAAGCCCCAATTGTTCCCAGGCCTCAAAGTGAGCCGTAATGTCAATGGTACCACAATTACGCTTTGCCTTACGAACACTGAAGTATTGCGTAAAGGGAGTATTGTCGCCTTCAATGGATCCGCGTTGAACCTTGTCCACATACACGTCATACTTGGCACCATCAACTTCAATTGTTCCCTGTAGACCGCAGCCTTCACAGCCGGAATTTCCAATCCAAGTCGGACGAGACGGTTTCCAGGAATCCACAATATACCATTCAATGAGAGGATCCTGAGACCAACCATAGACACCGATGTAGGAATAGGTCACATTTTGATAGGTGGACAACGTGGGATCAGTCAATTTGAAATCCGCATAAAGATGTCCCAGCTGCTTATACGAAAGTCCGCTATTCTGTCCATAGAAAAGTCCTTCGCGGCAAAGGTAGTCATTCACATTGCTGAACTCACAGGAAAAGGATCCGTCTGTATAATAGGTCGCCGAATTGTCACCAGCATCAGCCCACATTTCATAGTGATAATCACCAATAGGCTGAATCGTATTTGAGGTCGCCGTTTCAGAGGTTCCCGTATGAGATGTTTCCGCTAGGCAAAAATCTTCGGTCTGAGCTACGGAAGTCGATACAGCAAGACCACCGGCGCACACAATCTTAACGATACATTTTGCAATGAATTTTTCCATAACCACATACTCCTTTTTGCTGAAATCTAGAAACACTCTTCCAACAAAAGGCGGTTTCATACATTCAATGTTTTAAAAAGTGTATTAAATGATTTTTTACATTTGACGTTCAGAAAAATAGACAAGCAGGATGAGATATTCGTATTTTTTTACCATGAAGTTTTTGAATTTTTATTTGCTAACACTTACCGCATGTACACTCTTTTTCGCCTGCGACGATTCAACCAGCGCAAATCCGTCAGACATCCCAAACCAAGCCGCAAAAGAAGATACAGTCTACGTCCAGGACACCATCCGCATCGTTGATTCATTAAGCATTCACGATACCGTAAAGGTTCATGAACTTTCCAAGGACACAGTTGTCATCAACACGTCCAATCTAGACACCATTACGGTTAAGGATTCCATTGTCATCAAGGACACCGTAAAAGTCCAGGATACCATTATCGTCCGTGACACGGTTATCAAGGAAGTCGACAACTGCACCATCTCTAACAACGACGACGGCTCAGTAACCCTCACTTGCGGCGAGGACATTCACCAACTTTATGAAGCACTTTGCGACGGACGTACTTACGATGCCCACACTCAGGTTTGCAAAGACGGAAGCATCAAAGAGCTCTGCGGCAATGAGGAGTACAACAAGGAAGCCTACCTTTGCGAAAACGGAAAACTGTACCCCTACTTTGTCGATACCCGCGACAGGCAAGTATACAGGACCGTTACCATTGGCGAACAAACCTGGATGGCGCAAAACCTCAATTTCAGAGCGGATTCAAGCTGGTGCGGTGGCGGCGAAGACCATACTACCACGGAAGGCGACTGCAATACTTACGGAAGACTTTATAGTTGGACCACTGCCATGAACATTCCTGAAAAGTACGACACTACCAAAGCAGAGGGAACAGACCTTATCCAAAAGCCTCACCGCGGCTTATGTCCCGTTGGATGGCACATTCCAGACATCAGCGAATGGAAGACCCTTTACAACTACGTCATGGAGCAAAATCCAGATGTACCTTACGATGTCCAGATGAAATCCGACAGTCTCTGGGAAAATAAAAGCACCGCAGATTACAAGTCTGCGGCACAGCCTGGCATGAACCTTACCGGATTCAACGTGCTCCCCGCGGGAGTCAGGAGCAGATCCCCGCTCCATTGGGCGGCTGCAGTAAACAACGGCTTATTCATTAACGAATCCAACATTACCTATTTCATCACCGTAAGCGAAAGTACGGATTCTCATTTCAGTTACCAAACGTTCACAGGCTACATCTTATCTAATAGCCATGCCTATCAAGTTCCAAGCGAAAGCAGCGGCTACTCCAAGATGATGTCTGCATCAGTCCGCTGCATCAAGAATTAGGTTGACTTACTTCAACAAAGAAGGCCGCCAGCGATTTCTCGCCAGCGGCCCGTGTTGTTACACAAGGAACTCTTGGCGCATCAAATGCGACAACGTCGCCTTTGATGCAGTTTTGAATTATGAGTTACTAATTACGAGACTCACCAGGCAGAACGCCTCCCGCATCCTCTCATAATTCATAATTTGTAATTCATAATTGGCTAAAGCTTAGCCACCTTAGCCTTCGCGTCGGCCATGGCGCGGACCACCAGGGAAGCGCCGTTAGCGCAGTCACCTACAGCGTAGATGTTGCGGGACGGATCCTGAATGATTGCGGTACGCGGTGTCAGTTCAAGGCCCAAGTCCTTCACGATGCCATCGGCAGGAACGCCGGTGAAGCCCATGGCCAGAACAACCAAATCAGCGTCGATGATTTCTGTAGAATTGGGAACTTCGTTGGGCTTGATGGGGCGACCGTTGGGAGCCATTTCCCATTCCACCTTCACGGCTTCAACGCCAGCAACCTTGCCATCCTTCACAATGAACTGCTTGGAAGACACATTCCAGCGGCGTTCGCCACCTTCGTGATGGGCGTAGCTGGTGCGCAGCATGTACGGCCAATCCGGCCACGGAGTAGACGGGGAACGTTCTTCAGGAGGCTTGGGCATGAATTCCACCTGGAGCACGCTCTTGCAGCCTTCACGGAGAGATTTACCCACGCAGTCGTTACCGGTGTCGCCACCGCCAATGATCAGGACCTTCTTGCCCTTGGCGCTGTACTTTTCGCCTTCGCCGTGGAGGAAGTCCAGAGCGAGATAGATACCTTCGGCATCGCGGCCAGGAATGTTCAAGTCGCGGGCGTTGGGAGTACCGATGGCCAGGAACAGGTAGTCAAAATTCTTGCGGATGTATTCGGCGGAAATGTCCTTGCCGATTTCGCAATTGCAGACAAACTTGATGCCGGCAGCTTCAAGAAGAGCCACGCGACGGTCAATGATTTCCTTTTCCAGCTTCCAGTTAGGAATGCCGTAACGGAGAAGGCCGCCCACCTTGGGCTTCTTTTCGTAAACGGTTACAGCGTAACCCTTGCGGCGCAGAGCTTCTGCAGCAAAGAGACCTGCAGGGCCACCACCGATCACGGCAACGGTCTTGCCGTTGGGGGCTGCGGCAGGCTGTTCTACCCAGCCTTCCTTGAAGGCGGTTTCGATCATGAACTTTTCCACCTGGCGAACCATGACGGCGTCATCGTTCAGCTGGCGGGTGCAGCTTGCTTCGCAGAGGGCGGGGCAAACACGACCGGTAAATTCCGGGAAGAAGGCGGTCTTGCTAATAATATCGTAACCCTTGCGAAGATCGCCTGCAGCAACTGCAGTGTTAAATTCGGGAATGAGGTTACCCAGAGGGCAGCCTGCTCCATGGCAGAAGGGAATGCCACAGTCTGCGCAGCGGCCAGCCTGAGCCTTGATTTCTTCTTCTGTGAAGAGGCGTTCAACTTCCTTCAAGTCCTTAACGCGTTCTTCTACGGGGCGGTACACGTCCTGAATTCTTTGTACTAAAGCCATAATTTAATCCTTTTAAAGTGCGTTAAAAAGACGATTGCCCAACCTCACCCGCAACATTCTCTTTTTCAGTCATCCTCGACCTGATCGAGGATCCAACATTTTACCGTTAGATTCCCGGTCTAGCCGGGAATGACATCAAAGGAACTACTTCAAATGAGGATAACAAGAACCGCATTCACATTCGTGATACGGTTCTTATTAGCAATCAAATTGAATTTTACTTAGCAGCCTGCTTGGCCAGAGCGTTGCGGTATTCCACCGGGAAGACCTTCACGAACTTCGGACGAGAGTTGTTCCAGTCTTCGAGAATGCGGCGGCCCTTTTCGGAACCGGTTGCTTCCACATGCTGCTTGATGATGTCAAGCAATTCAGTTTCGCTTTCGGTACCCGGGAGAACGCTTTCCAAGTCAACGGAATCCACGTTGCAGCTCAAGTCGAAGTGACCAGTTTCATCGTAGATGTAAGCGAAACCACCAGTCATACCTGCAGCGAAGTTCACGCCTACGCGACCGAGAACCACAACGCGGCCACCAGTCATGTATTCGCAACCATGGTCACCCACGCCTTCAGTAACGAGAAGCATACCGGAGTTACGGATACCAAAGCGTTCGCCAGCGAGACCGTTGATGAACACCTTACCGCTGGTACCACCGTAACCGATAACGTTACCGGCAATGACGTTGTCTTCAGCCTTGAAGGATGCGTTCTTGGACGGACGAACGATGATCTTACCACCGCTCAAGCCCTTGCCCATGAAGTCGTTGACTTCACCTTCGATATCGAGAGTGATACCCGGAGCAAGGAAGGCGCCAAAGCTCTGGCCGGCCACACCCTGCAGGTGAACCTTGATAGTATCTTCCGGCAGGCCCTTTGCACCAAAGTGTTCATCCACTTCGCCAGAAAGTTCGGTACCCACGGTACGGTCCACGTTGTGGATCATGGCGGAAATTTCTACCGGCTTGCCGGTCTTCAGGGTATCCTGTACGAAAGGCAGGAGTTCGCGACGGTCGAAGTTCACCAGTTCTTCAGGAACGAAGTTCGGGTCGTGCTTCTTGATCTGTTCCTTACCGTTACCGGCGTCGACAGAGGCAAAGATCTTGCTGAAGTCCAGCTTCTTGGCCTTGTAGAATTCAATTGCAGAATTCATGTCAAGGAGGTCGCTACGGCCGCAGGCTTCGTCGAGGCTCTTGAGACCAAGGCTTGCGAGAATTTCGCGGATTTCGTCAGCGATGAAGTACAGGAAGTTTTCAACGTATTCCGGCTTGCCCTTGAAGTGCTTACGGAGTTCCGGATCCTGGGTTGCGAGACCCATGGGGCACTGGTTGGTATGGCACTTACGGTCCATGATACAGCCAAGGCTTGCCAGCAGGTTGGTTGCAAAACCGAATTCTTCTGCACCAAGGAGGGCTGCGATCACAACGTCACGACCAGTCTTCAACTGACCATCCACCTGGAGCTTCACGCGGCCGCGGAGGTCGTTCAAAACGAGAGTCTGTTCAGCTTCGGCAATGCCCAATTCCCAAGGAAGACCGGCATGCTTGATGGAGGTAAGCGGAGATGCACCGGTACCACCGTCGTGGCCAGAAATGAGGACCACGTCTGCGTGAGCCTTAGCCACACCTGCAGCAACCGTACCCACACCCACTTCGGAAACCAACTTCACGGAAACGCGGGCCTTGGGGTTGGAGTTACGAAGGTCATAGATTAACTGAGCCAGATCTTCGATGGAGTAAATGTCATGGTGCGGCGGAGGAGAAATGAGGGACACATTCGGGATAGAATGACGGATGCGAGCCACAAATTCGTTCACCTTGTGGGCAGGCAGCTGGCCACCTTCACCGGGCTTTGCACCCTGAGCCATCTTGATCTGCAAATCCTTTGCCTTGCGCAGGTAGTCGATGGTCACGCCGAAACGACCAGAAGCGATCTGACGGATGGCGCTGCTACGAACGTCGCCGTTTGCTGCCGGAGTATCGCGATCCGGATCTTCACCACCTTCACCGCAGTTGCTCATGGCACCGTTACGGTTCATGGCGATAGCGATTGCTTCGTGAGCTTCCGGGCTCAGAGAGCCAAGGCTCATTGCACCAGCCACAAAGTGCTTGATAATATCCTGACGGGATTCCACTTCGGAAATATCGATGGGAGTGGTTTCCTTGAACTTGAAGAGACCGCGAAGAGTTGCCAAGCGCTGGGACTGATCGTCGATGAGCTTGGAGTAGGTCTTGAACTTTGCGTAGTCGCCCAGCTGCACAGCCTGACGGAAGGCGCCCAGGGACTGCGGAGTCCACAAGTGCATTTCGCCATCCTTACGGAACTTGTACTGGCCACCTTCCTTAAGAATGGGGCTTGCGTCCTTCAGGGAAATGTTGTTGCGCTGTTCCACTTCCTGGGCGATTTCAGCAAGGCCGATACCTTCGATGCGGCTTGCAGTACCCGGCAGGAACTTTTCAATAATTTCGTGGTTCAAGCCAACAGCTTCAAAGATCTGGGCACTGCGGTAGCTACGCAGCGTAGAAATACCCATCTTGGACATGATCTTCAGAAGACCCTTGTCCACAGCCTTCACGTAGTTTGCAGCGGCAGTGACAGGACCCACGTCCAGTTCGCCGGTGTGGCACATGTTGGTGATGCTCTGGAATGCCAGATACGGGTTGATAACAGTTGCACCGTAGCCCAGGAGCAAGGCGAAATGCATGACTTCGCGAACTTCACCGGACTGAACGATCAAGCCGATTTCCGGACGGACGCCAGCTTCAACCAAGGTACGGTTGACGGCTGCAGTTGCCAACAGAGACGGCATGGGAACATAGCCCCAGTCCACATTCTTATCGGAAAGAACGATAATGTTGAAACCTTCCTGCACGGCGCGAACGGCGTCGCCAGCCAGGTTCTGCAAGGCAGCTTCAAGAACTTCGCCGTTACCGCCCA
>JAKSIE010000075.1 GCA_024398995.1 Fibrobacter sp.
CCCAAAATACCTTGACAAGCGTCAATTATAATTATATATTTGGCGCACATCCTTGGAGGGATGGCCGAGTGGTTGAAGGCGCACGCTTGGAAAGCGTGTTTACCTCGCGGTAACGAGGGTTCGAATCCCTCTCCCTCTTCTAAAAACAAAACTTCTCAAATGTTTTGGAAAAAGCATTTGAGAATTTTTTGTAGGAACACAAACCTTAACTTGAGGTACTAAGATGGCTGACGATCAGAGAGTTTATCTTGACGATATTTACGCAAGTGAAGAATGCCAGGGTTCCGTCTTCCGCGCTGTTGTTATGATGGCACAGGAAGCTCGCTTTATCAATAAGCAGGCAGGTCAGGGTTACATTCAGCTGACCAAGAAGCCCACTACCATCGCTATGTACAAGTTCAAGGAAGGCAAGCTCTCCATTTCCGACAAGAAGGCTGAAGAAGCTTCTGCAGAAGTGGCTGAAGAAGTCGAAATGACCGCAGAAAACGCCGCACAGGTTACTGCCGCTGCAGACGACGCTTTCGGCGAATAATTCCTACAAAAAGCAAAAACTTAAAAAGACGGTCCTATGGATCGTCTTTTTTTTATTGTAATAACTTTTTACTGCCCCTCAATCACGAGAAAAAGTTTGGGCGAAGCACGAACTTTTGTGAGTCCGGGGAGCATGAGGGGCAGAGCCATACACACATTCATAGGGGCTGGGGCCCCTTGAGGAGCGGGTTCACCCGCCCTCAATCACGAGAAAAAGTTTGGGCGAAGCACGAACTTTTGTGAGTCCGGGGAGCATGAGGGGCAGAGCCCCTCACATCATTATATACGGAAAAACCGCCGGCCCTAAGACCGACGGTTTTAGTTCTATTGATTAGGAGATCCTTTTAAGGCTACATCTGGCCTTCACGCACATGATACGCTTCGGGATAAGCCTGCGCAGCGCACTTGTCACAAAGCATTCTAAGATGTGTTTCAGCGGCAGTAGCCACACGAATGTGCTCGCCACAATGAGCGCAGCGGCCGAGGAACACAACAGCGGAAGTCTTCGGCTGAAGTGTTTCCATAGAGCAAGCGGCAGCCTCGCCCTTACGGCGAACGATGTTACGGAAAACGATTTCACCATTAGGTTTCTGAATCGTTTCGCGAATAACGTCACAGTTGAAACTGCGACCCTTGCGGTTCTTCATTCGGATTACAAAACTATTCTGATTCGCGGCATTCTTGAACGATTCCCAGTCTTGTACATGGCGGTACAGGTCCGTAACATAATGCCACGGGATTTCGGATTCTTCAAAGCCGAACAAACGGCAGAAACGCTTGTTGGCACTGATGAGACGGCCATGTTCGCTAACCTCGAAGCAGGCCATTTCCATTACGTTCGTTTCTATCGTATTCATAAACTCCCTCCCCTGAGATAGTACCTGTAAAGTACATCTGCGGAATTGATTGCCTTTGCACCCAAACGCACATCATCCAACATAAAGTCTATGTCTTCCTTGCCAAAGAAAATAGGTTCTTCAGAAGGTTTGAGAAGCTTGACCGACACCGGCTTGGCGGCGTTCAAGACTCCGTTTTTGAACAAACTCAAGTAATCACCATCCCAAGTGACAACATAGTTTGCCCAGGAACCGAGTTCCAGTCCGTCACTAGAGACGACCGCATTTTCACAACGGAGAGAATCCCCCGATCCATCCGTCAGGAAGAATGCAACACTAGGAACATCGACACCACAGTCATCGTTAATCACAGCGAAACTGAATACATCGTTATCGCCGTCAGTTCCAAAGCCAAGCTTGCCCACCATGTTCTTGCGATAAGAGCCCTTGGCCGGAATAGAATCAATCTTGACCACTGCTTCAAAGGTCATTTCGGTCAAGCTATCCAGAACGCCCTTGTCGTTTTCAATTACACCGAACTGGTTTGCAGACTGCAAATGGAGAGCCTTGCCGGACTTGCCCGGGACAAAGCAATCGGAACAATACACAAGCACGGTATCCGTATGGTTACGGGAATCCTGAGTGGTCAGCTTCGTTTTATCCACTTCCCTAAAGTAATCCATGGACCACCAACTGATCAAACCATAGTCCTGGTTGAACGGCAACTGGATAGACTGCGTTTCGGCAGACCGGGCCAACCCCTCGGCAACAGACAGATCAACCTCTTCAAGATTGTACATCATTGAAGTGGGCAGAGGGCCAACGAGCAGATGGGTGCTGTCAGACAAGTAAAGCGCAAAGGCGGAGCTGGGGTGATTCTGGTCGGGAGAAGACACCTGCAAACCCTGAGTTCCTTCGGGAATTCCTTTAAACTCAAATCCGCCTTCAGAGTCTACACTTGCGCTCCAGTTAGAGCCCGGCAAGGATACGGTCAAGTTACCAGCCTTGATTCCCGAATTCAAATCAACGCGGCCCTTATAGTTCACGGCCTTGCTGAGGGTCAAGTCCATACTGATGCGGGAACCATCGAAGGAGATGGTCTTGTACACCGCCAACGAATCAGACACAGAAGACAAGGCGTAGTTGCCACCACGTTTCAGGGCAAAGCCGAACTTTCCATCGGCATCAGTGGTATCCTTGAGGGCGATGGAATCAACAGAGACATGCCTTGCAAGTACGGTAGCTCCAGAAACCGGCTGACCAGAAACATCCAGAAGAACGCCAGCAAAGGTGTTGGTCTCTTCGCTGACACCACCGCCAAGCTTTTCGCCGCCGGAAGTGCAAGCCACAAGGGCACAAGCGCAAGAGGCCGCGAACAAATACTTTTTATTCAGCACTTTCGCCCTCCTTGGCAAGCCCCTTCGTAAGCGGGAACAGTTGAACGTTCAAACGGTAAACACGATCCTCGTTGGAATCTTCCAAAACGATGGAGCTAATGCGACGGCGGAAATCTGCGATTTCCTTAGAAATCTTTTCGAAAGCAGCCTCGGAAATACCGATGGTCATACCGGAAATATCGCGTTCATCCGTAGGGACTTCGTCCAAGGACTGGACCGCAAGCTCACCCATCTGGCGATGCATATCGCGAATAGCCAGGGATGCCGTCTCTAAGCTGCCGGTAGAAATAGACTTGTTGCCCTGAACAAAATTTCCTTTTTCGTCCTTCTTCAAAAGAGAAGTCTTCTGCAAGACGTTCAAGGACTTTTTTACCTGGGCAGTGTCCACATCAAAAAGGAACTTATCGGCGATCTTGGCAGGAGTTGCACCCGGCATCATGGGGGCCACTTCACGAAGCACCGGATTTACCCAGTTATCATAATAATCATACTGGTCCTCCCCTACCAACGCCACGGAATTTTCCTTGGCAAGCTTACGCATTTCGACGTAGACCCGTTTTTTGGCAGCGGAATTCTTTTCTTGATCGAAAGATACCAACAGACGGAAATACTGTAGATCAAGACCTACCAGACCCATGGCGGCAGCAACCCTTTCCACACCAACATCGCTAAGGTTGGACTTACCGTCACAAACAAGTTTTAAGAAAACCGGAGAGGAATAACCAGCAGACTTGGCAAAATCACGCCAAGTAAAGCCAGAACGATCCTTGCGTTCTGCATAATAATCGCGAATATAGACGCGAAAACTGTTGTATTCCATCACGGGTTTCATGTATCTATAATATACTTATCACGATACAGAAAAGCAATAGATTTAAGATACAAAATCAATATTTTTAGTTAGAAACAAGCGTTTTCATCATCAATTCAAACGATTTTAGCAAAAATCTATGATACAAACAAACAAAAAAAAGTGATATCAGTCATAAAAATACTTATGACTGATACCAAAGTAAGAGTATTTACGCTATGGATTAAAGGTCCTTAACGACCAGGATGCCGCCGCGGTCTGTCAGAGGATAGGCACGCATGCCCTCGCCACCCTTACCGCTGTCCATAACTTCCAGGAGTTCACCCTTCACAGAGTAAAGGTGAAGTTCCCAAGGACCATTAGGAGCATTAAAGTAACCAGAATTCTTCTGCACATTGCGCTGGAAAGAGGGATTCAAACGGTCGGCAACACTGCGGGCCTGAACCAAGGACACATCGGCCAAAGTCCAAGCGGTAGGAACGCCTCCCATGTCGAAAATCAGCAGGGATTCCATGTCGGTGTCTTCCTTCATGGTAAACTTCCAGCTAAAGTTCTGCCAGCTGGTACTCAAGTCAAGAATACGGCCGTTGGCATAAGGGGTAAAGTCGTCGGAGTCCTTTTTGATGTTCACATTCAGCGTGCGGGGCTTATCAGCCTTGGCGCGCATGCTAAAGACGTATGTGGTACCCTTGATCAAGCCCAGGTGCTGCTTGAATTGCAAGTTCCAGGAGTCCTTGCCACTCTTCTTGATGTCAAAGCGGACTTCGCCATCCTTGACTGAAGTCTCGGCCTGGCCACCCCAGAAGTCCGTAGTCCAACCTGCAAGAGGCTCGTCGTCGGTAAAGGAACCGTTTTGAATGAGGTTTGCACCGGTGGAAATAGAGGAACCGGTCACATAGTCCTTATTCTGAATGAAATTGGGAATAACGCTGGTATTCTGGATGCCGTTGGGACTGTCCACACAGATTTCCTTACCCCAGCTTACCAAGGTATTGAAGGATCCATGAACCGTCATGTCCATTTCGGGACTATCGAAGTTACCCGGACCCCAGCTCCACGCAAGCCAACCGATATCCAAGCGTTCTGCCTCAGCCATAATCAGTCGGTAGGGAATTTCGCGGGCACCGCCCACGGCAACCGGAGCAAACTCACCGACAACCAGAGGCAAATTCTTTTCGACAGACTCCTTGAGGACACCACGGACGCGGTCTTCTACAGTTGCATATCCCGTAGCCTCGGCATTATGATGCTCTGAAGGCCACCACATATGAATGGAGAACAGCAGATTGTGTTCCGGGTCGGCCTGAAGCAGACGGGGACCAACGTTCATAATGTTCTTTTCGCTCTGTCCCCAGAAATCAGCGTCGATCATCAAGGGAACACGGATTCCAGCGGCACGCATACGCGTGACAATCATGGAATAAGCCATGAAAAAGTCATCAGGATCCTGCTCCTTGTCGCCAGGTTCGTTACCCACGTTCAAAATCAAGTACTGCTGATGGTTGGAAATAACCTGCAGAGTCTCTTCGCGGAGCCAGAAGTCCAACGCCTCGGGCAAGCGGTCCCAGTTACCCGTTGTATCATGAATTTCGGGAATGGGAATCATGCCGTTTTCGATGCACTGGGCAATGATACGGTCCAAATCGCTAACGCGGCCTCGGGTGTTCCAGACGATTCGAACACAGTTAGCGCCAGTTTTTGCAATTTCGGGAATGGTTTTGCCTTCGCGGTCAGTCCAGATGAACATGTGGTTAACACCACGAAGAATAACTTTTTCATTGTCCTTGCTATACAGGTAACGATCTTGAACAAAGAACCCCGGTTTCGCTGACACAATATTCATTACACAAACTCCAACTTTTATACCAAAATAAAGATACAATTATTTGCCTGATAAGGAGCACAATTTTTGATTTACATTGAAATAAATGAAGAGATTGCATCAACAGACGGAAAAGCCAAGCATTCGAGAAAACCTAGCAGGCCACCCCAGGCTGAAGGTTTGACAATCCGCCAGACTGAAGGTTAGACAATCCGCCAGGTTGTCGCTCCGGCAGGTGCTTCCAGTAGCGAACCGGCAGGCAACGCCGCAGCAGCCTAGGGTTTATCCTTTCCTTGATGGCGATGGCGTCGTAGTACTCCTTCCAGAGCTGGGTGATTATGTCGGGCGGAGTCTCAGCGGTAACCGCCTCCAGATTGGGAATGAACACCTCCGAGGCGGAATGGCCATCGTAATACACCCCGAATTTGCGCTTGGAGTCGTAAATGGCCCAGCGCTCGTTGGCAAAGCGCCCGCGGAAATGACCTATCATAAACTCAAGGATGTCGTACTTGGGTTCGATTTCGGAAAAGTACGTGCCGTCGGCGGTCTTAGCGAAGCGGACCATGCCCAGCATATTCCCTGCCTCACGGCGAACCGAACCTGCGATCTTGAAAAGCGGGAGCATTTCGGCGGAAGTCGGATTGCGGGCAAACTTCTTGTCGACCCCGGAGAAAAGGCGCTTGAGGTAGGCGAAGATCTTCATCTCGATGCCGGGCTCCTCGGAACGGTACGCCGCATCCAGCGTCATAAGGATATCCTCCCCCGCCTCGTTAACGATGGCGCGCTTGAGCCTGCGGGCGGATTCCTCAGAAGTTTCTACGCGAAAAGGCTGCAGGAACATATCCCCGGGGATGCCGTCGGCGGAACGATCCGGGCAGATGCTGCCCACGTCAAGGCGCTGGCGGTAGATTTCAAAAACCACACTGAGGAAACCGTCAAAAGTTGAGTCATAATAAATCGTTAACATAAAAACCTTAGGAAGCAGGTAAAAGAAGTTGGTTAGTCTCGTGATGACAATCGCGGAAGAGGTCTAGCTGTTGTGGCTTTGGCAGTTCAATCAACTGCTGGCGAACAAGCTGGGGGCGAATCACCTCGGGATAAAGGTTGCGGAGCGATGCCGGCGTGTCGGGATGATAAATGAAGTACTTTGCCCGTTTCAGGACAACGCCCATTTTTTTCAACGTCTCCAGGCGAATTTTACCATAGCGGCGACCAGATGCAATCAGTCGCGCCGACTTGACGCCAATGCCAGGAACACGAAGCAGCATTTCGTAATCCGCTGTCTGAATATCTATGGGGAACATTTCGGGATGGCGCAACGCCCAGGCAACCTTCGGGTCCAAATCAAGATCCAGATTCGGGTGCTGTTCATCCAGAATTTCGTCGTAACGGAAGTTATAGAAACGCATGAGCCAGTCGGCCTGATAAAGCCTATGCTCGCGAACAAGAGGCGGCTTTGTAGTGATGACGGGCAGGCGCTTATCCGCATTGATGGGAACGTATCCGGAGAAGTAGACACGCTTCATTTGCTGTTGCTGGTAGAACCCGTTGGACAGCGTCAGGATTTGCAGGTCCGTTTCGCCGGACGCGCCCACAATCATCTGGGTGCTCTGCCCCGCAGGCAGGAACATCGGGGCGAATCGGGACTTATCCGCCTTGTACTCCAGCTTGCGTTCTGCCAGAAAGTTCATAGGGCGCAGTATGGACTCATGATTCTTTTCGGGAGCCAAGTACTGCAACGCCTTATCCGAAGGAATCTCGATGTTCACGCTACTGCGGTCCGCATACAGCCCCGCCTGATATAAAAGAGCGGGAGACGCCCCAGGGATGGACTTCAAGTGAATATACCCGCCAAAACGATGTACCGTACGTAGTTCCTTGGCAACCTTCACCAGCAATTCCATAGTATAATCAGGGGTGCCAATAACCGCCGAACTCAAGAAAAGCCCCTCGATGTAGTTTCGACGATAAAACTCCAACGTTAGATCAATCAGTTCCTTGGGAGTAAACGTCGCCCTAGGAACATCGTTTGAACGACGGTTGACACAGTAGGCGCAATCGTACTTGCAGGCATTGCTCAAAAGGACCTTCAAAAGAGAAACGCAGCGCCCATCCGCTGCCCAGGTATGGCAAATACCCGCACTGCAGGCATTACCAAGCCCGCCGCTCATGGCACGACGCTTGGACCCGCTAGAGGAGCAAGACACATCGTATTTCGCCGCATTCGCAAGAATATTCAGTTTTTCACGAACATCCATACCAAAATCCTGTTTGACCACAAAACTACTGCTCTTTCGTTCACTAAAATATAATAAGTAGTGCACAAAAGAACAAGTGTTTGTAAAAAAAATAATCCTGGAACTAACCCATATGGGTTATGGCGAATTAACGCACGCCAATCTATCTTTAGAACAACAAGAAGGAGAAACCCTTAATCTTAACCTTTCGTTAAAATTTGGGGATTTTTGTTAGGAGACAAGAGTGGACGCTTTCCCAGGAAAGCGTCCATTTTTTATCTTAAGAATGTGAAAAAACGGATTATCAAAGCACTTTTAGACACCGCCCATAAGGAAGGGGACCGACTCCCCTCCGTTCGAACCCTTATTTCGACGTACAACGTGTCATCCGGAACAGTCCAGGCTGCTTTAAGGGACCTGGCCAATCAATCCAAGATCTACCGAATCCAAGGTAAAGGCTGCTTTTGGGGAAACGAGCCCGCCTTAAACGGGCCTCCCGAAATCAAGCTGACCATTACAGAGAAGTTGGCAGTCAATTTCAACAGCGACTTCGAAAGGGGCCTACTGAAACCCCACCAGGCACTGCCCCAGGGCAAGGAACTGGCCATCCGCTACAACGTTTCCCAGAACACGCTACGCAAATTCCTTTCCAAGAAAGTGGAAGAAGGTGTTTTGACCAAGAATGGACGAAACTATTTTTTCAGCAGAAGGGAAGTCTCTGAACGCAAGCCGCCCATCAGTGAACTGATCTTCGTCACCCGATGCAACAGCTGGGGCGGGTTTACTGCCGAAAGCGAACGCGAAATGGATTTTTTGCGTCTGGTCTATAAGACCGCAGGTGCAAATCAATACAAACTCATCCTGCTGGGCATCAACGAAGCCACAGGCCAGCTCATCGACAGAAACGGGAACATCTGCAAACTGACCGATTATCCCAACGCCATCGGTGCAATTCTTTCCACCTTGCTTGTGCAGAACATCCAGCCCATGCTGTATTTCTTCGCTAGCGTCAAATACCCTGTGGCCGTCTGGTGGGAACATCCAGAAACGGTAGTACCCAAGATATTCCTGAAAAAAGATAACTGGCTTTTCTTCAACTCCACCTTCGGAAAAAAGCCCGGCGTAGAGATGGGCAAGTACCTTAAGAAACGAGGCATTAACGAAGTCAACTACATCTCCCCTTACCACAACAGTTCCTGGTCCCAGGACCGCTTGACAGGACTTGTGGAATCGGGAATCAAGGTTCATACCTACGTAGACAACGAATTCGCAAGCCCCTGGGATTTCAAGGAAATCGCCCGTAAGACAGTGGAAAAAAACTTAGTGGAATCCTACGCAAGATCCCTAGTAAAAAAGAAGCTTGATGCTCTGGTAAAAAAATCGGAAGCCAACAAGAACGATTTCATCAATGTCTGCGTCAACGACGATGTTGCAGAACTCATCATCGAGATGAAGGAAGGCTCCAACAACGCCCCGCGCTTGATTGCGTTCGACAACTCCATGGAAAGCTACCTGCTCCGCCTCCCCTCCTTCGATTTCAATACCGAAGCCTTGGTGGAACACATGTTCTATTACATCGAGAATCCGTCCGGCTTTGGACAGAATAAAAAAATCCACCACATTTTAGGAAATGTTGTTGAAAAATAGCGAAACAATTCCACAAAAACAAAGGCCCCCAAAAGGGGCCTTCATTTTTCAATAACATTTCCAATTACGAATTATTAAGTACGAATTACGAGAATAATTGTCGCAGAGAAGCCGCCTAACTAAGTCTCATAATTCATACATCGTAATTCATAATTATTG
Source organism: Fibrobacter sp. (assembly GCA_024398995.1). Classification (GTDB taxonomy): domain Bacteria; phylum Fibrobacterota; class Fibrobacteria; order Fibrobacterales; family Fibrobacteraceae; genus Fibrobacter. Next base: position 9,441 of record JAKSIE010000075.1, read on the forward strand.
TGAATAAAAACTACTTGTTTTTATTCACGATCAAAGTCTTTGCCTTGAAGGTCTTGCGGTCGATAACCTTGACCATCAAAGAAACCTTGTTGTCCTTGTCCAGGGCGTTCCAGTACTTCTTCAGGTTTTCTTCAGCAGTGTCGAAGATAGGCATGAGCTTCGGGGAACCTTCGAAGGAAGGAATGGGCTTGCCGTCAGTGACGTAAGTGCTGATGAAGTGGCCAAGACCCGGGAGAGCCTTTTCGAATTCGAAAGTTGCACGTTCGCAGCCAGCGTCTTCGCAGTTGTTGCGGGACTTGAGGATGCTTAATTTGTACAAAGCCGGCTGAGCGTTCTTGTAGTGGATACCGGAAATACGCGGAGTGAAGTTGGGAGCGTCATCTTCGTACTGACGAGTAGCGAGAGCGCTTTCAAAAGTGCCGCCCAGCTTGATTGCGTCGTAGATGGTATCGGTCTGGTCACCGTTGGTGATGATCTGAACGTCGGCAGTGTGACGAGCCGGATAGTAGATGATCAGGTGCGGGTCAGTGAGTTTGGATTCATCAAAGGCCTTGGTCTTCATGAAGCCAGTCTTAGCTTCCATTTCGAACACGCGGTTACGGCTGTTGACGCTACGGCCCATAATCCAGTAGACCTGCACGAAGGACTTGCCATCGGGGCTGGTGCCGAGAACAATGCCACGGCCAGGATAGGGATTCTTGGCAAGAGCCTTGAAGTTATTCTTTGCTTCATCTGTATAAGACATATTGTTTACTCCTGAGTGTTTATAAAATCATCTCTTCGGGTTATAATTGTTCATCAATACCATAGCCAGTGCCACACACAACATAATGACGCCACCAACAACAACTTGCTGCTTATGGTCATACTCGCGCTTGATATAACTGGGGTCCTCTTCGTTCAACTGCTGCAAAGTCGGACCTTTGGCAAGCGTCGCAGAATCCAAACCGCAAATCTCTGCAATTTCCGCATCAGACATGTTCAAAGTGCTGATATTCAGGGAGTCACACTTGTTGACAACCTCCCCCGCCGTAGAAACTGTAGGTGTCAGTACAACAAAAGCAATTGCGATAACAACTGCACGAAGGAGATTCCGGCCTACGCCGGAATGACATCCTACGGATTCGCGGGAATGACACCCCTGCGGATATGACGCACGATGGAACAACGAAAAGCCTTGGATTATTCTGCAGCCAGCTTGTCGAGGATTTCGTTCACCATGCCCGGGTTGGCCTTACCGCCAGACTTGCGCATGGTCATACCCACGAGGAAGCCCTTCAGTGCAACCTTACCGGCCTTGAATTCGGCGAACTGAGCGGCGTTGGCGGCACAGACTTCGCGGACGATTGCTTCGATAGCGCCAGTGTCAGCCACCTGGACCAAGCCCTTTTCCTTAACGATGTCTGCAGGATCCTTGCCGGTTTCGAACATGTCGGCAAACACGGTCTTTGCAATCTTACCGTTGATGGTCTTGTCTTCGATGAGGTTCACCAGGGCGCAGAGCTGTTCCGGCTTGATCTTCAGGTCAGCGAGGCCACCTTCCAGATCCTTCATCTTGGCCAGGAGTTCGGTAATGACCCAGTTGGCGAGAACCTTGCCGTTCTTGCAGTTCTTGGAAGCGGTATCGAACCAGTCGCTGATGTCGCGGTCGTCGGTCAGCACCTGGGCGTCGTATTCAGATACGCCAAGGTCATTCATGAAGCGTGCGCGACGTGCATCCGGCAGTTCCGGAAGGGTGCGACGGATTTCTTCCACGAAGGCAGGATCGGTAACGAGGCGTACCATGTCCGGTTCCGGGAAGTACTTATAGTCATGAGCGTCTTCCTTGGAGCGGATGACGATAGTCTTGTCAGCGTTGGGATCGTAACGCTTGGTGCACTGTTCCACTTCCTTGCCTGCGTCGAGAGTGGCGGACTGCAGGTAGTATTCAGCGTTCAAAGCCTTTTCAAGGTTGGTGAAGCTGTTCAAGTTCTTGATTTCTGCACGGGTGCCGAAGGGAGCGTCTTCGGAAGCGCGGAGGGAGATGTTTCCGTCGCAGCGCATGTTGCCGTTTTCCATGTTTGCATTGGAAACGCGGGTGTATTCCAGAGTCTGCTTGATCTTCTTGAGAACGAGCACTGCTTCTTCCGGGCTACGGATGTCCGGTTCAGTCACGATTTCACAAAGCGGAGTACCGCAGCGGTTTGCGTCGAAGTGAGAATCGGTGGGGCTCATGTCATGGATGAGCTTACCGGCGTCTTCTTCCATGTGGATACGGGTAATGCCCACGCGCTTCTTGG
>JAKSIE010000076.1 GCA_024398995.1 Fibrobacter sp.
ACAACGAAAGCAACTACTGGTGGCAGGGCGAAGACGCCCGTATCGCAAGCCTTTCTGCCGCCGTAATCTACGCAGCAAAGGTCTTAGGCAAAAATGGGGCAGACAGCGAAGTATTCAACAAGTACGCCACCGACCAGCTGGACTGGATTCTGGGAAAGAACCCCTATGGCGTTTGCATGATGTACGGCAAGGGAACTAAGAATCCTGCCAAGTACAACGGATCTTCTGATTACGACGCCACCTTGGAAGGGGGTATCGCTAACGGCATCAGCGGTCTCAAGGAAGACGGTAGCGGAATCGTTTGGGATGATGTGGCCGCCATCGGAAAAGCCGATGAACCCTGGAACAACTGGCGTTGGATCGAGCAGTGGCTTCCCCACTCCACCTGGTACCTGATGGCATTAACCGCCCGCTATGACGAAGTAACGAAGCCCATTGCATCTACTAGCGACGCCATTATTCCTAACGTACCGTCCATTGCTGCTAACATCAACCTTCAGGGACGCGTCTTAACCGTAAGCTTGCAGAACGCCAAAGCAACCGCAGTCCAGCTGATGGACCTGAGTGGACGTAGGGTTATGAGCCAGCCCATGGTCGCAGGCAGCACCACCATGAGCCTCTCCGGATTGAAGAGCGGCATTTATATAGTAAAGGTTAATGGTGCAAGCAAGAAAATTGCCGTGAAATAAAAAACACTGTCTTTAACACAGTTCAAACACATTTCATACAAAATGTTCCCTTTCACCGGGGGACATTTTTCATATGCCAACATATATTCCAACTTGGATGTTTTTAAGGATTGGTGTATGAAAAACCTCAACACTCTATGGGGAAGCTTAATCGTTTCCGGAATTTTCACTTGCGCAATGGCAGCGCCATTCAACCCGACGCCCAGAACAATTGACAACGGCGGCGATTCGGTAACTATTCAAAAGTTAGGCGACGAGCACTACAATTTTACAAGGACCATTGACGGTTACTTGCTGGAACAGGACTCCAACGGAGTCTACTATTACGTCAATAGCAAGGGAGAGCGTTCCAACGTCAAGGCAAAAAATGCGGATGCCCGCAGCGCTACCGACAAGGCATTTTTGCGCTCGCTAAATAAGAGCAATGTACTGGATGCACATCAGAAAAAGCATCCGGATCGTTTGAAGCGCAAGGAACGCAATACGCGCCCCGACTGGGTTCCTGTGGCAAGCGAAAGCAGCGAATCCGTTAGCGAAAGCAGTGCAAGCGGCGTGCCGGTGGTTCGCCCCCTGCCTAACGCAAAAGTCCATACCAAGGGAGACATTAAATTCCCCGTAATTTTGATTGCGGGTTCCGGTAGCCAGGCCAGCACAGACTCCTCCGCTTTGTACAAGGCACTCAACCAAGACAACTACACCGCCGGAGGCCACACCGGCTCTGTTCGCGATTATTTCAACGACCAGTCCAGCGGTGTGTTCAAACCTAGCTTTGACCTGTACTACGTTACGGTCAGCAAATCATTGAGCAGCTACGTAGGTAACGAAGACCAGCTGGTAAAAGAAGCTATTTCTGCAATGCGTTCCAAGTACAGTAACTTTGACGCATCAAAGTACGACTCCAATAACGACGGCATTGTTGACGCCACAGGTTTCCTTTACGCAGGCGCAGTTTCTGGCAGCAACGGCACAGAACTGGGCGGATTCCAGTACGAATTGGGCTGGAATAACGTAGGCCAACAGGACGCCGGCAACGGCAAAAAATTTAACAGCTATTTCATCATCAGTGACCAAAGCTATTTCCCGGTTTTTGTTCACGAATTTAGCCACACCATGGGTTTGATGGACCATTACTGCGTGCGTGCCAGCGACTGCTATGACGATTTTACAAGCAGCAGCTACCAGGCTCCCGGCACCCACTATTGGGACGTGATGGCAACCGGCATGTACGCCAATGGCGGTTTGACACCTCCCAGCTATAGCGGTTTTGAACGCGCATTCATGGGATGGATGAACTATACAACTTTAACCGCTTCTTCGGCTGTTACTACAATCACTCCGCTGAACACCACCAACAAGGCCTACAAAATTTCTGTTAGCGGTGACAACGATGAATGGTGGGTTCTGGAAAACCGTCAGAAGACCAAATGGGATGCAGCCCTCCCCAATCACGGCATGCTGATTTGGCACATTGACTACGATCAAACCGCTTGGGAAGGCGACGCTCTAAATGACGACAAGACTCATCAGAGAATCGACGTGGTAGAAGCAGGCAACCTGAGGGTGACCGGATACTACGACGGTTTTAAAACAACCCATTTTATGGATGACCCTTTCCCGGGTTCACAGAATGTAACGAGCTACGGGCCCTTTACTTCTTGGGCAGGCAAGAGCCAGGGAATTCAGCTCTACAGCATTACAGAGAAGAATAGCAACGTGTGCTTTGCAACCCAGAGTGGCGTGAGCGTCGGGGATTGCAGTAATACTGTTTCTTCTAGCTCTAGCTCTGTCAAGGCAAGTTCCTCTTCGATTGCCACGAGCTCTTCGAGCTCTCGCAATGACATTAGTAGTAGCTCCGTCAAGGTAAGTTCTTCTTCGATTAGCAGCAGTTCCGTGCAGTTGGTTACACAGACCATTAACCTGAGCACTCAGCTGACCATCAGCGATTCCTACGAATCTGTAAGCCTTGATTTAAGCGGTGTCGCAACAGCCCTCGGAATTTCTGCAGCAAACGCAAGTTCCCTGTACCAGAGCGAAGCTTTGACTTACAGCGCTGTTACAAGCGCAGGCGTTCTTGACAACACCCCCTCCACAGCAGAGGAACCGGGTCACTGGTTTGACGCACAAGGCAACGTGATTAGCTGGGGCGAAGGCGCCGCCTTCTATTCCAACTTGAATTTGAGCAGCATGACAGCCGCCATCGGAAATTATCCTAACGGAGTTACCGCGGGCACTTACAACATTGCCCAGGCCTTGACTTACAACGGAAAGCAGGTGATTTTCAAGATTCAGATTACTGCCGTTTCCAGCGTCAGCCAAGTTGTAGTCTCTAGTTCAAGCAATGTCGCGGTTTCCAGTTCTAGTGTAGCAATCGTGTCTAGTTCCAGCGCGAATGTAGTTTCTAGCTCCAGCGAGTTCGCCGTCTCTAGTTCCAGCATTGGAACCGCAGTGACTGCTGTAGAAAGCAATTTCCGCACCCAGATGAATCTGGATCACAGAACATTGCACGTCACCGCACGCGGTTCTGCAGTCAAGACCGTAGCCTTGTTCGACATGTTGGGAAACAAGATGTCAAGCGCACAATTTGCGGGTGAAAACTACAGCCTTGACCTAGCACCCTTTGCAGGAAAAGTCCTGGTAGTACGCCTTACCGAAGGCAGCAAAGTTCTTAACCAGAGAAAGATCTCAGTAAAATAAACAAAGATTTATTCGAAAATTAGCCCTTAGACAGGGTGAGCAAAACAGCACCGGCAAGGATGATGAAAGTCGCCAAAAGCAGCTTGATTCGTTCCTTGGCAGTTTTGTATTCGCCAAATACGATCACGCCCCAGCAGAGGTTCACCAGCAGGTTGAGTTGAGTCAAAGGATAGCCAACAGCATATCCCAGGGCACCACCTGCAGCAATGGGAGCGATTGCCCAGAAGCATCCATGCATGCCGAATACCCAGAGGGCACCAGTACCCACGCAAATAACGCTGGGGACCAGAGGGAAGCCAAAGGATTTCTTTCGCTTCAACGTAAGGATAGCAACCAGAATCTGGCTACCCACAAAAATACCGATGGATGCCGGACACATGAATTCCAGGTCAGTGAGTTCAAGGCCATTGGCTGTAGCAATCTTAAAGGGAATAAGGTAGGTACCAAAGACAAAACCGCCCAGGAAGGAGCGCCAGTTCTTGAAAACAGAACCACCGGTGGATGGCGTCAAACGGGACAAGCCCACCAGGAAGCAGACGATTGCGGGAATGGAAAACTTAAAGTCAGAAGCTTCTCCAAAGAGTAGGACCCCCGTCAAGAAGGACGATAGAATACTTACGCCCATGGCACGAACGCCAGCGCCTGCCAAGTCAGCTTCGGCCTGTACCGCCCAGAAACTGAAGGCACCGCCAGCCACCCACAAAAGGCCGCAAAGCAAGCCGATGGGATTCAGGTTAAAGGTTCCCGTCACAAAGGCTATTACCAAGGAGCAGATAAGAGCACCTGTGGTCATCATGGAAAGGAAGGACCAGGAAGAGTAGGAGGACCACTTTTTCAGCGGCACCATGTAGGAGCCAAAAATGACGATGGCGAGCAAGGCGCCGATATAGCTATTTCCCAATGCAGAACCCCGCAAAGATGGATTGTAAAACGTCTTCAGATGAGATTTCGCCGGTGATGCTCTGGAGGGCGCGGCGAACGACTTGCATTTCAAAGGCCAGCAGTTCTACTGCGGGATTGGAGCGCAGCTGCGCAAGAACGCGGTCGATGCCAGCCAGAGCTTCCTCGAGGCAGGACTTTTCGCGTTCGCTTGTGATCCAGAGGTCTTCGGAATTTTCGCGATTCTTGAAAAGGCGGGAGTTAAGAGCGGATTTAAGTTCAGCGAGACCTGCGCCTGTTTTGGAGGATATGGCAAGACTGCAGTTGGAGACTGCTTCGATTGCTTCGCTTCGCTCGCAATGACAAGCAGCCAAGTCTGCTTTGGTATGAAGGATAAGATCCGGAGCAGTTCCGTTCATCAACAATTGTTCATTGTTAATCGTTAATTGTTCATTGCTACTGTCCACCAGCAGGATTTTCATATCTGCTTCAGCCAGGATCTGGCGGCTTTTTTCCATGCTCAATGCATCCAGCGCATCCGCAGCCTGTTCAGCAAGGCCAGCTGTATCCACCAGACGGATTTCTCCTCCATCCAAGAATAGACGGACTTCCACGAAGTCGCGGGTGGTACCAGCAATGTCGCTGACGAGAATGCGGTCTTCGCCAAGCAGTGCATTTACCAAGCTGGACTTACCAGCATTGGGAGCGCCGTACAAAACCACCAGAGGCAAACGGCCGACTTCCGCCTTACCGCGGAAACTGTTCAAGATATCCTGCACCGACTGACGAATGCCATCAAAGCGAGTTTCCCAACCGGCATAATCCGGATCAGCCTCTTCCTCGGCGAAGTCCACGTCCAGTTCAAGGCGAGCAGAAATATCCTTCACCAGGGCGGTGAGCGTCTGCACTTTCTTGGACAGGGCGCCGCTCAAAAGACGATGGGCATTTTCCAATTCGGAACGGTTAGCGCTATGAATCACATCGGCAACAGATTCTGCCTGAGTCAGGTCCATCTTACCGTTCAAAAAGGCACGACGGGTATATTCCCCAGGCTCCGCCAAGCGAACACCGTCCACCATACGGCAAGCCTGCAGCAAGTCACGCACAATGAGGGGATTTCCATGCGGATACAGTTCCAGCACGTCTTCGCCGGTGTAGGAATTGGTGCCTTCAAAATACAAGTAAAGAAGGCTATCGATCGTAGCGCCGGCGCGGCACCCGTTCGGCACATCGGAAGGCCACTTGGCCGTACCTAGCTTTGCCATGTGGGACTTCAGTCCAGCCTCTGCCTTTTCGCCAAACAAAGCCTTTACCACCAAACGCACCTGAGGGCCGCTCACACGGATGGCGGCCACGGCACTAACGCCATTGGGGGTCATAGGGGCTACGATAGTCTTTCTTTCCATACGCCCCAAAAATAGAAATTCCATGAGCAATGTTCAAACTCCATATGGTCTTTCGCCGTTCAATTGTATTAACTGTTACATCTTTTTCTAAATTCACTCGTATGAGTCAGTTCAAGATTATTTCCCGCCCTTTGGGCACCGTTCAATGTTATGTGATCCAGCGCGACGATGGCGCAGAGTTTGAAATTCTCAGTGGCTTTGGTGGAGGCCTCAACGCATGGCGCGTTCCCACAGGCAAGGCCGGCAGCAATGAAGGCAAACTTCTGGATTTGCTGTTCGGTTATCGCGACGGTTCCACCATCCATCAGATTGCACCCGACACCAACGCTGGTTGCAGACTCAGCCCCTTCCCCGGCCGTACCGCCTACGCCAAGTTCACCTGGAACGGCGAAACCTACCAGCTGGTGAACAACGTGAGCTGGGCTCCCCACGCCCTCCATGGCTTCTTGACCAATAAGGAATGGCAGTTCGAAAGTTTCGAAAGTGACAGCGAAAAGGCCGTAGCAGTGTTCAGCTGCGACTGGCCGGGCGCTTTCACCGGATTTCCCTTCCCCTATCGCGCCACAAACAAAGTAACATTCACCGGAGAAACCGTCACTGTCGAAGCATCCGTCCAGAACATCGGTAGCAAGGACCTGCCCTATTCCGAAGGCTGGCACCCCTACTTTATGCTGGGCGAAAAAATCGACGGTCTCACCATGGAACTGCCCGAAAGCAATTTGGCCCTTCTTGACAGCGCCGACCTGCCCACCGGTAATTTCAAAAACGATACCCGTTTCGTAGGCGGCAGCAAGATTTCCGACGAGTTCATCAACGACTGTTTCTGCCTGGGCGACGAATTCTCCAAGGCAACCGCAGTCGACGAAAAGATCGCCACAGTCTCCTTGAAGGGAGACTTTGGTTCCCTGGACATTTGGCAGCGTACCGGCAACGAGCAGTACAACGCCATCCAGATTTACACCCCTCCTGACCGTATGAGCATCGCCATTGAGCCCATGACATCGGAACCAGACGCCCTGAATCACCACCGCGGCTTGATCGTCATTCCTCCCGGCGAAACCCGAACTTTCAAGTTTGGTTTTAAGTTCAAGAAAGACTAAATCTTTTCAACACCCTTCTCAAAAGTGGCGATTTTCGAAAGAAATCGCCATTTTTATTTTTTCACACACGTTGAGTTTTTTTCAACGTTATTACAACCCGGACTATAATAAACCAAGCTATAAGACTTCAACGAGTATAATTTAAATGCAGTAAATTTCATTTTTATGGAGTGTTTTTATGAGTTGGAAAAAGAACTTGGCCATTTTCGGCCTAGCCGCCGCAACTGGCGTTTTTGCAGCAGACAAGTACGAAGCTGAAGACGCTACGTTCGGCACCGGTGTTAGCAAAGTTACCAGTGCAACAGCATCTGGCGGCGCTTATCTCAAAATGGAATCTGGGAACATCGACTTTAACGTCAACGTTCCCAGCGCAGGCAACTACTCCATCGCCATTCACTATGCCGGAACCTACGGCGAAAAAATCAACAACCTTAATATTGACGGTGTTAAGGTCGCAGAAATTTCCTTCAGCGAAGGCAAGAGTTTTACTGACGAAGTCATAGTCACCAGCTTGAAGGCCGGCGCCAACAAAATTACCATCGCAAAAAACTGGGGTTGGATTGATGTGGACTACATTTCCGTAGAACCCTTCTCCGTTGGTGAATTCAACCTTTGCAATGGCCCCGTTACCGCCAATGCAACAGATGGTGCAAAGAAGATTTACAGCTTCCTCGCAAGCAACTTCCAGAAGAAAACAATTTCTGGTTTTATGACCGGAAATATGGACAGTTTCTCTACCGATAAGGACTTCACTCAACATGAAGACATGCAGGCAGTTTACACCCGCAGCGGCAAGTACCCCGCACTCGTGGGCATTGACCTGATGAACTCCACCGGCGGCAACGCAGAATCTTCCTGGTTCGTTAGTTATAACGACAAGGTTCTCTCTATCGCTCGTAGCGCTTGGAAGAAGGGCGCAATTCCTGCATTCACCTGGCACTGGCGCCCCGGTGAAGAAACCGAATTCTACGTTAAGGGTGCAAATGACAAATACACCGACTTCGACTTTACCAACGCCTTTATGACTGGTTCCACAACCTGGGATACTCTGTCAACAGAATACAAGGCCCTGGTTAGCGACATTGACAAGGTTTCCGAACACTTCCTTGCACTCCAAAAAGAAGGCGTTGCCGCCATCTTCCGCCCGCTCCATGAATCTGGTGGAAGCTGGTTCTGGTGGAGCACTCACACCGGCAAGCAGTTTGCAGCTCTTTACCAGCTGGTTTATGAACGCATGGTTTTCAAGAATGGCGTGAACAACCTGATTTGGGTATTCAACCCTCAGAACGCATCTCGTACTGGTTGGAATCCTGGTGAAGGCTACTACGATGTTCTCGGCATTGATATCTACAACAACAAGGACAACCACTCTAGCAATAGCTCCGCATTCTTCGACTTGATGGGCAAATTCAGCACCAACAAGATGCTGGCCCTTTCCGAAAACGGACCTATCCCTGATGTTGACAACATGGCTGCAGACAACGCTATGTGGAGCTGGTGGATGCCCTGGTATCAATCTTGGAATGGCGGCTTTGCTGATTCTACCAGCAACACTGTTTGGCAGAAGAACATGGCAAGCGACAAGATCATTACTCTTGACGAAATGCCCGGTTGGGACAACTACACCATCGCTGCCGCAGGCTCCCAGTCTTGCCCCGTTTCTAAGGCAAATGCAAAATACGACGGCGACAAGGAAAAGGCCGCTGGCGCACTCAAGAACTACAAGATGGCCGTTACCGTCGACGAACTGGAAGAAAATGCAGGCGCAAACCTGGAATTCCAGAAGGTTCCTGATCTGACCGGTGCTACCTCTGTTTCTTTGGAAATTGAAAATACTGGTGATGACGGCGTATGGATCGGCTTGGCATTCGTTCGTAACGGTATGAAGGACTCCATCTGGACCTGGGAAATGTCCAACTCTACTGGTTGCTGGCTGGAAGGCGGTCAAAGCAAGACTTGCGAATTCGACATTACCGAATACACAGACAAAGATGAAGTCTCCCACCCCATGGATTTGAACAATCTGTTCTCCGTAACCATTATGATTTCTACTCCTGGTTACGCAGGTACTGTCATCTTTGACAATCTGATTGCAGATAACGGCAAAGTCATCAGCAACTTCAACAAGGCAGCAGATCTGTTCACTGCAAGCGCAGAAACCAAGGCCAAGGTAAAGAAGGTTGAGCTGGTTGACGAAAACGGCAACAGCACTTCCGCAATCAAGACCGTCGCCAAGTCTCTTGGCAACTCCAAGATCAGCGTCGCTGGCAATAGTATCTTACTGAGCGCAGCAAAGGCTGGCATGGTTAGCGTTGACGTGTTCGGCATGAACGGTAAGCGTGTGGCAACACTCTACCGCGGAATGCTCTCTGCAGGCACTCACGCCTTCGATATGTCTGAACTTTCCAAGGGTCAGTATATCATCCGCGTGAAGGGCGTAGGATTCTCTGCAACCCAGCCCATCCGCCGCTAAAACAACGAATATACCCTTAAGTATCACTAAATTCCATTTAGTGTTTGAGAAAAGGACGTCGCAAGAAATTGCGGCGTTTTTTTTATTTAGCAACACAATTTTAGGTCTATTTTTCCAGATTTTCTCCCAGGAAATATGACTATTTTCACATAAATCCTTATCAAAATCTTTCATAGGTTCTTTTTAAAAAAAGAGTTTATAGATTTTAGACGTTAAAATGGAGATATTTCATGAATAAGTTCGTCAAGGCAGCACTTTTTGCAACAATCGCAGGATCCGCAACCGTAACTTTCGCTGCACCGGGTCTCACCGTCAGCGGTACAGACCTCATGTACAACGGCAAGAAGATCTTTTTCTCTGGCACCAATCTGGCCTGGGCCGACTACAATTCCGACGTTGGCGACGCACCTTTGGATGAAAACGCTTGGCGTAAGGCCGTAGAAGGCACCCGTGCCGCAGGCGGTAACGCTATTCGCTGGTGGCTTTTCAACAATATGAGCCAGAGTCCTGAAATTGACCAGACCACTCACCTGGTTTCCGGTCTGAAGGCCAGCACCTTGAGCAACATGAAAAAGGCTTTGGACATTGCTGAAGAATACGGCGTCATGGTGAGCATGTGCTTGTTCAGCCACAACCTGATGGAAGTGAACCAATGGGGTATTTACCCGAAGGTTGACGGTTGTACTCAGGATGGCTGCATGGATTTGGAAGCAAACTCCAAGCTTTTCACAGATGACGGCACCAAGGCCTTTATCGACAACGTCTTGGTTCCTGTGGTAAAGGGCATCGGCAATCATAACGCCCTTATGACCTGGGAAGTGTTTAACGAACCGGAAGGCATGACCAACGTAGGCTGGACCGCCAAGAAATTGGACAAGGCTGTACTCCAGAAGTTCACCAACAAAGTGGCCGCAGCTATCCACACCACCAACCCGGAATTGCTGGTTTCCACAGGTAGCGTGAACATCAAGTATCAGGAATGGTGGAACGACGCCAACCTGGTTGCTGCAGGCGGAGAAGCTAATGGTACCCTTGACTTCTTCCAGACCCACTATTACCCCTACTATCAAGGCGATGCAGAGTCCCCGTTTGTCAATACAGCGGCTCAAATGCAGGCTACCTACAAGTACGACGCCAAGCCTATGATCATCGGCGAATTCCCGGCCAGCGGCTGGAAGGGCGACACCTACACCGCAAGCATGGCAGCTAAGACCCAGGTTTCTACGGTGGACGCCTATAAGTTCGCCTACGAAAGCGGCTACGCCGGTGCATTGGCCTGGCAGTACATCGGTGACAAGACTGAATCCAACTTTGGAGGCTACAGCTACACCATTGACCCGGCCTTGGACGCCATGACCAAACTTGCAGCCACTGCAGAAGCAAGCATCAAGATTAAGGATGTGGATATCACAGCCGGCGGTGGCGATGGCAAGATGGCTGTGACCTACGGTGATGACAACGCTCAGATTGAATACCAGAACAAGGGTGGCTGGGACCTTTCCGGCGCAACCGCCTTAACCTGGACCGCAAAGAACAACGGTGAAGACGACGCACAGCTCCACTTGATCTTAAAACTGACAGATTCCTGGACGTGGACCGAAACTAAGGGTCAGCAGTGCGACGTTCCTGCAGGGGAAAAGGTTACTTGCTCCATTGACATTTCCGAACTGACCGACAGAAACAAGACTCTGGCCATCGTTATCGCAAACTATGCCGCAGGCTATACCGGCACCATCGTCTATGACGATTTTAAGGCTGGTGCAACTACCCTGTTCGACTTCAACCAGGACAAGTACGACGCCTTTAGCCGTGGTTACGGTAATACCGAAGAAATGATTCCCGAAATCAAGATCGTGTATAACGAAAATTACGTGATGGGCGGAAACCCCAACGGTGGTAGCCAAGCAGTAAAAACCGCAGTTGCAGCACCTTCTGCAAAGATGTCTGTTGTAGGTAGCCGCATCATGCTTTCTACCGCTTTCGCAAGCGAAACCTCTGTAGATGTATTCAGCATGAACGGAAATCGCATTGCAACCCTGTTCCATGGCACGCTCTCCGCAGGAAACCACGCCTTCGACATGAGCGAAATGCCTAAGGGTCAGTACATCATCCGCGTGAAGGGCGCAGGTATTGCCGCAACCCAGCCGGTTCGAATCAAATAATTTATACCGAGGACCTCATTTCTGAGGAAATCGAAACTAACCAAAAGCACCATGAGAAATCATGGTGTTTTTTTCGTACAGCCTGCAACAGCCACTCTTGTTGTGAAAAGTTCAACCTTTTG
>JAKSIE010000077.1 GCA_024398995.1 Fibrobacter sp.
AGCCCACCTTCATCATGGACATGCCTACCGAATCTACTCCGCTTTGCAAGAAGCACCGTACCCAGGAAGGCCTCATTGAACAGTTCGAACCCTACGCAAACGGCTGGGAACTGGGCAACGCCTATACCGAACTTAACGATCCTCTGCGCCAGCGCGAACTTCTGGAAGACCAGGTCCGCCGTGGCCGCGGTGGTGAAGGCGAAACTCACCCCATGGACGAAAACTTCCTGCACGCTATCGAATCTGGCCTTCCTCCTACCGGCGGTGTAGGCTTCGGTATCGACCGTATGGTGATGCTCCTGACCAACCAGGAAACCATCCGCGACGTGCAGCTCTTCCCGCTGATGAAGCCGGAAGTATAATCCAAAGGTTCTATGAATAAACTGGAATGGCTTATTGCCTGGAGATACTTAGGGGCTCAGCGTAAGAGTCTCTTTGTATCCCTTATTGGTATCTTCAGTATGCTTGGAGTTTCCATCGGTGTATTTGCGCTGGTGGTTGCCCTTGCTGCGGTCAATGGCTTCGAAGAAGAAGTCACCGCCCAGATGATAGGGAAGGACGCTCACTTTGAAATTATGTCGTATAACGGGGAACCTATTGCTCCTTACGACAGCTTGATTAACGAAGTGAAAACTCGAGATTCTCGTGTTACAGCGGCTTCGCCCTTTATTGTCTACAAGGTGGGCATTAGCAGCAAGAAGGTAAATGACGGTATCGTTATTTACGGTATCAATTCCAAGACTGCGGCTACCGTTACCGATATCCACAAGTATATCAAGTGGGGGAGTTACTCCGTCGATAGTCTCGAAGACTTGAGTGGCAAGATGCGCCCGGGAATTCTCCTGGGGTCTGGTCTTGCCAATAGACTTCGTGTGGTGGTAGGCGACAAGCTTGTTCTTCAGACATTTCAGAGTCCCGATGCAGTTGCCGCCAGTGGTGGCCCAAAGATGATGATGTGCGTGGTAAGCGGTATTTTTGAAACCGGCACCTACGAGTACGATGGCAATCTGGCTTATGTGGGAATCCCGGAACTTCAGTCCTTGTTGGGAATGGGAAGTGCGGTTACCGGTATTCAGTTCCGTATGAACGATCACTGGATGGCGGGCCAGGCTGTGGATAGTATTGGCGAATGGCTTGGCTATCCTTACTATGGTGTCGACTGGAAGACCAAGAACATAACCCTTCTTAAATGGATGAACTACGAAAAGTTCATTGTAGCTGCGGTCATTTGCCTGATTATTCTGGTGGCGGCCTTTAACATTATCAGTTCCCTGATTATGGTGGTTATCGACAAAACCAAGGAAATCGGCATTCTTCGCAGCATGGGCTTTAGCAAGGCCGGAATCATGCGAGTGTTTATGCTGATGGGAAGTTTTATTGGTGTTGGCGGAACCATTGTGGGCGGGACCATTGGTCTTGTACTGTGCAAACTGCAAGAAGCCTATCACTTTATCACCTTGCCTGGTGATGTGTATGTGATTCCTTATTTCCCGATTTCTGTGCACCTGCTTGATGTCGTTCTGATTTTTGTCATTGGCATTGCCTTGTGTGTTGCCGCCACTATTCTTCCTGCCTGGAAGGCTAGCCGTCTTGATCCTGTGGGAGCGATTCGTCATGAATAAAGTTTCTTTATTCGTGAATGAACAATGAACAATGAATAATGAACAGTTAAATAATGGCGCTTCGCGCGGGATCGATGAAATGGACTCAATCTTGCTTGAAACTCGCGACTTGAGGCGAGTCTTTAGCGAAACTGGCGAAAATCTTGAAATCCTGAAGGGCGTAAACTTCTCCATGAATGCAGGGGAACTTGTGGCTCTCACGGGTTCTTCGGGTTCAGGTAAGTCTACCTTTTTGAATCTGGTGGGCATGCTGGATACTCCTACGTCTGGCGAAATTCTTTTTAAGGGCAGGGAACTTTCTAAGTTCAGCGGTCACGAGAGGGATATGTACCATCGTGTGCAGGTGGGCTTTGTATTTCAGTTCCACCATTTGCTCAGCGAATTTTCGGCCCTAGAAAATGTCTGTGTGCCGGGTCGCATTCTTGGAACCAGCGAAAGGGAATGTCGTGAACGGGCTGAGATGCTGCTTGAAACTGTTGGCCTGAAGGATCGTCTGAAACATTTGCCCCGTGAACTTTCGGGCGGCGAACGCCAGCGAATCGCAATCGCCCGTGCTCTGATGAATAAGCCAGACCTGGTGCTGGCCGATGAACCTAGCGGAAACCTGGACGAAGCCAATTCTGCAAAGTTGAATGAACTGATCGGCGAACTGAATGAAAAGTTCAACCAGGCGTTTTTGATTGTGACTCACGATGAGGCTTTGGCCAACTTTGCCAAGCGTCGCGTGGTAATGCACAATGGTTTAATACAAAGTATTGTATAAAAGATTGCAGGGTACGTTTGATTTTATAAGAATTTTTTTTACAGATCTGCTTTTTTAAACGATGTAAGTGGAAATAAAGGTTGTGTAATGTCTGATATTAACGGTATTTTTTCGAAGAAGGCTAAAGCTGTTTTGCAGGCCGCCCGTATGGCAGCTCGCAATTTAGGCAGCGATAGCATTAGCACTGAACATTTACTTTTGGGCCTGGTCCGAGAAGATTCTGGACTTGCTGCAGAAACCTTGATTGCACTTAAGGTAAACTTGAACGAGCTGGGTGAAAAGGTTCAGCGCTCCCTGACATCAAATGGTGGTGTCATGACTGCTGTTGAATCTCATGGAGCCCTGCTTTCTTTTACCATTCGTTGTAAGGCAGCCCTGTTTAACGCAGCAAAGATTGCCAAGGATGAAGGCGACCAGTATATCGGTCCCGAACACCTGATGCTTGCCATTTTGCAGCAGAGCGAATCTCCTGCTGCGGGTACGTTGTCTACCTTCGGTGTGACTTTTGAAAATTTTCAGGCGGCCCTTCAGCAGGTTAAGCGCGAATCCATGGAATCCCAGGTTCCCGGAGAAGATGGTGCTCCTGGCGATGGCGGATTTGGCGAACCGATGAATCGTGGAGAAGGTGCTCCGCGCGTTGGCGAAACTCGCCAGCAGCAACGCTCCCAGTCCCGTTCCAAGACTCCGATTCTGGAACACTTTGGCCGCGACTTGACAGCCATGGCTCGACAGGGTAAGCTGGACCCCATTATCGGTCGCGAAGCTGAAATTGAACGCTTGATCCAGATTCTTTGCCGTCGCAAGAAGAATAATCCTGCCCTCATTGGCGAACCGGGCGTCGGCAAGACTGCAATTATCGAAGGCTTGGCTCTTAAAATTGCACAGAAAAAGATTCCTGAACTTCTTGCAAACAAGCGCGTGGTTAGCTTGGATGTGGCCGCAATGGTTGCAGGTACAAAATACCGTGGTCAGTTCGAAGAACGTGTGAAGGGCCTGATTATGGAACTTCAGCGTGTAGACAATTCCGTGATTCTTTTTATCGATGAACTGCATACAATTGTGGGGGCAGGTGGTTCCGAAGGAAGCCTTGACGCTTCTAACATCTTTAAGCCTGCCCTTGCCCGTGGCGAATTGCAGTGCATAGGCGCTACTACCATTGATGAATACCGCAAGTACATCGAGAAGGATGCCGCTCTTGAAAGACGCTTCCAGACGATTGTCGTAAATCCCCCGAGTTCTGAAGAGTCTATTCAGATTCTCGAAGGTTTACGTGCAAAGTATGCCCAGCACCATAAGGTTCGTTACACACCCGAAGCCATCCGCGCTTCTGTCACCTTGTCTGAACGTTACATTATGGATCGTTTCTTGCCGGATAAGGCCATCGATGTTCTTGATGAGGCTGGTGCCCGCGTCCGTCTGAATTCCATTCGCACTCCAGACGACCTGAAGGTTATGGAAGACGAACTGGCCGACGCCTTGCAGAAGAAGGAAGAAGCCATTGCCGAACAGCAGTACGAATCTGCCGCAGCCCTTCGCGACAAGATCGAGGCTCTTACCAGTCAAATTGCAGAACGTCGTGAAGCCTTGAACAAGGAAGACGCTGCAGAACTTCCTGTGGTTGACGAAAATGAAATTCGCGATTGCATCAGCAAGATGACCGGTATTCCTGTAAGCCGTCTGGCTGGTGAAGAAGCGCAAAAACTTCTGAAACTTGGCGACGAAATCAAGGAACGTGTTATTGGCCAGGACCAGGCTGTCGATGCTGTGGTAAAGGCCATTCGCCGCACTCGTGCAGGCATCCGCAACACCAAGCGACCCATGGGTAGTTTCCTGTTCCTGGGTCCCACGGGCGTTGGCAAGACAGAACTTGCCAAGGTTCTGAGCCTTAGCCTTTTCGGTAGCGAAGAATCCATGATTCGTATCGACATGAGCGAATACATGGAAAAGCATAGCATTAGCCGCCTTATTGGTGCGCCTCCGGGATACGTAGGCTTTGAAGACAATGGCGGTCAGCTTTCTGAAAAGGTCCGCAAGCGCCCCTACAGCGTGGTGCTTCTAGACGAAATCGAAAAGGCTCACCCCGATGTCTATAACCTGCTATTGCAGATTCTTGACGATGGTATTCTTACGGATAGCTATGGTCGCAAGATCAACTTTAAGAACACCATCATCATCATGACCAGTAATGCGGGGGCACGCGAAGTCCGCCACAGCTCTGGCATGGGCTTTACCAAGATGGGGGAGACCGACGACTACGAACGTATGGAAACTGCTATCCGCGAAGAAGTAAAACGCGTGTTCTCTCCGGAGTTCCTGAATCGTATCGACGAACAGATCGTGTTCCGCCCGCTGTCTAAGACAGACCTGAATTCTGTGGTGGATATCCAGCTGACCTTCTTGCAGAAGAACTTGTCTGAACGTGGCATTCTTCTGGAAGTTTCTCAGGCTGCCAAGGAATTTGTGGTTAGCCACAATTATGATTCTGCACTGGGTGCCCGCCCCATTCGCCGCAGTATCCAGCAGCTTATCGAAGATGAAATTGCCGAGGGCTTGCTCCTTGGTATCTACAAGGATTTCTCTACGATTGCGTTAGACGTTGTTGACGGAAAGCTGAAGTTTACTTCCGAGGCATTGCCTAGCTAGAATAACTTTTCTATAATTGCGCTTGAAAAATTAACCAATCAACCAAAGGACAACATCATGGCAAAGATTTCTGCCGTTCTTATCTTCGGTGCACCGGGTTCCGGTAAGGGTACTGTGGGCGCTAAGCTCGCTGCTACCACTTCTCTCAAGCACCTTTCCACTGGTGACATCTTCCGCGGCATCGCTCCCTCCAGCGAATCTGGCAAGCTCCTCGCTTCCTATTCCAGCAAGGGCCTCCTGGTTCCCAACGAAGCTACCGTTGAAATCTTCGGCCGCTATGTTGAAGGTCTTGTTAACACCAACAAGCTGAACCCGGAAAAGGATACCCTCCTTCTGGATGGCATTCCTCGTACCGTTGAACAGGTTAAGCTCATCGAATCCATCGTCGACGTAAAGCACATCTTCGTTCTCGACATCAAGGACGAAGCAACCATCGTTGCTCGCCTCCTGAACCGCGCCAAGATCGAAGGCCGTAAGGACGACGCTGATGAAAACGTCATCAAGAACCGTCTCAAGGTTTACAAGGAATCCACCGCCAAGGTTCTTTCCAAGTACAACAAGAAGATCATTTCCCACATCGTTGGCGACAACACTCCGGACGAAGTGTTCTCTGACGTGCTGAAGGCTTACGTTGACTTCTGCAAGGCTTCTGCTAAGGCTGCTAAGCCGGCAAAGAAGGCTGCTGCAAAGAAGCCCGCCGCCAAGGCTAAGAAGTCCAAGTAAGCCGATATACGAAACTAGGGACTTTAGTCCCTTAGTTGAGTTATCCACTTTGTGGACGTGTCGCGGGCATGCTTGCATGCCCATGATCGAGGCGATTGGACTGCACGCGAAGCGTGCAAATCCAAGTAATTCTTTCTTTATACAAAACGCAAGTTTAGTACTGTCGTTTTTATAAAAGACTGAAGGTCTTAAAAACGCTCCGTTTCGACGGGGCGTTTTTTGTACTCTATATCGACATAAAACTTTCAAAAAACTTTCAACGTCTTGCCGTTTTTTCTATCTTTGAAGAGAATCGTTATAGTTTTTTTGATTTTAAGGAAACGAAATGGATCAAAATATCCAAACGCCGGCTCAGACTGCTCCTATGGGTGTCACCCAGGTTAAGGAAGATGATGAAATTGATCTTCTGGAAGTGCTTGGGATCCTTTTAAAGCACAAGGTCTTCTTGGCTTTTTGCATCGTTGTTGGTGCTGCCGTAGGTTTCGTTGCTTCGAACTGGGCTCGTCCTCAGTATACCAGCGATGCCTTGCTCCAGATCGACGTGAAGGGTAATAAGGCAGGTAAGGCCATGGGTGAAATGGGTGCGTTGCTGGATGTGGCAAGCCCCGCCGAAGCCGAAATTGAACTTTTGAAGAGCCGTATGGTCCTTAGCTATGTGGTGGAGCAGGAACATCTCTGCTTCAACGCTTATCCGAAGGGTGCGCTTAAGCGTCTGACCCATAAGGAAGGCCGTATGGACCTTGAATTCCTCCACATTCCCCGAATTGCAATTGCAGACAAGTGGATGGCCAAGGCTGTTTCTGAAGATGAGTACGTGGTTATTACTCCCGAAGAAACCGAGCTGGTAAAGGGTAAGCTTGGCGAAAGTGTTGTTGCTGCGTACGCAGGCGACACCCTCATGATCAATGTAAAGATGATGCGTGCTGAACCCGGTCAGCTGTTCGTTCTTGCTGAATCTGATCCGCTAGATGCCATGAGAGGCCTTGTGAAGACCATGAATGTGGCAGAAAAAGGAAAGCAGACTGGTATTATCGGTGTGTCCTACACTCATCAGTATCCGGACCGCGCTGCCGCAATCCTGAACTCCGTGGCAAACATCTATCTGCGTCAGAATGTTGAAATGCGCAGTGCCGAAGCCGAAAAGACTCTGGAATTCCTGGAACAGCAGCTTCCTGGCGTTAAGGCAAAGCTGGACTCTGCCGAAAAGAATTTGGCTGATTACCGTCACAAGATTGGTTCTGTGGATATGACGGGCGAAACTCGCGCTCATCTTGAAAAGGATGCGAACCTGCAGCGTCAGATCCTTGAACTTGAACAGCAGCGTCAGCAGGCAACTCGTCTCTTTAAGGAAGAACATCCTTCTGTTCAGACTATCGTAAAGCAGCAGAACCGCCTTCGCGCAGAACTGTCTAAGTTGAAGACTTCTGCAGAAAAGATGCCTTTGACTCAGCAGGAAGTTCTTCGACTACAAGAAGAAGTTGCCGTGCAGAACGCTCAGTACACTTCTATGCTGAACAACATTCAGCAGCTTCGCGTGGTTCGTGCTGGCGAAGTGGGTACTGTACGCGTTGTTGACTATGCTCAAATCGAACGCCGCCCCAGCAAGCCCAACAAGAAGATGATTCTTCTGGGGTGCATTGCAGGTGCTTTCCTTCTGGGTGCATTGCTGATTTACCTGCTCCAGATGACCAAGCGCGGTGTACGCAGCTCTCTTGAAATCGAACGCGAAACAGGTGTTAGTGTCTATGCCAAGATTCCGCAGTCCGAGAATAACATTCTGAGCAAGCGTAAGAAGGGCAAGAACACCCTGCCGCTCGTAGAAGAAGATCCCGATGACCCTGCCAGCGAAGCATTCCGCTCCCTGTATACCGCCATTGATTTCTCTATTTCGGGGCAGAAGGTAGTTATGGTGACTGGTATGATTCCGGGTGTGGGAAAGTCCTTTGTTTCTAAGAATCTGGCTGCCTTGTATGCAGGTTCCAACAAGAAGACTTTGCTGATCGATGCTGATATGCGCCGAGGTGTGGTGTATAGCCATCATAAGCAGGGCTTAGGCGACGTGCTTGCAGGTAAGTGCACAATGGATAGCGTTGTGGCCGATTCCTTGGTCAAGAATTTGTTTGTAATCGGTGCTGGCAACTGCGATGTTTCTCCGTCCGAATTGCTTCGCGGAGATAACTTCAAAAATATGCTTGAAGAAGCCAAGACCAAGTATGACATGATTATCGTGGATACTCCGCCGCTGAACTTGGTAACAGACTCCGAACTTATTTACCCTGTAATTGACTTCGCTTTGTTTGTACTCCATTACGGACGTCATTCTATGGACCAGATTCGCGAATCTATGCTGAAGATTGGTCGCTGCGGAGACAGACCTCATGCCTTTGTCATGAACCATGTGGAACACGACGGCCATGGTTATGGCTACGGTTATGGCTATGGCTACGGCTATGGTCATTACGGCAAGTATGGCTATTACGGCAACAAGAAAAAGAAGTCTTAGCTTATTAATGGACCCGTGGTTAACCGCGGGTCTTTTTTTATATTTGTCGTGTATAGAGGAATTTGATTTTTTATGAAAATTTTAGTTACTGGTGCCGCAGGCTTTATCGGATCCAAGATCGTCCAGATGCTTTCTGCACGAGGCGATGAAGTTGTCGGTCTTGACAACATCAACGATTACTACGATCAGCGCTTGAAGTACGGCCGTCTCCGTGAAAACGGTTTTGTGCAGCCCAACGATAACTTTGAATTTGGCCAAATGTTAACCAGTTCCAAGTGGTGCAATTGTCGTTTTATTCGTATGGATATTGCCGACAAGGAATCCCTGGATGCTCTGTTCGCTGCAGAAAAGTTTGACAAGGTGATGAACCTTGCTGCCCAGGCCGGCGTTCGCTATTCCATTACCAATCCCTATGCCTACATGCAGAGCAACATGGTGGGCTTCCTGAATATTCTTGAAGCTTGCCGTAATACCAAGGTGCCGTACCTGGTGTTTGCCTCCAGCAGTTCTGTTTACGGATTGAATAGCAAGGTGCCGTATTCCGAAGACGACAAGGTGGATTCTCCTGTTAGTCTTTATGCCGCCAGCAAGAAGAGCAACGAGCTGATGGCACATTCCTACGCTAAGTTGTATGGAATCAAGGTCACGGGCCTTCGTTACTTTACTGTTTACGGCCCCTGGGGTCGCCCCGACATGTCACCCATGCTTTTTGCAAAGGCAATCAGCAAGGGCGAGCCCATCAAGGTTTTCAACAATGGCGACATGATCCGCGACTTCACCTATATCGATGATATTGCCGAAGGTTCCATTCATGTGCTGGACCGTGAACCGGATGCCGCCAAGTGCGAAAATTGCGTTCCTTACCGCATCTTTAACATCGGTTGCAGCAATCCTGTAAAGTTGATGGACTTCATTAGTGAAATCGAGAACGCCTATGGCGAACCTGGCAAGAAGGAATTCTTGCCAATGCAGCCTGGCGATGTTTACCAGACCAATGCCGATACCACCAAGCTGGAACAGCAGTGCGATTACAAGCCTCACTGGAGCCTGCACGACGGCATCGCCAAGTTTATGGAATGGTACAAGAGCGACACCAATCCGTTGAAGTGAGTCAAGCGAAAGTATGCTCGCATACTTTGATTTGACGAACGAAATGTATGCACTCGAAGAGTGCCACCTGTTGAAGTGAGTCAAGCGAAATCCGCTTCGCTAACTCCTTTGCTAATCCTAGACCTTATTTGTCATCCCGGCCAATTTGCCGGGATCTTTTTTTTTTAAGGCTATGTTCTTTCAAAGTGTAGACCTAATATAACTAAGTAAAATATCACACCCTATATAATACTGAGATTTACCTACCTAAAAACTGTATCTTAGATACTTGGTCTAACCTAATTTTTGTTGGTTTAGACCATTTTTTAGTATTTTTTCAGTAAATTCAACATAAAATGGCAGTCCTACGCAATGGTAGAACAGAGCCATACAAAAAAAGCCCGCCGGCACTAAAAACCAGCGGGCTTTTGAGAATTAAACAGTTATTCTTCTTTATCCTTTACGCAACGGATGGATATTCCAAAATCTGTCTTAGTTTCACCCAAAAACATTTTTTCTGTATCAGGGTCATCATTAGCATAGTCAAAAGACAAGGTGGTATACGTTCTTAATGCCACCGGATTAGCATCAGTCGTCCAGAATGCCGTATACTTGTCAGGATTCCAACAATCGGTCGTTCCACAATTACCTGCGGGAACGACACTGAATCCCAGTTCATCAGTTCCGTCCCATGTCGTGGATCTCAAAACTTCGGACGGATCGCCGGTTCCCCCACATGTGGCACGAGCGATTAGATCCTCAAAATCAGCCTTCGACGGCAAACGCCAACCCTCAGGGCAAACACCAACTACACCGTAATAAACCAGTTGTCCACCGCTAGTATGTACTTTTGTCTTGACGGAAGAAGCACTATATTGAATGTTTTCAGCAAACCATGTCCGATCACCGATGGTCACAGTCTTGTACTCATGCTCATCGCGAGTATCGATATAGGTACCCTTAACAGTCTCTTCACAGGAGGGGGCTGCGCTGGAGCTCGGAACAGATGCGCTAGAGCTGTATTCAAATACTTCCGGTACAGCGCTGGAGCTAGGAACAGATGCGCTAGAGCTAGGAGCAGCTTCGCTAGAATAGGATGCGCTGGAGATTATCGGAGCGACCGCGCTGGAGTAGGCAGGTGCAGCGCTGGAGCTCGGAACAGATGCGCTAGAGCTAGGAGCGGCTTCGCTAGAATAGGATGCGCTGGAGATTATCGGAGCGGCCGCGCTGGAGTAGGCAGGTGCAGCGCTGGAGGTTGCTGTGCTGGAGGCAGTATTTTGAAGAAGTTCATCGTCGTCAAGGCAAATCCATTCTTCCGGATCATAGGGAGTGCTTCCGCACAAGGGCTCTTTGAGATTGACGGAATTGTCACCGCAGATAAGTTTCACGACACCATTGCCTTTGTCACTGATGCTGCAGCTGGTACCATCCTTACCGTCATTCACCACATATTCGGCAGATTCGCCTTCGGCGGTTTCGCAAGTGATGGTCGTCGTCTTCGTGCCATCATTATTTTCGATCTGCGATGCAGAGCAGGAAAGGCCATCTTCGCCCTTATCGCCCTTGTCACCCTTATCACCCTTCAGGCTGGCAAGCCAGTCTTCCAAGGACAATTCGGATTCAGCCAGTTCGAAGG
>JAKSIE010000078.1 GCA_024398995.1 Fibrobacter sp.
TTGAAATGAAGGAAAAGAAGGACCGCGTCGACGACGCTATGCACGCAACCCGCGCAGCTGTCGAAGAAGGTATCGTTCCGGGTGGTGGCGTTGCTCTCATCCGCGCAGCAAAGGCTGTGGACGCCCTCGAACTCACCAACAGCGACCAGAAGACTGGTGCCGCTATCATCAAGCGCGCTATCGAAGAACCTCTCCGTCAGATCGTTGCAAACGCTGGTGGCGAAGGCTCCGTCGTCGTGAACAAGGTTAAGGAAGGCAAGGACGGCTTTGGCTACAACGCTAAGACCGACACCTACGAAGACCTGATTGCCGCTGGCGTTATCGACCCGGCCAAGGTTACCCGTACCGCCCTCAAGAACGCTTCCTCCATCGCTTCCATGATCCTGACCACCGACTGCGTGATCACCGAAAAGAAGGAAGCCAAGCCGGCAGCACCTGCCATGGATCCTTCCATGGGCATGGGCGGCATGATGTAATCTCCGCTATGTCATCCCGGACTTGGTCCGGGATCTCTTAGGATTTTTCCTTATGGATGACCTCGACTCCAAACGAGTCGGGGTCATTTTTTTTGTAATGTAGCGCACATCAGTTGTACCCCAAACAACATATAAAAAGGGCTCTACCGCGAAATCATTGACAACGGCCCCGCCAATACCTATTTTCGAACTGAGTATAAATTCAAAACCGGAGTTTTCTAATGAAAAAACTTTTGATGTTGGGTCTTTCCGCCGCCCTGTTCGCAGGTTGCGCCCACACCTACTACTCTAACCAAGACCTCCACACCGCCAGTGGCGACGCCGTTAACTACAAGAACATTCAGCCTAACCTGACCATGACAGCCAAGTTCAAAAACAAGGGTTGCCCGGTCAACGCATTCTACGAAGCTTTCTCGGACTACGACGATATCGTAGACATTACCATCACCGAAAGATACCACTTCGTTGCTCTGATGGGCCTGATGCTCGGCGAACACTCCCTTTGCGAATATAAGGGCACCGGCGTATACTTCAAGGATGGTTTCGCTCTCTCCAAGGGTCCCATCGAAGCAGACGCTCCGGCATCCAAGAAAAAGGCTAAGAAGGCCAAGTCCAAGCCCAAGAAGGACGTAGAAGAAGAAGAAGAAGAAGAATAATCCTCTTTCACACCTTTTATAACCAAAGAAAAAGACCGCTGTTTTGCAGCGGCCTCTTTTTTATCAGAACATCTTGCGGGCTTTCTTAGCTCCACCGGAAGATGTCGCCGGTGCGGTTGTTGCGCTCTTGTTACTGAATAAGGTGGCGTCGTCAGAGGACTTGGTCTTCACAGAGAAGTGGTTGCCATCGCAAGTTTCAGAGGGAGCGTATCCAGCAGAGTACAAGCAGTAAGTCTTTTCAGAGCAGAATTCGCCTGCAGCCTTGCCCGTGTGGTTGCAAACGCCGCGGCTAACAACACCGGGAGGAACCGGGAAAGGTTTACGGGGCAGATCCTTGTGAAGCTCCTTCATCACAGCCATCCAAACCGGCAAGGCATCTTCGGTACCGGTGTGGCCTGCACCCAAGGTACCCGGGCTATCGGAACCGACCCAAACGCCCATGGTGTACTGCTTGGTGTAACCAATGTACCAGCAGTCGGTGTAGTCATTGGTAGTACCGGTCTTACCGCCACTGGGGTGGGTAAAGCCGCTAGCCCACACACGAGCCGCAGTACCGCGAACGTTCACGTCCTTCATCATGTCCACCATAATGTAGGCAGAAGCGGGGCGCAAGACTTCATGTTCCACCTTGGAGTTACGTTCAATCACTTCACCGTGCTTATCTACGACGGATTCGATCATGTAAGGTTCAATGCGGTTACCGCCGTTGGGGAACACGGTATAGGCAGAAGTCATTTCCATCAGGGTTGCACCCACGGAACCCAAGGCCAAGCTAGGCACAGCCATCAAAGGTGCGCGGACGATACCGAACTTGCGGGCGTAGTTCACCACGTTATTCAAACCGTACTTCTGTGCGGTAAGAATTGCAGGCAGGTTCTTGGAGCGGTACAGGGCGCGGCGGAGAGTCATCATGCCTTCGAAGTCGTGTTCGAAATTTGCCGGACGCCAGACCTTATTGGGGTTCTTGTCATCCGGGTCGGGAATAGTCACCGGAGAGTCGTTCACAGAGTCGCAGGGGCTTGCACCGTTATCCATTGCGGTAGAGTAAACGATTGGCTTAAAGGAAGAACCCGGCTGACGGAGGGACTGCACTGCGCGGTTCCAACGAGAAGTATTCCAGTCGCTACCACCCACCATGGCTCGGATTGCGCCCGTCTCGTTTTCGATCAAGATAGCAGCCACTTCTGCGTGATGGTAACGGATACTATCCGGGTAACGGCGCTTCAGGATATTGGCGCTCGTATCGGCAGCCAGATATTCCTTTTTAAAGAGGGTGTACACGCTGTCGAAGTGAGCCACAATGCTGTCTTCAGGCATATCGTACTTCTTAGTCAGCTGCAGGCGACGGGTGGCGCGGTACTTGACGCGGCGGCGGACCTTTTCCACCTGGACGCGGGCAACACTGTCTGCGAAAGCCTGAATGGCCGGATCGATGGTACTATTGATGGTCACACCATCGGCGTAAAGGGAGTTTTCGCCATACTTCTTTTCCATGTACTTACGGATTTCTTCGTAGAAGTACAGGCCGGCATCGTTGTTCACTTCCTTCTTGGCAAGAACGATGGGTGTTTCGATGTACTGGTGATATTCATCGTTTGTGATGTAGCCAGCGTCGCGCATGGCGTAAAGAACGGTGTTACGACGTTCCTTGGAAGCCTTGGGATGACGGTCCGGACGATAAGCTTCCGGGCGCTGGAGCATACCAGCCAAAACAGCGTATTCAGGAATTGTCAAGCTATCCAAGGGGCGACCGAAATAGTACTTACCTGCGGCCTGGAAACCGTAGTTACCGCCAGACAAATACACTTCGTTCATATAGAATTCAAGAATTTCCTTCTTGGTGTAAGTCTGTTCAATTCGAATTGCGGTCATCATTTCCTTGATCTTACGGGAAATGGAACGTTCCGGGGTAAGGAACAGGAGTTTTGTAAGCTGCTGGGTCAAGGTAGAGGCACCGCGGAGTTTTTTGCCAGAAGTGACACTTTCAAGAATAGCGGAAGGAATAGCCCACACATTCATGCCCCAGTGGCTAAAGAACACGCGGTCTTCCGTAGCCATCACAGCATGGATTGCATCTTCCGGAATAGAATCGATGGAAGTCCATTCGCGGCGTTCCACAAAGTATTCGTGGGCAACTTCGCCGTTCATGTCGTTAATCTTGGTCACCAGCTTGGGGTTGATCTGTTCCAACTGGGAAAGAGACGGCAGTTCCGGAGCAAAATGATTGTAGACGACGATTGCAGCAGTGAAAACCGCAATGACGGGAATCATTAGAATAGCAAGCCAGATCAGAACCTTTTTGTTGGTCACCCAACTCTTCAGTTCCATCAGGACAGACTTCAAAACGGATTTAATCTTGTTCATTTCTGTAACGCTTATAAAAATTCGTTGGGCCAAAGATAGCTATTTATAATGGATGGCCTCGGAACATGTCAACCGAGAATAGCGGCAAAAACAGGCTTATTTTGGGCATCTTAAAAAAATTGAACTTTTTTCTAGGTTCACCCTTGACAAATCTATGGGGAAAACTATATTTGGGCACACAAAACAAGCGGATGTAGCCCAACTGGATAGAGCGTTTGGCTACGAACCAAAAGGCTCCAGGTTCGAGTCCTGGCACCCGCAGAAAAAGTCACGATGGAAACATCGTGACTTTTTTCGTTTACCCTCTCCCATAAAACAGAGCACATCGCCCCGGCAGCGATCACATTCACAGTCAAAAACCGACATGCGCAAATTGTCCATTTTTCGGCGCTTTGTTAAAAAAATCTTTCATATTTTTGCAAACAGTTGTTTGCACTCTACTTTGTTCGAATTAACTAAAATACGCCGTGGATTAGGTGTTATTGGTTTAATACCTTATGGGTTAAAAATGGAGTACAACGAAAATCTTTTAAATGACGTGATCCGTCAAGTTTTTATTTCGCGCAGGCACGAACGGGGCCTAACGCAGACAAGTCTTTCCCTGATTTCAAACACCACAAGACAATTCATTTCCCAAGTCGAAAGTGGCAAAAGAAACCCTTCCCTGTCGTCCATTACAAGCTTTGCCACGGCAGTAAATATGTCGCTTACCGAATTGTTTCAAGAGGTCGATCGCCTTTATGTCATTTGGGCCGAAAAACAACGCCCTTAACAAAAAGGTTATTTTTTACTATCTTTGTGGCCTATGGAATGGCCCCTCAACATCAAAACACTTACTACAGACGAGCTTAAAGCTTGGCTGAGAGACGTTGACGAAAAGCCGTTTAGGGCTGACCAAATTCAAAAATGGCTTTTCTGCCAGCAGGTCCGTTCCTACGACGAAATGGTAAACATTTCCCCCGCCCTCCGCGAAAAAATGGCCAAGCAGTTTTCCCTGCGAGCCCTTACCGAAGACCAGCACATGGTCTCCGTGGACGGCACCGTCAAGTGGCTCTTTACCACCCATGACGGCTACCACATCGAAACCGTCATGATTCCGGCCAACGGTCGTTTTTCCGTATGCGTTTCGACTCAGGTCGGCTGCGCCATGAACTGCGCCTTCTGCCGCACCGCAAAGATGGGATTTTTCCGCAATCTCGAAGCCGGCGAAATTCTTGAAGAAATCTTGAACGTAAACTGGTACCTTAAGGACAACAACATCTTCAACGAAGAAGGCGAAATCGCCCAGGTCACCAACATCATTTTCATGGGTATGGGCGAACCCCTGAACAACTTGGAAAACGTGCACCGAGTCTGCTGCACCCTGCACAACCAAAAGCTGTTCAATATGGGTGCCAAGCGCATGACCGTCAGCACCTCCGGCGTGGTCCCCCGTATCAAGGAACTTGTGGACCGCAACACGCCCTGCTGCCTGGCCATCAGCCTTAACAGCACCAATAACGAGTACCGTTCCTCCGTTATGCCGGTGAACAACATCTGGCCCATCGAAAAGCTCTTGGAAGCGGTAGACGACTACATTCGCCGTACCGACAACTACGTGACTTTTGAATTTGTTCTGATCCAGAACATCACCTGTACGCCCAAGGCCGCCAAGGAACTTATCCGCATTTGCGCCCCCCGCCGCGTCAAGGTGAACGCCATTATCCTAAACGATGGCGACGATCCCAACCTGCATGCACCCACTCCCGACGAAGTGGACACGTTCCTCGCCGCAGTCCGTGCAGCTCAGGTTCAAATTACAATTCGTACCGCCCGCGGCCGCGATATTCTCGCCGCCTGCGGACAACTCGCTTATAAGAAGAACAAGGACAACCAGGAAGCATTCGAACGCGGCCATAGCCTGCCCGATGCCACCCCCATGTCCAACTAGTATTAGAAAGAGAAAAGGAAGTAGTATATGTTGACACAAAACCTCCCGGAATTCTGGGACAACCTCTACGCCGAAGGTAAGGACTATTGGAACACCAAGAAGGCTACCCCCGCCTTGTTGGAATTCTTCAAGAATCCCGCCTGCCCCGCAACTGGCTCCGTCCTCGTTCCTGGTGCAGGTTTCGGTTACGATGCCGAAGCATGGGCAATGCGCGGTCACGACGTGCTGGCTGTCGACTTTGCAGCAACCGCCGTCGACGAACTGGACCACTTGAGCCGTAAGCACAAGAACCTCCGTTCCCTGGACCTGGATCTGTTCACCCTTTCTCCCAAGGATGCAAAGCGCGGCGGACAGCAGTTCGATATCGTTTATGACTACGGCACCTTTACCGCAATTCATCCGGGCCGCCGCGACGAATTCTTTGAAGTTTGCTACAAGATGCTCAAGGACGACGGTCTTCTCATCTCCCTCATGTACCCGCTGATGAACGGCAAGACCCTCCAGGGGCCTCCCCACTGCACCAGCGAAGGCGAACTGATGGCCCGTCTGGACGGTGTCTTCGAAATCGTGGACCGCATTCCGGCTGTAGACAGCCTCCCCGGCCGAGCAGGCAAGGAAGAATTCTGGCTCCTCAAGAAGTGCCTGTAATGACCGCTCGGCTCTAATCGCAAGAAAACAGACTGCGACTGAGCCTCGCTCTCACAAAAAGACCTTGGTTAAAGCCAAGGTCTTTTTGTTCACAGAATCCTTTTGTTGTTGCCGTATTTCAAGCCATTTTTCAAAAAAATGTAGGCTAAACACTGCGATAGACCTAATGTTAGCCTACAAAAATCCATCACAGCAAGCACTTTTGGGGCACATCAGTGTGGTAAACCCCAAATAAATAGCCCAAAACACCCCCTTTTTCCAAGAAAACACCCCACCCTGGCAAAAATCATTACATACAAGTTAACACATTTGTAGGCCAAGCGTATTCCACCACGCATTTTGACCTACAAAATGGATTCAACGGGCATTTAAAAAGCTTCTGAAATCCCCCGATTCTTTTTATTTGACCCCCTCTTTTTTACTACCTTTATCCCCGTAACTTTAATCTTAAAACAAAGGATTTTTTATGGCTGATTTATGTCCCTGTGGTTCCGGTAAGGAATATTGCGAATGCTGCGAACCTGTCATCAAGCAGACTGCTCTCGCCGCTTCTCCCGAAGCATTGATGCGTTCTCGCTACACCGCTTACG
This sequence comes from Fibrobacter sp., assembly GCA_024398995.1. GTDB lineage: Bacteria > Fibrobacterota > Fibrobacteria > Fibrobacterales > Fibrobacteraceae > Fibrobacter. The sequence goes on from JAKSIE010000078.1 coordinate 6,665, forward strand.
CCAAGCACGAAATCGCATGGCTCAAGGAATCCCTGGAAGCTACTCAGCGCTCCGACTTTGACGAAGCAAGCGTAGAAGCATGGAGCCGCGAATCCGAATGGCTGGGCATCGAAATCAAGCAGACCAAGACCGAAGAAGAAAAGAACATCGGCTGGGTTGAATTCATCGCTCGCTTCAAGCAGGGCAACATCACCCGCAACCACCACGAACTTGGCGAATTCCACAAGGTCGGTGGCGCATGGTTCTTCTACGATGGCCGCGCAGTAAAGCAGGAAACCGTTAAGAAGACTGAACCGGACGTTGGCCGTAACGATCCGTGCCCCTGCGGTTCCGGCAAGAAGTACAAAAAGTGCTGCGGCGCTGGTAAGTAATTTTCCAAAGGAAAAAAAATGTTCAAAGTTTTTGTTGATGGTGAAGCAGGTACCACAGGTCTCCAGATTTACGATCGTCTTGCAAAGCGTAGTGACATCGAAGTTCTTCGCATTGATCAGGAACTCCGCAAGGATGTGAACGAACGCCAGAGACTGATTAACGAATCCGACGTGACTTTCCTGTGCCTGCCCGACGCAGCCGCCGTTGAAAGCGCAGCCCTCTGCACCAATCCCGATACATGCATTATCGACGCCTCCACGGCTCACCGCGTGAATCCCGACTGGACCTACGGGATGCCCGAACTTTCCGCTGCCCAGCGCGAAGCTATCAGCAAGGCGAAGCGCATTGCTAACCCCGGCTGCCACGCTACCGGTTTCATTCTTGGTGTCAATCCGCTGATCGCAAGCGGCATCCTGCCCAAGTCCGCAAATCTTGCCGCCTATAGCCTTACCGGTTATTCCGGCGGCGGTAAGAAACTGATTGCAGAATACGAAGAAGAAGCTGCCCTGAGCCACAAGGCTGGCGAATCCTTAGCTATCATGGCTCCGGCACCTTACGCCCTGGCTCTCTCCCACAAGCATCTGCCCGAAATGAAGAAGTACTGCGAACTTGAAAACACGCCTTTCTTCAATCCGGTGCTTGGCCCCTACTACAAGGGCATGGCAGTGACTGTGGCAATCTTCGCAAACCAGCTGACCAAGAAGGTCACACCGGCAGACCTTACCGAAATTCTGAAGAGCCATTACGCAGGTTCCAACTTCATGACGGTAATGCCTTACGAGGCAACCCCTGCAGAATCTCCGGCTTTGGTGAACGGCCGCCTGAACCCCACCATTTGCAACGGCACAAACAACGCTTGTATCCAAGTGTTCGGCAACGAAACTGTCATGCAGGTGACCACCATTATCGACAACCTGGGTAAAGGTGCCAGCGGTGCCGCTATCCAGAACATGAACATTGCCCTGGGTCTCGAAGAAACCCTGGGTCTTTAATCCGCGGCCAAGCCGCAAAATCAGCCTCACCCATTCCACGGGAGAATTATGTTTTTAGACGAAAAATCAATCGAAGTACGCTCTGGCAAAGGCGGCGACGGCATCTGCAGTTTCCACCGCGAAAAGTTTGTACCCCTGGGCGGCCCCGATGGTGGTGACGGCGGCCGTGGCGGTCACGTTATCCTCCAAGTCAACGAACAGTATTCCACCCTGCTGGATATGGGCAACGCCCGTGTCTACAAGGCACAGAACGGTCAGCCCGGCGGCGCAAAGCGTTGCACCGGCGCATCTGCAGACGACCTTATCGTAAGCGTACCCCGCGGCACTATCGTCAAGGACGAAGAAGGCCGAATCCTCGCCGACCTCACCGAAGACGGTCAGCGTTGGATCGCTGCACGTGGAGGCAAGGGCGGCATGGGCAACCAGCATTTTGCAACACCTTCCAATCAGGCACCCCGCAAGTGCCTGCCTGGCGAAGCTGGCGAAAAGCGCGTACTTTATCTGGAATTGAAGCTTATGGCAGACGTAGGTCTGGTTGGCTTCCCCAACGCTGGCAAGTCCAGCCTGGTAAACAAGATTTCCAGCGGTCGCCCCAAGGTTGGCGACTATCCCTTTACCACTCTAGAACCGGTGCTCGGCATTGTGCAGATGCACGGCCACAGCTTTGTGGTTGCAGACATTCCGGGACTTCTGGAAGGCGCCAGTGAAGGCAAGGGTCTGGGTCACCAGTTCCTGAAGCATATTGAACGCACCCACACACTTTTGTTTGTAATCGACGGTTTCATGGACAACGCCTACGAACAGTTCGCCGTTCTTAAAGGTGAACTTGCGGCATTCCATCCGAAGCTTGCCCAAAAGCCCTACGTTATCGCACTGAATAAGAGCGACCTGGGCATCGACGACGCCATCAAGCAGTTCAAGGATAACGGCGAAAAAGTTATTGTCACCTCCGCCTTTACCGGCGAAGGTTGCGTGGAACTTCAGGAAGCCCTGGACGCCGCAGTGCCTCACGTTCAAAAGAAGAAGGTCGGCTGGGAATCCAAGAAACTTGTAGAATCCAAGACTCCCAAGGCTGCTGACAAGACCAAGGCAAAGGCCGCACGCAAGGCTACCGCAGCCAAGTCTGCAGCAAGCAAGACTGCAGCAAAGTCCGCTGCTAAAAAGCCCACTGCTCGCAAGCCCGCCGCAAAGAAGAAGAAATAAGGTTTAACCGTCAATGGCAAAAAAAGAACAAGCAACTCCAGTCATCCAAAACAGAAAGGCCAACCACCTTTACTTTGTGGATGAAACCTTCGAGGTGGGCATTATGCTCATCGGTTCCGAGGTAAAATCCATTCGCGACGGTAAGTGCACCATCGGCGAAGCCTGGATTGACATCGACGAAGAGAAGGACGAACTGTGGTTGGTTGGCGCACACATTGACGAATACCTTTTTGCAAACAGGTTCAATCATTTCCCTGCAAGGCGCCGCAAACTTCTGGCCCACGTTCACGAAATCCAGAAGATGCGCAAGGCCAAGGAACAGAAGGGTTGCACCCTTATTCCCCTGAAGATCTACTTCAAGAATCGCCGCGCCAAGCTGGAAATGGGTATCTGCCGCGGTAAGGACCAGCACGACAAGCGCCAATCCATTCTGGAACGCGACGCCAAGATGGAAATGGCACGCGCAGCAAAGGCTCACAAGTAAAGGTTTAACCTAATGAAGAAGGTCCTCTGGTTTTTGTTTTTCTGCCTCGCTTGTGTCGCAAGCATATGGGCGGAACCCGCAAGCGCCGTAGCAAAAGCAGACGTTGAGCAATGCGCCAAGGAACAGAAGGCCTCCTTTCACTGGTACCCTGTACAGAAAACATTCAATATGATTTCTGCAACGGACACCATCAAGTTCGCCGTTGGCCTCCCCTACGCAAGTATGGGCAGTAAGAGCATAGCCCTTGAAATGGCTCCGGAAATATCGGAAGGAAAAATCTGGATTGCCGCAAACGACGTCAAGAAAATTTTCGCTCCCGCAGCAGTATCTAGTTCCTCTGTCACAATCGTATCCAGCTCCTCAGCCACAGTCGTTCCGCTGAAACCCTCTAGCAGTTCTGTGGCCGTCGCCTCCAGCACTGCAGTCGCATCCTCTACTGCAGTAGCTCCACCGAAAAATGAAACTGCCGGTACCCGCGAAGTCAAGACCATCGTCATCGACCCGGGCCACGGCGGCAAGGACTCCGGTGCTCTCGGCGTCAACGCTCAAGAAAAGGACATTGTCCTTACCGTGGGCAAGCTCCTGAAGAAGGAACTTGAAAAGGAAGGCTTCAATGTAAAGATGACTCGCGACAAGGATGTGTTCATCGAACTTGGCCAGCGCGCCAATCTGGCAAACCAGTGGGACGGCGACCTTTTCATTAGCCTCCATTGCAACGCAGTCGACGCCACCCCCGAACGCAAAAAGCAGATCAAGGGCTACCACGTCTACGTGCTTCGTGCACCCGAAAGCGAAGAAGACAAGGCCATCGCCCGTCGCGAGAACAAGGTTGCCACCCTCTATGGCGAAAAGAACGCCAAGGAAGAACTTTCCCCCATCGAATGGTTCAAGCTTGAAGCCCGTCTAGAAAAGTACAAGCAGAACAGCTACATGTTCACCGAAGAACTTCTTAAGGCCAATGAAGGCTACAAGATTCGCAAGCAGGCAGGTGGCGTTGGCGGCGCCGGCTTCATGGTCCTGGTGGGTGCATTGATGCCAGCAGTCCTCTACGAAATCGGCTTCATCAGCAATCTGGAAGACGAAGCCTACATGATGAGCGACGCCGGCCAGAAGGACATCGCCGAACGCATTTCCAAGGCCGTAGCAAGCTACAAGGAAGCGGTCCACAACTATCGCGAAACTTTAGGACGATAACAAGCCGCAATCATGAACCTCATTGAAGATTAAGCAAAAAGGAACCCCA
>JAKSIE010000079.1 GCA_024398995.1 Fibrobacter sp.
CGTTACGACAGCCTTACCGAAAAGCTTGGCGGCGACCGCATTCCGGGCGTTGGCTTCGGTATGGGTGACGTGGTGCTTGCAGATTTGCTCCGTGAACACAACCTGCTCCCCAGCCCCAAACAGAGTGTAGACTTCTACATCGCAAGCTTTACCAACGACATGAAGAAAGTCTTTGAAGCAGCCCAGATCTTCCGCGCTGGCGGAAAGACTGTGTCTCATCCGCTGGCTTCCATGAAGATGGGCAAGCAGCTGGATCAGGCAAACTACCAGGGCGCAAAGATTGTGGTTTATGTTGACGGTGACAAGGCCGCTGCAGGCGAGTTCGAATACAAGGACCTCCGCGACGGCACCATGCACGTTGGCAATGTAGAAGCCATTAAGGCAGCACTTTAATGAATCCTTTAAAAACTTTACTTAGCATTTTAAGTCTCTTCGTGGTTCTCGGCGTTATTGCCGTGGTTTACCCCGAAAAGGGAATTCAAGTTGGCGACCTCACGTTTCGCTATCCGAAGCTGACTGACATTTTCGTTAAGGCCGATTCCACCGCAGATTCCTCTGCGCAAAACGAAATCGACCCCGAAGCGGTCATCCAGCAGATGATGGAAGAAACCCGTCGCAAGCAATTCGCAGAATTCTCCGACTCCCTGAAGTTTTACGAGGACTTTTTCGAAAACGGAAGAACTCGTTTCGACCTGCCGGATAACGACCCCACCTGGTTCGACAGATTCTTTTTGCATCTGCAACTGGCAGCACTGGACAGCACCGTGGTTCACATTGTGCATTACGGCGACTCCCAGCTGGAAGAGGACCGCATTTCTGCGACAATCCGCGAAGACTTGCAAGCTGAATTCGGCGGTGCAGGTCCGGGCATGATGCCGCCTGTTATGACGGTTCCGTCCCAGACCACAAGCCACTCCAATTCCGGAGACCTTAAGCGCTATATCTTGTTTGGACCGAAGGACGAAGAGGCGACCCACGGTCGTTACGGCCCGCTGGCTCAGTTCGCCGACCTGAATGGTTCTGCGGCAATTACCATCAAGAAACGTAAGGACCGCAAGGACAACTTCCCCCACGTTGGCGGCTACAGCACCATCAAGGTTCTGGCCGGCAAGCGCGGCAACCTGAAGTTGAAGCTCATGTACGAGCAGACAACTTACGAGACGATTCCTGCAGACGCAGATTCTGCAACTATTGCTGCAGCTGCAGCAAAGCCGCCTAAGAAAACCGTAAAGAACGTTGAAGCAGCAGCCCCAGTTGTCGACAAGATGAACAAGCTGAACGTGTACACCTGGAAGCTGCCCGACACAACTTCTACCGCAAGAATCTATTTGAGCGGTAACGCTGAAGTCTACGCAATCTCCGCAGACGGTGCCTACGGCGTGGCTGTGGATAACGTTGCAATGCGCGGTAGCTCCGGTACGATTTTCCATCGCATCGACAACGAACTTCTTGCAGAATCCTACAAGGCAATGAACGCCAGACTCATCATTATGGAATACGGCGGCAACCTTGTTCCGGGAACAAACTCCGGCAACATCGAATGGACAAAGAAGATTATCACTCGCCAGATCCAAGCAATCCAGAAGGCTAATCCGGACGCAGACATTCTGTTCATCGGCCCTGCCGACATGGCAAAGCAGGTGGATGGCCAGTGGAAAACTTATCCGGCCCTCGCCCTCACCATCAAGACCTTGCGTCAGGTGGCCTTGGAAAACGGGCTCGCCTACTGGGATATGCACCGTGTGATGGGTGGAAACGGAGCCATGATGAAGTGGGTTAAGAAGGAACCTGCACTGGGCTTCACCGACCATATTCACTTTACCCGTCGTGGCGCAGCCTACATGGGCGATCTGTTCTGCAATGCATTGCGCATGCATTACGACTTCTTCAAGTTCCGCGATCGTCATAAGATTTCCGACGAAAAGCTCAAGGAAATTAAGAAATACGCAAGAAGTACAAAGTCCGATTCTACAAAGGCAAATGCAAAGCCTGCTGTAAAAAAAGCAACAAAGGCAAAAGCACCGGAGGCTAAGAAGTGATGGGGGGATTCAAGAAATTGTTCACTTTGCTGGTTCTATGCCTTGTAGCGCTGGTTAGCGCCAAGGACTTGAACATCGCGCCTGGCAGCTATTCTCTGGATATTGCCAAATACGATTTCATTGACACCACACTGAACGTGCTCCAGTTCCCCAGCGGAAATTCCGCCTTTGAAACCTTCTTTAAGAAAATGGACACCCTGGTTTTCGAGAACCGCGGCCAAGTGCGCATTATGCACATCGGCGGTTCCCACCTGCAGGCTGACGTTATTTCCGGACGAATTCGCGAGCACCTGATCAAGGAATATCCTGGCGCAAACGCAGGCCGCGGGTTCGTGTTTCCCTACTCCGCAGCAAAGACAAACACCCCCTCTACCTACGGAAGCTACTACAAGGGTATTTGGGACATGAGCAAGAATGTGCTTCGCGAAGTGAAGAAGCCCTTGGGTGTCCTTGGTATCGCCGTTAGCACCAGCGACCCCCGCGCAGAGATTTCCATTCTCCTGGACCGCTACAACAACGAGCCTATGTGGGGCGAAACCAAGTTCCGTCTTTTTGGTTACAGCGATAACGGAGACGTGGTTCCTGTGCTGCGCGTGGATTCCGCCGACATCTACGGCGTGCTGGATTCCGCAAGTCAAAGCTACCTGTTCATTAGCCCCCGCCCCATCGATTCCATTCAGATTCAGTTCCGTTGGATCGACACCTTGCAGCAGGCTACCGTAGCAAACTTCATCGCCGACTCCCTGGTGCAGGACTCCATTGCGAGAGCCAATGCTGACAGTACCCAGGCAGACTCTGCGAAGTCCGTTGCAGATACGACAAAGACAAAGGTTGTTCCCAAAAACATCGCATTGCCGGATCCTGCAAATGTCGCCTTGGATTCCATGTTCCAAGGGGAATGCGATGTGCTGGACACGGCATGCCTCGCCCAGGAAGAAGCAGCCAACAACATGATGATTGACGGCGCCTTGGCTGCAGCAGCCGGCGATTCCGCAGCAGTGGACTCCACTCTTCAGGACAGTTCCGTCGTAGACTCCGCCGCACTGGTCAAGCGCGTGCGTCCCCGTTTTACACTCACCGGTATTCTTTCCGAAACAGACAACCCCGGCATCACCTACACCAGCGTAGGCATCAACGGCGCCCGAGTTCCTAACTACTACAAGGAAGTTTGCCCTCGCATCGAAAACGAACTGCAGTTCTACAAGCCGGACCTGATTATTTTCGCTATCGGTATTAACGATGCCAATGTGGAACATTTTGACGCCAAGGGCTTTAGTGCAAATTACGACACATTGATTACCCGATTCAAGGCGATCAATCCCAACGTGGCATTCATCTTCGAAACCAACAACGATATGTATCGCAAGGTCAAGAAGCGCCGCTACGTTCAGCACCCCAATGGAGAACTGGCCCGCCAGGCATTCTTCACAACAGCCCAAAAGCACAAGGCAGCCGTTTGGGACAAGTTCCGCATTATGGGCGGCCTGGGCTCCATGGCAAAATGGGAAAAGGCAGATCTCGCCAAGGGCGACAAGGTCCACTTCAAGTTGGCCGGCTACAACCTGCTGGGCGACATGTTCTACAAGGCATTCATTAACGCCTACATGGAACACATTGCCAATTTGCCTGCACAAGAGCCAGTAGCACCACCGCCGATGCCCCAGAAGGCAGAAACCATTGCGGATACGGATTCTACACCAGCTGCAGAAAAAGCACCCACAGCCCCCGTGGACCAAAAGAAATAGTTTGAAATTCTTATTCGATTAAATTCTATGCTCGATTATATTATTCCATTCCTGACTCGAACATTTGCATTTGACCCTCACAGTCCTTTGCTGTTTACCCAGTTCTATTTCTGGGGATTCTTCGCTGTCGTATTTGCGGTCTTGACCCTGGTCCACAACAGAATCCTGATGCGCAACACCTTCTTGTTCGCCACCAGCTTGTTCTTCTACTACAAAACCAGCGGCAGCTATGTTTGCATTTTGATTTTCTGCGTGGTTGCCAATTTCTTTATCGGAAAGTTCATTGAAAAGGCTTCAAAGGAATGGGTACGAAAGCTGTGGATGATTCTTGCAGTTGCCATCGACCTTCTGGTACTGAGCTACTTCAAGTACGCCTATTTCTTCTTGGATGTGTTCTACCAGGTTACAGGCATTGAGCTTCACGTCTACAATTTCTTTGCCGCGGCAAGCAACGCGATTTTCAAGACAAACTCCCTGGTGGATACCATTATCCTGCCGGTGGGTATTTCCTTCTTCACTTTCCAGGCAATCAGTTACTGCGTCGATATTTACCGCGGTAAAATCAAGGCTGTAAGCAACGTCCTTGACTTCGGTTTTTATTTGACATTCTTCCCCCAGTTGGTGGCAGGCCCCATTGTCCGCGCCGACAATTTCGTGCCCCAGCTTTACAAGAAGTTCTTCCTCCCCCGCCGTGCCTTTGGCATTGCCGTGTTCTGGATTTTGAATGGCCTAGGCAAGAAGGTTATTTTGAGCGACTACCTGGCCACAAATTTTGTGGACCGCGTTTTCGATACACCGCTGTTGTTCACCGGCTTTGAAAACCTCATTGCATTGTTCGCCTACTCCCTGCAGGTTTACGCCGACTTTAGCGGCTACACCGACATTGCCATTGGCGTTGCCCTGCTCATGGGTTTCCGCCTGCCCCAAAACTTCAACAGCCCCTACAAGGCCTTGAACCCCACGGATTTCTGGCGTCGTTGGCATATCAGCCTTTCTACTTGGCTCCGCGATTACCTGTATATTCCCTTGGGCGGTAACCGCAAGGCATCCTTCGGCACCTACTTCTGGATTATCTTCACCGCAGTTTCTTCCGTACTGCTTTCTGGCAGCATTTGGGTTGGCGTTGGCTGTGCCGCATTCCTATTGTACATTCTTCTCTACATGCGCTTTAAGCCGGAATCCAAGAAATTCATTACCACCCAGATGAACGCCATGACCACAAAGCTTTTGGGCGGTCTCTGGCACGGCGCAAGCTTCAACTTTATCATCTGGGGCGGCCTCAACGGATTTGGACAGATTTTCAACCTTATTTGGTGCAAGCGTAGCCTCAACTGGCGCGCCTATGCATCCTTTATCCTGCTGGCTATCTGCGCTATTTTCTACAAGAACCTGGGCTACCCCATTTTCGCCATTCTCATAGTTTGGTTCGGAGCCCTGTTTGTAGGTATCTACGCCGTTATGATCTTCCGACTGTTCAGCCAGAAGACCTACCACTGGCTCTATGTGGCCTGGAACGTGACCCTCACCTTCGTGTTCATCACCTTTACCCGTCTGTTCTTCCGCGCAGGTTCCAACCTGGATCCGGCAGAAGCTAACGAAGTGGCTTGGAACACAGCCAAGAACATGGTGAACCAGATGGGTTCCGCATGGAAACTTGAAACCATACCCGCCATTGCCTGGGAGCACATGAATATTATCCTGGTGTTTGTGGCCGGTATGCTGATCCACTGGATTCCCCAGCGCATCAAGTCTCGCTACCGCATTGCCTTTGCCACCTTGCCGCTGCCCCTGATGGTTCTTGCTACGGCTGTGATCATATTCTTTATGTACCAGTTTATGAGCGCAGATACCCCGCCGTTCATTTACTTCCAGTTCTAAACAACAAAAAGGGAACGAAAAAGAATTTCGTTCCCTTTTTTGATTTAACTAAATCAAATTATTTGAATCTGGTATAACCCTGGTCAGCATCACCAGAGAGATACAAATTATACTTGTAGTAGTTACCACTGATTTTCATTTTCAGCTTACCGCCGGAAACATTGATATCACCCTCGCTACTGGTTTTCCAAGTATTCAAACCGGCAGTTGCGCCTCTACGGCTTTGCAGCTTAAGTCGGCAAGTGTTGTTTCTGAAGTAGCAATTTTCAGGCAGTCCCATAACTACGTTTCTCGTCTTTGAACGATCGAAGTTCCAGAAATCACCACCAGTACCACGAGCAATAACACGTCCCTGACTATCAATCTGGTCGTATTCCCATTCAAATACGGGCTTTACGCTATTGGTGCCTCTCAAAGTGGTTGCATCGTTATTGATTTCAACACTCAACTGGTTCACACAAGTTGCATAACTAGTCTCATTATACTTACCAGTCATCTTGCATTCCAGTTTCTTGCCAGAAGACAAATACTGGACTTCATAGAAAATAGGAACACCCTGATTTTCCATGCTGACTTCCATGTTTTGTGACATGGCCTTCGTGAATTCATAACCCAGATCCTTACCATCAGTTTTGGAAATACCGGCCAAGATTGCGGAGCCGGCCTGTGTGGCGGAACCACCAAAGATACGGGCATATTCCTTCACAGATGATGAATTCTTGGAAATGTCCTGCTTGGAAGAAACAGAAGCTACGGTTTTGTAACTAATATCCTGACTACCCTTGAAAGCAAAGGAACTTGCATTAAATTCCTTCTGGTAGAAACCGAATCGACCATAGGTAACACTCTTGATGATTGCAATCGGAGCATTATTACGTGTTCTACGAACGTTTTTTATCACTTCAGGAGTAACGTCTGCGCCGACAAAGTTTGTGGTATCCTTGTTCTCAGCTTCAACAGAAACCGTGTAGAAAGCCTGATTAAAGTGTTGCATCTGGAAGAATCGTTCAGAAGACTTAGAAGTCTGCGTATCAATCTTGCACTTAGCACCGAGATATTCAACAGAGCATCCCATATCGATAGCCATCTTTTCAACGCTGTTATAAGTATTCGTCCTAACGTCTACAGCGGCGGCAGGCTTACCCTTAGGCAATGCTCGGCTCAAAATACGACTAATAGCATCCTTGATAGAAGAATAATCAGCCTTCACGCCAGTTTCAGACATCTTTTCATTTGTTGCCATAAACTGAACGTTAACGGTCACCTTACCAAGCTGATCAGGCACATAGAAATTAACTTCCGTAGGAGAACCATCCAAAAGTTCCTTATCTGCATAAACAAGGCAACCCGGATAAATATTAGTTTCACTAATAGGAGCGAAGCTGCTAACGACATTGTTGATATCACGAACCTCGTTATACTGCTTCATTACGCAATTGCTAAGAACCAAGTATTCATTAAGAGCTTCATTCTTGATAGGATCACTATGAATCTGATCTTCAGAAGAAGACTGATTGAAATACGTTCTCAGAGCGTCGCGACGAGCTGCATCAGATGCGTAGGTTACATTTTCCACAGGTGCAGAAGTGGTAGATGCAGGCGTGTTAGAATTTGCATTAGAACTGGAACCGCCAACGACTCGACCGCCAGGTACACGACTGCCAAGCACACGACTGCCGAACACACGGCTTATCTTTTGAGCATTTAATTTTTCAATAGCCATTTTTTTTCCTTTTTGTTAGTTCTTCGTAAGAAGTATGAACGCAATTTATAAACAGCGGAAAAACTTTGTCAAAAACGTTCAAATTTGACATATAACGACTTTTGAACACGTTTTAACACTAAAAAGGAAACACTAACAATACAACATATTCTATTGTAAGACAAACGCTGTTACGTTGTTTAAAAAAAATTACAACATAACGACACTTTTTTTTCAAATGAAGCCTTGAAGCATCACGTTTATCAAAGGCATAAAAAAAAGTCCGCTTATTTAACGGACTTTTTTTGAATGATTTTTTTAACAACGCATAGGTTAATTGCGCGTTCGTCACTTGATTTCGTTTGCAGAATTGCCTTTGACATCAAACGGCAAACGATCTTCGCGCAGCGTCATCCTCGCAAACATGTTTACTGCTGCAGATACAGAAATTCCTATTGAATCACAAAAATTTTCGAATTGTTTTTTTACTTCATCATCCATTCTTACTGAAACAACAGCCATCGGACCCCCTTATGGTCGCTTACTTTCGTCGGCAAATTTATATAAATCTTTTACTAAAACGGGAAACAAAATGTGATTTTTTTCACATTTTTTATCATTTAAAATTTTTGACAACATCAAATGTAAACGTTTGTTTAGAATGAATTTTTTATCGTATGACACTGTCATACAACAGCAGACAAATTAGTTTTTTCCTCTAAAAAAAACTTTACCTAGCAAGCATTTTCTATATTGGGTTTTATGACAGATGCTCTTGAAAAATCCGCACTGGAAAAACGCATCAAGAAACATGTGATTGGTAAACCACACCGCTTTATGGCGGTGGCTCCCTTGGGCTTTGAAGAAACTCTGGCGGAAGAGCTAAAGTACATTGGAGTGGAAGTCGCTTCTGATGGAGCGCCGGGTTCGAAATGCGCAGCAGCCGCCTCTGGTTTAGACGGCACGACAAACACATCTAGCGAGAACTGCGCCGCGGGTATAAAAGTTGCGGGCGACGGCAAGGTGGAATTTACCGCAAAAATTACCGAAGCCTGGAAGGCCGTTGCCTACAGCCGCATCGCCAACCGCGTACTGATGGAAATCGGAAACTTCAAGGCCGAGAATTTCGGGCAGTTGGAAAAAGGAGCTGCAGGAGTTCCTTGGGAATTGTATTTGCCCGTTTGTCATTCTGAGCGAAGCGTAGCGAAGTCGAAGAATCTAGATATACACGTGACTTGCAAGCATTCAAGGCTATATCACTCAGGAGCCATTGAAGAAAGAGTGACACCGATTATCGCCAAGGCCTTGGTCGGTTCTAATCCGGACACGTATCCGCAAAACCTGTACGTTAACTTGCAGGATGACCGCTGCACCCTCTGGCTGGACTTGGCAGGAGAAGAACTTTACAAGCGCGGTCACGAACGTTTTGTTGCAGAAGCTCCGCTGAAGGAAACCATCGCCGCTGCCATGATTTTTGAGGCTTCAAAAATCGCGGGGGCGACCTCCCCCGAAAACGCCCCCGCAGCCATCGTAGATCCCATGGCAGGCAGTGGCACCTTCTCGCTGGAAGCGGCCTACATCGCAAACGGCCTGATTCCCGGCAAGTGCAGGGACTTTGCCCTGAAGCACCAGCCCGCCTTTAAGGAAGGCACCTGGAACTTCATTCTGAAGGGCGCGGAACCTGCCGAAAGCGCCCCGCAGATCATCACCTCCGACATTTCGGAACGCCCCATCAGCATCATCAAGCACAATGCAGAAGCAAGCCCGCTGGCAGAAATTGCGAAAACAAATCCCAACGCAGTCATCATCAACCCGCAGCTGAAGGATTTCTTTAGCTACACCATCGACGACATCTGCGCAGTTCAACCATCCGCAAACCAATCATCAATTATTCTTCTAAACCCGCCCTACGGCAAGCGCCTGGCATTTGACGCCCCCAAGCTGTACACAAAAATCGGGCAGAAACTCAATGAATTCAAAGGAGCAGTCGTCGCAATCCTAGCGCCCAAGGATTGTACCGAAAATTTGCTGAAGGCCTGCCCTGCCCTGGACTCCCGCAAAAATCCAGCCGCACGACTCATCGAGACAAGTCACGGTGGCTTCAGCCTAAACGCCATTTTTGCAAAGTTTTAACAAGCGCCCCGGCCATTCACATAAAGCCCATTGACAAACACACATATACTTTTGTATATTATCCATTGATGACAGGGTGGCAGGCCAGCCCACCTAAGATAAAAAAGAACGGCCATTGGATGACAGGGTGGCAGGCCAGCCCACCTAAGACAAAAAAGAACGGCCATTGGATGAATATCCGCGTTTTGTATATCCTACAGAACGCGGATTTTTTGTTTTAAGGAAAAATAAATGAACGAAGTAAAAACTGTTGTCCTGAAAAAAGACTTCTACGAGAGTTCGCCATTCCATTTAGAACAAACTTAAAACACAAGTTTGCATTCTATTTCTACACCTCAGAGCGAAAAGATGATCAGCAGAAAGGACAACCAGGCATTGATTACACAAAAGCAGTAATCATCCAAGAATCAGATATAGAACGAAATAGTGCCGTGGATAAAAAAGAATGGCTCGAATTAAAGAGAAATATCAATACCATTATCCGTGAATTCCAGGAATATGTTCAGGCATTCAAACATAGTCTTGAAAACGGGGATTTCGGCGTAAGGCCGGTCTTTAAATATTCAGCATTGCAGTACTTCATCGATGATTTAAGGGAATTTTAGAAGAGTCCCTTTACTATATTTTCCTCGTTCCAATTTTTATGAGGTAACATTATGCCGAAACTTCGTTCGTTGAAGACTATGGAAGGCCGCGAAATGGCCGGTGCACGTGCCCTTTGGCACGCAACAGGTACCAAGGTGGAAGACTTTGGCAAGCCGGTGATTTGCGTTGTTAACAGCTATACCCAGTTCGTTCCGGGTCACGTTCATCTGAAGGACGTGGGTCAGATCGTTGCCCGCGCTATCGAAGCTGCAGGTGGCGTTGCTAAGGAAATGAACACCATCGCTGTGGACGACGGTATCGCCATGGGCCACGACGGCATGCTTTACAGCCTCCCGTCTCGCGACCTCATTGCAGACTCTACCGAATATATGGCAAACGCACACCGCGCTGACGCTCTCGTCTGCATCTCCAACTGCGACAAGGTTACTCCGGGTATGCTCATGGCTGCAATGCGCCTCAACATTCCGGCAATCTTTGTTTCCGGCGGTCCCATGGAAGCTGGTCACGTTACCACTAAGGACGGCCAGGATCGCGCCCTGGACTTGATCGACGCAATGATCGACTCCGCAGACAACTCCGTTTCCGACGAAGAAGTTGCAGCTATCGAAGCAAACGCCTGCCCCACTTGCGGTTCCTGCTCCGGCATGTTCACCGCAAACTCCATGA